>NZ_BAAGYZ010000018.1:0-83762 GCF_054778995.1 Streptomonospora sediminis
GACTCCAACAACTCAGCGGCCATCCCCGCCCACTGCGAACCCTGACCCGGGAACACGAACACCACTCGGCCGGCCGAACCCGGCCCACCGGCGCGGCCGGCGGGGCCGACCGCGCCCGGAGCGGATTCGCCGCGGGCCAGGGCACGCAGCCGCTCAAGGGCGGATTCGCGGTCGGCGGCCAGCGCGACCCCGCGGTACTCCAACTCGGCCCTGGTGGTGGCCAGGGAGAACCCGATGTCGGCCAGGCGCGCCGGGGCGGTTTCCAGGTGCTCGGCCAGCCGCGCGGCCTGAGCGGGCAGCGCCTCGGGCGTACGTGCGGAAACCACCAGCGGCACAATCGGGGACTCGGCACCGGCGGCACCGGACACCGCTGCTTCGGCGTGCCCGCCGACCGCGGCCTGCGGTTCGCCGCGCCGTTCGTCCCGCGCGTCCTGCCCGGCCGGCTCGCCGACCACGACGTGGCAGTTGGTGCCGCCCATTCCGAAGGACGACACGCCCGCCAGCAGCGGTTCCTCCGGGGACGGCCACGCCTCGATCGAGCGCGGCAGCCGCAAATTCAGCTCGTCCAGCGGAATACCGGGGTTCGGGGTCTCGAAGTTGAGGCTGGCCGGCAGCGCCCGCTTGCGGATGCTCAGCACCACTTTGAGCAAGCCGGTGATCCCGGCGGCGCCTTCGAGGTGGCCGACGTTGGTCTTGGCGGAGCCGACGACCAGCGGCCGGGCCCGGCCCGCAGCGGTGCCGAGCTCCGCCCCGAGCGCGGCGGCCTCGATCGGGTCGCCGACCGGGGTGCCGGTGCCGTGCAGCTCGACGTACTGCACCGCCGCCGGATCGGCGCCGGCGCGCCGGCAGGCCAGCCGGAGCACTTCCTGCTGGGCGTGTTGGTCCGGGGTGGTGAGGGTGCGGCCGCCGCCGTCGTTGCCGACCGCGCTGCCTTTGATCACGCAGTACACCCGGTCGCCGTCGGCGAGGGCCCGGGCCAGCGGTTTGAGGACGAGCACGCCGCCGCCCTCGCCGCGCACGTAGCCGTTGGCCCGCGTGTCGAATGTGAAGCAGCGGAAGTCGGGCGAGAGCGCGCCGAACTTCGCGACCCGGTCCGTGCTCTCCGGAGCCAGGTTCAGGCTGACGCCCCCGGCGAACGCGGTGTCGGACTCGCCCGAGCGCAGGCTTTGGCAGGCCAGGTGCACCGAAACCAGCGACGACGACTGGCCCGCGTCGACGGTGAGGCTCGGCCCCCGCAACCCCAACAGGTAGGAGACCCGGTTGGCGACCATGCTGCGGTGCAGGCCGGTGAGAGAGTGCGGGGTCGCCGCCCCGCTGCCGCGCCGGCCCGACAGCGCGGCATAGTCGTCGGCGGCCACCCCGAGAAAAACGCCGGTCCGGCCGCCGGCCTGCGCCGCGGGCACGGTTCCGGCGTCCTCCAGCGCCTCCCAACCGAGTTCGAGCATCAGCCGCTGCTGGGGGTCCAGTTCGGCCGCCTCGCGCGGTGCGATGCCGAAGAACCCGGCGTCGAACCCGTCGACCCGGTCCAGGAATCCGCCGCGGGGCACAGCGGCGCCCGCGCTGCGGGAGACGGGCGCGTCGCCGATCGCGTCGGCGCCGTCGCGCAGCAGCCTCCAGAATTCGTCCGGACCGGCTGCCCCGGGCAGGCGGCAGGCGATCCCCACGACGGCGATCTGGTCGCCGGACTCACCACGTTCAGCAGGATTCGACCCCACCGGTTACCTCACATCGGAACTCGCATCTGGACGGCTGCGCTCGGGCGCGCCTCGGCAGGCACACGGCCGGCCCGGACGGGGCCGGTACTCCGGTCAGGGCTGCGGCGCACCCGTGTCCTGCGACCAGGTCACCCAAAGCTCATCGACCCCGTAGAAGACCCGTTCGTCGCGCATGGGGACCTGTTCCAGCGGCACGGTGAGCTCGATGTCGGGGAATCTGCGCAGCAGCGCGGAGAACCCGACGCGCTGCTCGACGCGGCTCAGGTTGTTGCCCAGGCACTGGTGGATGCCATGGCCGAAGGCCAGGTGCCCGCGGGCCGACTTGGTGATGTCGAGCGTGTCGGGATCCTCGAACTGCTCGGGGTCGCGGTTGATCGCCGGCAGGGACAGGGTGACGGTCTCGCCCTTGCTGATCAGCGTGCCGTCGACCTCGACGTCTTCCAGCGCCGACCGGTTCGGACCGATGTGGGCCACGCTCAGGAACCGCATCAGCTCCTCGACCGCGCCGTCGATGAGCGAGGGGTCGTTGCGCAGCTTCGCCAGCTGTTCGGGGTGCGACAGCAGGGCGAGGGCGCCGAAGGACAGCATGCCCGTGGTGGTCTCGTGGCCGGCCATCAGCAGCATCGTGCCGATGTTGCCCAGCTCCAGGTCGCTCAGCTCCGGGTTGGCGGCGAGTCCGCTGATCAGGTCGTCGTCGGGTTCGTCCCGCTTGCGCACCGCGAGGTCGCAGATGTACTGGCGGATCTGACCGATCGCCTCCTCCGACTTCTTGTTCTCGGTGTCGAGGCTGAGCGCGGTGGTCTGCCATTCCATGAAGAGCCTGCGGTCGGCGTAGGGGACGCCGATCAGTTCGCAGATGTTCAGCAGCGGGATCGGCAGGGCGAACGCCGAGACCAGGTCGGCCGGCGGGCCTTGGCGGGCCATCTCGTCCAAGTGGTTCTCGGTGATCTCGGCGATCTTGGGTTCGAGTTCGTTGATCCGGCGCATGGTGAACTGGGCTGCGAGCAGGCGCCGCAGCCGCGTGTGGTCCGGCGGGTCCATCTCCACGAAGAACCCCGGGTATGCCGGGCGGCCCGACGCGAACGGTCCCGGGATCGGGATGTGCATCGACTCCGGCCTGGAGCTGAACCGGGTGTCGGCGAGGATCTTGCGGGCGGCCGAGTATCCGGTCACCAGCCACCCGAGGTGTCCGTCGGGGAACCGGAGCCGGCTGATCGGCTGCGTTTCGCGGCGGTCCTCCAATTTCTCGGCGGGGTGGAACGTGCACCGCCGGGAAGCGGGAAACGAGTCCAGTACGGGCGGTGTGTCGGGCATGCCGGTGGTTCCTTAACATCTCGGGCGAAACAGAGACCAACTGCGTGAATCTCCGCCACGCCGGCCGCGCCCGGGCACGACCGGCCCCCGTATGAGCCAAGCCCCCCGGCTGCGAAACCTGCGCGGCCACATAATCGCCTGCGCGCCTATAAATTCACTGCAATCTGGCTTTCCACACAAAACCAGCCAGATCCTCGCAAGGCCCTCCAGCGCCCGGCAACGTCTTTCGAGCAGCTTCGAAAGACCCTGCCGGCGGGCGGTACCGCCGGCCCGCGGGGCGGGTGCGAGCGTGCCGACCTGCCGCGATCCGCACCACCGCGGACGTGGCCCGCCGCACCTGCGGCAGGATGTGGCCACAGAGGAACCCCGGCAATGCCCAAAACGTCCCACCGCACAAGACCGATTGCTTGTTGCCGGGGGGACGCAGGCTTGCTCCGTATCCACTTCACCAGCGAAGATCTGATCCGTACGCGTGTCACGCCCGCGGCCGATCCGCTATGGGAGATCGTGCTGAGTCTGCACATGCTGCAGACCCGGCCCCGCACCCTTGCGATGGAGAAATGGAGCCGCGAGGTCCGGGGGCGCATCGTCCACCGGTGCCGGCCCGGCCTGCTGGCGCGCCTGGTCCCGCTGGCCCCGATCGCGTCCTACATGCCGGACTTCCTTACGCCGTCGGAGCGGACCGGCAGCCTCGGCGCAGGCGTCGAAACGGTGATGTCCACGCCGACCACGCGGGTGCGGCGCGAAATGCACCAACTGGCCGCGGTCAGCCGCCTGCCCGCATGGGCCGGGGATCTCGCGGCCGGCAAGGCCGACTCCCTGCGCGAACTGGGCGATGCGCTGGGCGAATACCACCGGCACGCCCTGGCGCCGTACTGGCACCGCATCCAGGAACGGGTCGACACCGACCGGGCGGAGCGCGCCCAGGCCGTGCTCGCCGGCGGGCCCGAACGGCTGCTGGAGACACTGTCGCCGCAGATGACCTGGCGGCGGCCCGTGCTGGAGATCGCCTACCCGGTCGACCGCGACCTGCACCTCGACGGCCAGGGGCTCACACTCGTCCCCTCGTTCTTCTGCCAGACCTACCCCATCACCCTGGCGGACGTGACCCTGCCGCCGGTGCTGGCCTACCCCATCATCCATGCCGGGAGCCCGCCCGCCCCCGGCTCCGACGGGTTGTCGCCGCTGCTGGGCGCGACCCGTGCGGCGGTGCTGGCCGCAGCGCAGCCCGGCAGGTCCACCGGCGAACTCGCCAAGCTCCTCAACATATCCGCCGGAACCGCGAGTTACCATGTCTCGGCGCTGCGCGACGCCGGCCTGGTCAACAGCCACCGGCGGGCCAACGTCGTGGTCCACACGGCCACTCCCCTCGGCGGCACGCTGCTGCGCAGCTGCGACACCCCCGAAACAGCGGCGCCGGCCGCCCGCCCGACCGTCTGCTGAGCGGTCTGCGCCGCCTTGCCCGTCCCTGGCCCGCGGCACTGCCCGGCCCGGGGCGGGGACCGGCCGGAACCGGCCACCCGGCTCTTGCGGACCGCGGTGGCAGCGCCCGATGCTTCTCGCACCTGACCGGGCACCGCCGCATGCGGGCACGTGCCGAACACCCGGGCCGGCCGATGGTCGGCCGGAGCACCGGAATCAGCGCCGCAGCAGCGCCACCAGCGCGCGGAGCTGCGGCCAACGGCCCCAGGCCACCAGGGCGAACACTGCGCCGAGCACCATCGTCTGCACCGCGAAAGCCTGGTATCCGGGGGTGGCCAGGTTGCTGATCGTGGCGCCGGCCATCACCCCCAGCAGGCCCAGTGCAGCCGCGCCCGACAGCAGCGGGATCAGCAGACCCACTGCGCCGGCGACTTCGCAGACCCCGGTGACGTAACGCAGCCACTGGCCCAGGCCGATGTCGTCGAACAGCCGCACGGCGTCTGCGGAGCCGAGCAGCTTTGTGCCGCCCTGGAACAGGAAAAAGGCCGCGAGCAGGATCTGCACCACCCACAGGACGGCCTCCAGCGCGCGACCGCGCCGCTGCGGGCCCTTGGTTCCGCCGTGGTTCACAGCCGTCACCTCACTCCTCGGTTCGCAAGCCCATTCTGCGCCGATCCGGCCGGATGCGGGAGGGGCCGGGCGGACGGCGCGCCGCCGGGCGCGGGTTCCGGCACCGGCCGCAGCATGAGGGTGTGGAGAGTGTGGCCGATGGATCAGGCAGCCGGTACCGGTCGGCATGTCCGGTTAGCTGCTGCCGGGGGCCGGGGTTTCGGGGATCCGCACGGCCGCGATCTGGGTGGCCTCGGCGACCAGGCGGCCCTTGTCGTCCCACAGGTGCGCCTCCAAGTCCACGGTCCCGGCGCCCACGTCGGTGGCGCGCAGCCGGGTCCGCAGCGGTCCCGCGGCCGAAGGGCGCCGGATGCGGGCGCTGAACTGGATGGTCGGCGCCCAGCCCTGGATGCCGAGGTCCAGGATGGCCGAGGGGATGACGTCCAGGGCGACCAGTACGCTGAGCGGGTCCCAATCCGAGCCGTCGGCCATGCGCTGCCATCCGCGGACCAGCCCCTGTCCCGAGGGCTGCCCGACCGTGAAGCCCAGCAGGCCGGGGTCGAGCCGGTGCTCGATCACCGACAGGTAGGGCGCACGCAGTCCGAGTTCGGCGACCTCCGTCGGAGCGAGGAAGCAGTCCGCCTCGGCGGGCAGTTCCTCGGGGACGGCCGCGGTCCACCACGCTTCGCCGTCCGCCGGCAGCCCCTGGGTGAGCACGGCCTCCACTTTCACCCGCCCGTCCTGGACCAGCCGGGCACGCAGCTGGGTCGAGGTGCGCCCTTGCCGCAGCACCTCGACCTCTGCGACAGCGTCACCGGGGTCGCCGGCCTCGACAAAGGCGGCGCTGACCGCGATGAGATGCGGGTGGCCGTGCACGGCCGCCGCCGCAGCCCGGCCGAGGACCGCGAGCAGGTAGCCGCCCTGGGGCTTGCCGTTGACGGTCCACTGCGCATCCAGCACGGCGTCGAACACGTGCACCGCGCCGGTCGTGCCGGACGTGCCGGCCGTACTTGCCGTTCCGGTCGGTTCCGCTGTTCCGGTCGCGGCTCGCGGGTGCACCGCCGTCGCCGCCGGGAAATCGGTCATGTCAGCTCCTGAGGTGGTAGAGGCCATATCGGGCGGTCAAGCCGGTTAAACGGGTAAGCGATCA
This sequence comes from Streptomonospora sediminis, assembly GCF_054778995.1. NCBI lineage: Bacteria > Bacillati > Actinomycetota > Actinomycetes > Streptosporangiales > Nocardiopsidaceae > Streptomonospora > Streptomonospora sediminis. The sequence continues at coordinate 6,211 of NZ_BAAGYZ010000018.1, forward strand.
AGCGGTGCGGGCCGCGGCCGTCCCGGAGCCAGCCTCCGGCTCCGGTGCGCGGCCGCCCAGCAGCTCGGCGAGGTGCCGGGCCACCGCGTCGACGGTGGGCAGCTCCAGCAGCAGCGTCGGCGACACCCGGAAGCCGAGCCATTCCGAAAGCTCCCCCTGCACCTCGGCGACCGCCATGGAGTCGACCAGGTAGTCGTCCAAGAGAACGTGCGGATCGACGGGTTCGCCCGCCTGAGCGGCGACGCGTTCCAGTAGCCAGGCCTGGATCGCGGCGGCGTCCGGTGCACCGGCCGGCGGTGCGGCACCGGTGGCGGCCGGCTCCGCCGCGGCGGACGGGGCTGCGGCGGCGCTGCCTGCGGCCGCGCCGCCGGGCTCATCGGCGAAGCAGCGGCGGATGAGTCCGCGGGAGTGGGCGACGGTCGTCTCGATCAACTCGTAGCCGAGCAGGCCGCCCGTGTAGTAGGTGCGGTTGTGCCCCTGCAGGTGCTCAAGGCGGTCGAAGACGCCCGCAGCAGTGTCGGCGCTGGAGAAGTGCGGCATGAACGGCCACCGGCGCACCAGCAGCACCTCCTCGACCCGCCCGCCCATCCGGGCGACGTCCGCGCCGAGCCGGGCGCCGATGTTCGCGCTGTCGAGGCCGTCGGCACCGTAGAGGTAGCAGGTGTAGACGTCGCTGTCGGCGTAGCGGTGGTGGTAGGCGACGCAGTGGCCCGGTTCCGCGCCGGCGGCGGTGTGCTCGCCCACCAGGTAGAAGCCTTCTCGGAACAGCCCCGATACCCGGCACACCACGGTGTAGTAGTCCACGGTGCGGATCCGGGCGGCGATGTCGCGCTCGTCCGCGGTGGTGTCGAGTACGGCGGCCAGCCGGTCCAGGGCCGGGGTGACCACCAGCGCGTCGGCGTGCACCGGTTCGGAGCCGGTGTGTACGACCACGCCGCCGGCGCTGCGCTCCACCATCGTGATACGGGTTCCGGTCCGCACGTCCGGCAGGTGCTCGGCCACGCGCCGCCACAGTTGCGCGAAGCCGTCGCGGATGGTGAAGGTGCCCGCGTGCCCGGCCAGTTGCCGCCGCTCCGAGAACAGGCCGGTCATCTCGGCGTACTTGGCGAAGTACAGCGCGGGCAGGTCGCCGCGCAGGTGCCCGTACCCGGAGGCGGTGTAGCCGTCTCCGAGGGAGGCGGCCATGGCCTGCAGGCCGTTGCCGCCCAGCCAGTCGGCCACGGGTTCGGCGAGCGGGCGGGCCGCGTGCGCCAGTCCGGGCCGCCCGATGCCGGGGAAGCGTTCGGCGCGCAGGCGGGCGTAGCGCGAGAACTCCCCGGGCCGGAAGAAGGCGGAGTCGGGCCGGCCGGCCGTTGCGCCGGCGGTGTCGTGGACGAGCGAGGGTGTGGCGTCCTCGGTGCCGACACCGAGTTCGGCGGCCAGCCGCGCCAGCTCGGTGTACTGCGGCGTGCAGATGTGGGCGCCGAGGTCGTAGGCGCGGCCGTCCACGCGGATGGAGGCGGATTTACCGCCGACCTCCGGCTCGCTTTCGAGCACGACGGTGCGGTGGCCGAGCAGCTGGAGTTCGCGGGCGGCGGTGAGGCCCGCGGGGCCGGCGCCGATGATGCACACCGTTTGCCGGGGCCGCGGCCGCGCCCCCGCGGCGGGTGCCGGGCGGGGCGGCGGCGCTCCGGTGCGGGCGCGGTGGGTCATCCGGTAGACGAGGGCACGGATGTGGTTGACCGACGCCGGCTCAGCGGGTGAACGGGCCAGCGCGATCCCCAGGCCCTCGGGCGCGTTCGCCGGGTCGAATACCAGCCCTTCGGCTGCGGGGCGGTCGAGCGGGGCGTCGAACCGGAGTTCGGCGATGGTGCGGAAGGGGTGCTCGGCCGCGGGCCACGGCAGGGAGGGGTCGAGTCCGGCGCTGTTGGCCGCTGCGTCGCCGCCGAGGGGGCGCAGTTGGATCTGGAGCAGACCGGTGGCCCGGCCTTCACGGACCCGGGCCTGCAGTTCGTCGCTGAGCAGGGTCGGCGGCCGGTCGTCGCCCAGGGCCCGCACCGGCGTGCGCGGCCGGGTGAGGGGGAAGCGCAGGCCGCCGGGGTCGTGCCACCCGCAGTCGGGCGCGTCCTCGGTGGGCACGATGCGATAGCGGGCCAGCCACGGCCGCCCGGTGCCGTCGACGTAGGGGCGCGGCACCTGCGAGTGGTAGTGGTAGCGGGTGTAGGAGACGGGGTCGCGGACCTGCTCCCACACCGCCTCGCGCAGCCCTGGGAACTCCCCGGCCAGTTCCTCCTTGTCGGTGTCGGTGCCGAAGGTGAACCGGTGGAACATTGCGGCGTCGCGCGCGAACAGCCGGCTGCCGGTGTTCAGGGTCAGGTTGAACGGCGAGCGGCCGGGGTCGTCGGGGTGTGCGGAATCCAGGAACAGCAGCGATACGCCGCGGGTGCCGGGCAGGACCTCGTCGGCCTGCTCACCGCTGCTGTAGCGTGCGAACACCGGCACGCTGCGCCCCGGCGCGAAGTAGGGGTGCGGGTCCGGGCCGCCGCGGGCGACGAACGTGGCCGTGCCGCGCACCGCGGTGCCGTCGGCGTGGAAGAACCGGCGGCGGGTGCGGTGGGAGCTCTGCGCCATCACCTCGAAGCGGCTGAGCAGCGCGGCAAAGTCGGTGTCGAATTCGTGTATGGCGGGATCGTCGCGACCGGCCGACATGCGCAGGCCGGCGGCTGCTGCCGGCGCGGTCACCGCTGCACCGCCGCCGCGCGGGAGGACGCGGAGCCGAGGTAGGCCTCGCGGCAGGCGCTGCGGCGGATCTTGCCGCTGGTGGTCTTCAGGACCAGCCCGCGCTCGCCCACCACCACGTCGTCGCAGCCGAGGCCGTGGGCGTCGGCGACCGCGCGGCGGACCGAGCGCACCACCGCGGCACGTTCCTCGTCGGAGGCCTCGCGGCTGGTCTCGGCCAGGACGACGAGCCGCTCGCCGACGGAGTCGCCCTCTTCGGCGGGCACCGCGAAGGCCGCCACGCCGCCGCTGCGCATCAGCGGGTGGCAGACGCGGACGCTGTCCTCGATGTCCTGCGGGTAGTGGTTGTGGCCGCGGATGATGATCATGTCCTTGCGGCGCCCGGTGACGAACAGTTCGCCGTCGTGGATGAAACCGAGGTCGCCGGTGCGCAGGTAGCCGCGCGGGTCGCCGTCGGCCACGCGCGCCTGGAAGGTTTCGCGGGTCTCTTCGGGCAGGTCCCAGTAGCCGCGGGCCTTGGTCACCGAGTCGGCCCAGATCTCGCCGACCCGGCCGGGGTCGCACGGCCGGTGGGTGTCGGGGTCGACCACACGCAGGCTCGCGCCCGGCTTGGTGCTGGATCCGCAGCCGTAGTAGACGGCCGCGGGTTGGCCGGGGTCGTCGCCCACGGGAACGGCCCGGCCCTGCCGGATGGCGTCGGGGTCGACGCGCAGCGGTCCGCTGCCGCCCATGGTGAGGCTGAGGGTGTGCTCGGCCAGCCCGTAGGTCGGATAGAACACGTCGGGATCGAGGTCGGCGGGGGCGAAGGCGTCCAGGAACCGCTCGACGGTGCGCGGCCGGATCAGTTCGCCGGAAGAGCCGGCCACGCGCAGTGCCGACAGATCCCACCCGGCGCGCTGGGCTGCGGTGGTCTTGCGCACGGCGAGGTCGTAGGCGAAGTCGGGCGCAGCGGTGTGCGTGGCGCCCACCCGGGCGGCGACCTCGAACCAGACGGCGGGCCGGCGCAGGAAGCTGAGCGGGGACAGCACGTGGGTGCGGGCGGAGTGCCCCACGAGGGTGTTGAGCAGGAAACTGATCAGGCCGAGGTCGTGGAAGTGCGGGACCCAGGTCACCGCAATGGTGTCCTCGCCCAAATCCAGGTCGCGGGCGATGGAGTCGAGTTCGTGGTGGATGTTGCGGTGGCTGACGACCACCCCCTTGGGGGTTCCGGTCGAACCGGACGTGTACTGCAGGAACGCGGGGGCGTCCAGGTCGGCGGGTACGTGCCAGTGCCGCAGGTCGAGGCCGTCGCAGGCATTGGGGCCGGGGGCGTCGCTGTCGGCCCACGGCAGGTCGGGCCAGGCGGGTGCGCCGGTCTCGGCCGGTTTGGCCCGGGCGCCGGCGTCGACCAGCTGACGGTAGGGGCCGTGGCTGAGGATCAGCCGGGCGCCGGAATTCGCGGCGATGGCGCCAAGGACCCCGATGTCGTGGCCGGGCCGGAAGGGGTTGGGCGGGGCGACCGGAACGGGCACCAGGCCTGCCGCCTGGCAACCCAGGAAGGCACTGACGAAGTCGAGCGAGGGCAGGTGTACCAGCAGTACCCGGTCGCCGGGGTTCAGGCCGCGCTGCACCAGGTCGGCCCGGATGCGTTCGGCCTCGCCGGCCAGGCGGCGCACCGTCATGGTCTCGATGTCGGTGCCGTCGTCGTCGGTGAATACGAGGACCTGGCGGTGCGGCACACGCTCGTGGAGCTCGCGGAATCGTGTAGGGACGGAGCGTTCGCCGATGGTTGCGGGTGGCATGGCGGCGTTCGTGTCGGCCACGGGACATCCTTCTCAACCTCGTTTGGGAAACCGAAACAAGGGATGGTCAGTCGAAATAAGGGTGAATTTCGCAGAGGCACCAAAACTGCTCACCGGGTCTTTCGAAGCACACTCTACTCCGCCCCTGAAAACGGCTCCGGATCGCGAACGCGTGCCCGCCGACAAGGGCACACGCGGGCACCACTGCGGTGCGCTGCGCTTTTACCGCATTCTCGGCAAGCGGCGGCGACACCTTCCACCGGAACCCAGAATAAGGTTCTGGAATGGGAAGCGTCACAGAGCTTCGCCCGCGCCTGCCGACCGGTGCCCGCCCGACCGGGAGCACCCCCGAGTGGCCCCCGTGCGCGCGGGCGGACTCGGGCGGAGGCGGGGCCGGCGCCGCAGGGCACCGACCCCGGGTTGGCGCCGGCCGACCAGTGACCGGGTTCACACCTGCCTCTTGACCGCCACCCTGGACCAAATTAGTTTGGCCTGGGAACAAATTAGATACGTCACAGTGCCGGCGGCGCTCCGAGTCGCCGGAGCGGTCCGGATGCCAACGGGCGCCGCACCGCTGCGGCCGCACCGGTCCACCGCCACGCACACACCGGCCCGCCGCCCCCATCGGCCCGACACCCTCCACCGGCCGTTCGGCCCACAACGCCACACACGAGCACGAAGGACGCGCTCATGGCCAGGGAACCCTCCCGCCGCACCCTCCTCCGCGCAGGATCCGCGGCTTCGCTCTCCCTACTGCTGTCCGGCTGCGGGTTCGGTATCGGCAGCTCCCGGACGAGCACAGGAGCCACGATCTGGGACATATCAACAGGCAGCGAACAGCAGTTGCTCCGCGACATCGCCAAGCGGTTCAACGACCGCAGCGCCGCAACCCCCGTAACCGTCCAGTTCTTCCAGAACGACCCCTACAAGAACCGGCTGCGGACCTCGATGATCTCGGGCACCCCGCCCGAGGTGTTCTACAACTGGGGCGGCGGCCAGCTCAAGGCTTTCGTCGATGCCGGACAGGCCGCACCCATCCCCGCATCGGTGGGCACCGACCGCTACTTTCCGTCGGTGATGGACGCGGTGACCTTCGACGGGCGGATCTACAGCGTCCCCAAGTCGGGCACCGCGCCCAAGGTCTTCTTCTACAACCGGGAACTCTTCGCCGAGCACGGCCTCAGCCCGCCGGCCACCTGGAGCGACCTGCTCGAAACCGTCGGGGTCCTGTCCGAGGCGGGGTTGACCCCCATCTCGCTGGCCGGGCAGAACCTGTGGACGAACATGATGTACCTGGAATACCTGGTCAACCGGGTGGGCGGCCGGGAACCGCTGCGGGCCATCACCGCCGGCGAACCCGGCGCCTGGTCGCACCCGGCGATCCGCGAGGCGGTCGCCATGATCCAGGACCTGGTCGAGGCCGGAGCCTTCCCCGACGGGTTCTCGGCGCTCAACGCCGACATCAACCAGGACACCCAGCTGGTGTACTCCGGGCAGGCGGCCATGCTGCTCCAAGGCGCGTGGAACTACCAGCGGTTCGTCACCGACGCCCCCGAGTTCGCCCGGGAGCGGCTGGGTTGGTTCGCCTTCCCCGCGGTGGAGGGCACCGATGGCGACCCGGACGCGGTGGCCGGAAACCTCACCAACTTCTACGCCCTGACCACCGCCTCGCGGAACCGGGACCACGCAGTGGCGTTCCTCGGCGAGGCGGTCATGGACGACTACATGGTCGACCGGCTGATCGGCATGGGGATGGCGCCGCCCGTCACCGGCATCGAGGACCGGCTGGCCGAGAGCGAACGTTCCGACTGGCTGCTGTTCATCTACCGACTGGTACAGGACGCCTCCTACTTCGACCTGTCCTGGGACCAGGCATTACCGCCCGAGTCGGCCCAAGAACTGCTGACGAACCTGGGAAGCGTGTTCTCCCGCAACATCACCCCCGAGCAGTTCGCGCGGAACATGAACCGGACCATGGAGCGCTGAGCGCGCCCGCCCTCGCCGGCAACGGCGAGGCCCCACACACCCCACCCCGACACAGGGGGACTCGTGTCTGCACAACGTGACCGGAGAGCGCCGCTGCTGCTGATGCCCGCGGTGCTGTTCTTCACCGTTTTCGCCCTGGCGCCGCTGATCGCGGCCCTGTGCCTGAGTTTCGTGCAGTGGGACGGGATAACCCCGCCGCAGTGGAGCGGCCTGGAGAACTGGGCCCGGGCGTTCACCGACCCGGTCACCCTGGACTCCATCCGGCTGACACTGCTGGTGATCGTCCTGTCCTGGCTGATCCAGACCCCGGCCGCCATGCTGCTGGGGGTCTTTCTGGCGGGCTACCAGCGCTATCGGGCCCTGCTTGGCGTGTTCTACTTCCTGCCGCTGCTGTTCTCGGCCGTGGCGGTAGGGCTCATCTGGCAGGCGATCCTCAGCCCCCAAGGCGCGCTGAACTCGCTGCTGCGCGCGGTGGGCGCCGACGCGATCACCCAGCCCTGGCTCGGCAACTCCAGCACCGCGATCTACGCGGTGATCATCGTGATCGCCTGGCAGTTCATCCCGCTGCACACGCTGCTCTACCAGGCGGCCGTACGCCAGATCCCCCAGCAGTTCTACGAGGCCGCGCGCATCGACGGCGCCGGCAAGGTGCGGCAGTTCTTCTCCATCACCCTGCCGCAGCTCAAGTACACGATCATCACGTCCTCGATCCTCATCGTGAACGGTTCGATCACCTACTTCGACATCGTCTTCATCCTCACCGGCGGAGGCCCCGAAGGCGCCACCCGGATCCTGCCGATGCACATGTACATCACCGCTTTCCAGGAAACCCAGATCGGTTACGGCAGCGCGATCGCGATTCTGCTGGTCGTACTCGGGCTCGCCTTCTCGCTCGCCCTGCTCAGGATCTCGGGGTTCTCGCGCATGGAGAGCCAGGCGGAGGGAGCGTAAGCCTTGGTACGCACACACGGCAGTTCGGCCGGACCGGCCGCCGCCACCGGCCGGGAAACCGGGCGCGGCCGGCGGTGGTCGTTCCCGCTGGTGCCGCTGCTGGGGATCGTCTGGTTCGCGGCGGCGTTCTACCCCGTCTACTACATGTTCATCAGCAGCCTGCGCGAGCAGGGCGACTACCTTGAGGGCAGCCCGTGGCTGCCGCCGCTGCAACCGATAGCCGGCAACTACGCCGAGGTCCTCGGCAGCGGGCTCGGGTTCTACTTCCTGAACAGCCTGTTCGTGGTCGCGCTGTCGGTGGCGCTGATCGTCTTCGTCAGCCTCTTGGCCGCCTATGTGATCGCGCGGATCCGCAGCAGGGCCATACGCGCGGTCTTCAACACCTTCCTGATGGGGTTGGCGATCCCGCTGCAGGCGGCGATCATCCCCATCTACCTGCTGATCGTGGAGATGGGTCTGTACGACACCCTCTACGCCCTCATCCCGCCCCAGGTGGCCTTCGGCATCCCGCTGACGGTGCTGATCCTGGTGAACTTCATCCGCGACATCCCCAACGAGCTTTTCGACGCGATGAAGCTCGACGGCGGCGGGCACCGGCGGACCCTGCGCACCCTGGTGCTGCCGCTTTCGCGGCCCGCCCTGGTCACCGTGGTCATCTACAACGCGCTACAAGCGTGGAACAACTTCCTGTTCCCGCTCGTGCTGACCCAGAGTTCCAACGTCCGGACGATCCCACTGGCCCTGCAGCAGTTCCAAGGCCAGTACGGCGTCAACGTGCCCGGGCTGATGGCAGCGGTGTTCCTGTCCACCCTGCCGATCATCCTCCTCTACATCGTCGCCCGCAGGCAGCTTCTCGGAGGCCTGGCTGCCGGCTTCGGCAGGTGATTCGAAACGGCCGGCGCGCCGCGGGGCACCCGCTCCCGGCGCGCCGGCCCACGGTTGAAAGGAGTCGGATTTGACCGGCGACGCACTGCTGTCCGTCCGCGGTCCGGAACTCGCGGACCGCAACGGCACCCCTGTCGTCCTGCGCGGCTTCGGCCTCGGCGGGTGGATGAACATGGAGAACTTCATCACCGGATACCCGGCGAACGAGGAGGCGCACCGCCACTCCGTCCGGCGGGTGCTGGGTGAGGAGAAGTACCGGCTGTTCTTCGACCGGTTCCTGGAGTACTTCTTCACCGAGGAGGACGCGCGCTACATCGCCTCCCTGGGACTCAACCTGCTGCGGCTGCCGATCAACTACCGGCACTTCGAAGACGACATGCGCCCCTTCGAGATCGACGAGGCGGGGTTCCACCACCTGGACCGGGTCATCGACCTGTGCGCCCGCCACGGCATCTACACCATCATCGACCTGCACGCGCTGCCCGGCTACCAGAACCAGCACTGGCATTCCGACAACCCCACGCACCGGGCCCTGCTCTGGACGCACAAGCACTTCCAGGACCGCGCGGTGCACCTGTGGGAGGCCATCGCCCGCCGCTACCGCAACAACCCGTGGGTGGCCGGCTACAACCCGATCAACGAGCCGGCCGACCCCAGCGAAGAGCAGATCATGCCGTTCTACGCGCGGCTGTACGAGGCGATCCGGGCCCAGGATCCCGACCACGTCATCTTCCTCGAAGGCAACCGGTACTCCCAGGACTTCCACATGTTCGGGGAGCCCTGGGAGAACGTCGTCTACACCAACCACGACTACGCCCTGCCGGGGTTCATCGACGGCGGCCCCTACCCCGGGACGAGCCGCGGCACCTACGTCGACCGCGACGTGCTCGAGGAGACCTTCCGGCGGCGCAGCGCCTACATGCTGGACCGCGGCCTGCACGTGTGGGTGGGCGAGTTCGGGCCCGTCTACACCGGCGACCCCGAGGGCGACGCGATGCGCTACCAGGTCCTCAATGACCAGTTGGAGATCTACGACCGCTACGGGGCCAGCTGGGCCATCTGGCTCTACAAGGACATCGGGCTGCAGGGGGTCGCCTACGCCGCACCCGACTCCCCGTGGCGGCGCCGGATCGGGCCGGTGGCGGCGAAGAAGGCGCGGCTGGGCGCCGACTGCTGGGGAGGCACCGAGGAAGGCATCACGCAGGTCATGCAGCCGGTCCGCGACCTGTTCGCCCGCGAGTTCCCCGACTACGCGCCGTTCCCCTTCGGCGCCTCGCGCGACATCCAGCAGCTCGTGCGGCACATCCTGCTGTCAGAGCCGCTGGTCGACGAGTTCGCCGAACTCTTCCGCGGTGCCACCGAGGAGGAGATCGACGAACTGATGCGTTCCTTCCTGTTCGAGAACTGCCACCTGCGCACCCCGCTGGCCGAGGTCCTGGCCGAACACTCCGGCACCGGCACCGCGGCACCCAGCCGGTAGACCCGGCTCCAGGCGTACCCGCCCCGGGCGGCGGCGACCGGACGGTGCACGGGCACCGACCGGTTCCGGCGCGCGGGGCGGTTCGTTCGCGGCAGGCCCTCCGGACGGGGCACAGGTAGCACACGCCATCCGAGCGGTATCACTCGTGACACCGTGGTTCCATGCCGATGACTTTGCGCTTGTCCGATGCCGAGGCCGATGCGCTACGCCGCCGTGCCGAGCTTGAGGACCGCTCGATGCAGGATGTGGTGGCCAGGCAGGCTGTTCGCGAATATGTCGAGAACCACAGCCGCTCCGAGCTCCTCCACCAAGTGCTGGACGACGAACTTCCGCGCTACGCCGAAGCTCTGGATCGGCTCGGTCGGTGATTCACCTGGGCCTGTCCGAGCTGCTTCACATTGCTGAGCGGGCAATCGGCAAGGACGTCGAGGTCCGCGACCACGGCTTGTTGGAATCGGCGTTGGCGCGGCCCCGCGCCACGGTATTCGGTACCGACGCCTACGCCACCCTGGAGGAGCAGGCGGCCGCACTGCTGCACTCGATTGCAGGCAATCATGCGCTCGTCGACGGAACAAGCGCTTTGCGCTGGCCGCGACGATCGCGTTTCTCGGTGTCAACGGCCAGCGGCTGACCCTCTCCAATGACGAAGCCTACGACTTCATCATGGCCGTGGCCGCTGGTGAACTCGACGGCGTCGCCGACATCGCCGCCCGAATCGAGCAGGCCACCGAGCCCCGCTGACACCGCCGGCTCACCCCGGGCCGGGCCCCGCCGTGCGGCGCGGCCCGGCCTACATCCGGGCGGTCAGGAACCGACGGTGGGCGCGTCCGAATGCTGCGGCGCCGCGGTGCCGGCCGATGCGGCGCGCCGCCCGCGCGCCAGGATGACCGCGGGCACCATGGCGAGTGCGAAGGCCACGCCGGCCAGCAGGATGTAGGAGTACACGCCGGTCGCCGTGCTCACCGGGGCGCCGCTGACAACAGGCCCGTCGGGGATGCGGGTGGCCTTGAGGATCTCGCCGCCGACGAACGTGAACAGGGCCGAGCCGAAGGCGAACATGACCGACACCAGACCCGAGACCGTACCCTGGCGCTCGGGCGGCGCAAGGTCGGTCGCCAGGTTGTAGCCGGAGGTCGAGATCGCGCCGGCGGCGATGCCGACCACGGCGCCGCAGACGACCGCCAGCGGGAACACCGACGCACCCAGCAGCATCCCGAAGGTCGCCACTGTCCCGACAGCGATGGCGACGAGGAACGGCTTTATGGTCCCGAACCGCCCCGCCAGCCACCCGGCGGCAATACCGCCGACGAACAGGCCCAACTGCGCGATGGCCAACAGGGCCGCCTTGCCCTCTCCGTCGCCCATCCCGTAGCCGAGTCCCCAATCGGCGGGTACCTCGGCGATGGTGGCCGTGAGCAGGAACATGCCCCGGAAGGCGCCCGCGGCCAGCACCAGGGCCAGCAGTGTCAGCAGGATGGGCCGGCTGAGAGCGCGGATGTCGACGATGGGCTCGGTGACCCGCAGCGCGACGAACGCCCAACCGCCCAACGCGGCGGCACCGGCCCCCAGCAGCGCGAGCATGCCCACCGACAGCCACCCGTAGTCCGCGGCAAGGCTGATGTAGGCGAGGATGGCGCCCATACCGCCGCCCAGCAGCAGCGCCCCGCCCCAGTCGATCCGGCCGGCGGTGCGGACCGGCGGCTCGGGGATGATGCCCCGCACCGAGATCGCGGCCACGATGGCGAGCACGCCCGCGGCGACGAACACGCTGCGGTAGCCGAAGACGTCGATGACCGGCTGCATCACCAGCGGCTCAAAGATCCCGCCGATCGACGCACCGGCCGTCACGAACCCGATCGCGGACAGTGCCACCTTCGAGGCGCACAGGTGGCGGATGAGGGCCACCGTGATGAAGATCGAGGCCAAGGCCGTGCCCTGCAGAAAACGCCCGAACAGGAAAATCCCGAGGTTGGGTGCTGCCATGCAGATCAGCGCACCCACACAGGTGGTCAGCAGCGTGACGATGAGCATCCGGCGCTGGCCGAAGATGTCGGAGGCCTTTGCGAGCAGCGGCGACCAGATGGCCCCGAACAGTAGCCCGCTCTGGCTCAGCCAGGCGATCTGATCGGTGTCGAAGGCGGCGAGCAGTTGGTTGATGACCAGGTTGGTGGATCCCATGGCCATGTCGGCCAGGATGTTGGCGAGGATGAGAACGGCGACCCACAGGACCAACCGCTTGCTCCAGCGGTGCTCCTGAGCATTGGGATCAGGCTCTTCCAGCGTTTTCACGGTGAGGTCTCTCTAGGACATCGGAGGGTAAGGTCGCGCGGTCCCGTTGGGCGGGTTCAGCTCGCGTCGGTGCCCGCTGCCGCTTTCAGGGCCTCGTTGCGGGCGGCGATGTCGGCCCAAGTGACCGGCAGGATGCGGTCGCGGCCGTCGTTGACGCTGTTCTGGGCGAAGGTGACGTAGGGGCGCTGGCGGGCCTCGTAGCGTTCGAACGCGGCGGTGTGGTCGCCGCCGCACCGGTCGAGTTCTTCGGCGAGAAAGCGAGCGCCGGTGAGCGCGAGGGACGTGCCCCGGCCCGAGAGGAAGGCCGCGCTGTACCCGGCGTCCCCGATCAGGACGACGCGCCCGCGGTGCCACGTGGACAGGTCGATCTGGCTCGCGGAGTCGAAGAAGAACTCGGGGTCGTCGCGGACCGCATCGAGCAGTTCCGGGATTCGCCACGACGTGTGGTCCGCGTAGATGTCGGTGAGGATCTTCTTCTGGGCGTCCCGGTCGTGGCGGTCGTAGTCGAGCGGCTCCGAGCGGAACTGGAAGGCCGCCAAGGCCGTGTCCTTGTAGCGGAAGATGCCCGCCATCCGGCTGGGGACGTTGTAAATCGAGTTGAAGCCCTTGTTCCCCGCCTCGCTGGGGAGGGCGGCGATCGCGATGTAGACGCCGAGGTGGCGGGCGCAGTCCCTTTCGTGCCCGAACACCAGCTTGCGCACCGCGGAGTGCTGGCCGTCGGCACCGATGACCACGTCGTACCGCCCGGTGCGGCCGGAGGCGAAGCGCACATCCACGCCGTCACCGTCGTCGGTCAGGGTGTCGATCGAGTCGCTGAAGCGGATCGGCGCGGGGTCGGGCAGCGATCCGGCGAGGATGCGGACGAGGTCGGCGCGGAGGATCTCGATGTCGTCGTCGGAGTCGCTGATCTGGGCCATGGGGACTCGGGCCACCTGCTCGCCGTCGCCGTCGACGAACCAGGTGGTCTCGGTCATCCGCAGCCGCTGCTCTTGGATCTTGTCGAGCAGTCCCATTTGCCCCGCGGTCTCGATCGCATCGCCGCGGATGTCGATGGGCGTGCCGGCAAGCCGGAGGTGGCGGTCGTACTCGACGACGGTGACGTCGTGGCCGCGGTTGCCGAACTCAAGCGCCGCGGCCAGGCCGGCGACACCGGCTCCGGAAATGAGGATGTTCACGATCTGTGCTCCAAACATGGCTGAGTGGACATGCCGGTCGGGTCAGCAGCGGCCCGCCGGTGGGCAAATCAAGGGGGAAGAGCAGAGCAGTACGGTCGGCGGTCGGCAGACGGGGCGCGGTTGGGCAACCCGGACACTAAAGCTGCACTAAAGCTACGAACTGTTGCTTTTAGCAGCTTACTGGCGACCGGCTTGCACCGCAACGACCAAGGTGGCGACAATCGACCCCGGAGTGAGATGGAGGAGGTGAGCAGGCGTGACCGACCGGACCGCCGACCAGGCGCCGGCGCGGCGCCCCGGCGGCCGCAACGCGCGGGTGCGAGCGCAGATCCTCGCCGCCACCACCGAACTCGTCGCACGCGACGGCATCGCGGGCTTCCGCTACGAGGAGGTCGCCGAGCTCGCCGGCGTGCACAAGACCAGCGTCTACCGCAACTGGCCCGACCGCGAGGAACTGGTCGTCGAAGCCCTGCTGGACTTCGCAGAGGACCTCGCATCGGTCGCCGACACCGGCGATCTCCACCGGGATCTGGCGGAGTTCCTGATGGACATTGCCGGTGGGCTGGAAACGCCGTTCGGCCGGACACTCGAACTGGCCATCTACAGCGCCGGCGGGAACCCCACCGTCCGCCAAGCGGTGGCCAGGATCCTGGAGCACCGCGTGGCCGCCATGCGGCAACGGGTGGACGCCGCTGTCGAGCGGGGCGAACTCCCCCCGGTCGACAGCTCGTTTCTCGGCGAGATGCTCTCCGGCCCGGTACACCTCATCGTTAACCGCGGCGTGCGCGCGTTCACCCGCGCCGACGCCGAGCGCATCGTCGCGGTGGTGCTGGCCGGCCTGCGAGCCACGGCACCGCACGGCTGAGCGGCGGCGGCCCGGCGGGGCCGCAGGCCGTACACCGCATCCTTACGGCCGGTGGTGGTGCGCCAATTCACCGTGGGCGTCTTGGGCGCCGCGGTCGGGTTCGACGTGCACCACGGCGGTCGCGAGCCGGGGCAGGGCGTGCAGCAGTGCGTGTTCGGCCCGGTGGGCGATGCCGTGCCCCTCGGCGACGCTCAGGCCCGCCTGCACTCTGATCGAGAGTTCGGCGCGCAGGCTGTGACCGGTCCAGCGCATTTGCACCTGCCCGACACCGGCCACCCCGGGAACCGCCGCGGCGGCGTCCTCGGCCGCCTGGACCAGGGCCGGGTCCACGGCGTCCAGCAGCCGACCGCCCACCTGCCGGGCCGCGCCGTAGCCCACGAACGCGATCGCGACGGTGATGGCCAGACCGATCAGCGGGTCGGCCAGGGGGAAACCCAGCGCCATCCCGGCCGCGCCGCCCACCACCGCCAGGGAGGTGAACCCGTCGGCGCGGGCGTGGGCGCCGTCGGCGACCAGCGCGGCCGAGCCGATGCGCCGCCCGATGCGGATGCGCCAGCGGGCGACCAGCTCGTTGCCTGCAAAACCGATCACGCCGGCCGCCGCCACCGCCCACAGGTGGTTCACGGTCTGGGGATCGGCCAGGCGGCGGATGGCCTCGTATCCCGCCGCCGCGGCCGAAGCGGCGATGAGCGCCACCACGATCACCCCGGCCAGGTCCTCGGCGCGGCCCAGCCCGTAGGTGAACCGGCGGGTGGCCGCGCGCCGCCCCAGCAGGAGCGCGGCGCCGACGGGGAGCGCGGTCAAGGCATCGGCGAAGTTGTGGATGGTGTCGCCCAGCAGCGCCACCGAGGCGGTCGCGGCAACGACCAGGGCCTGCAGGGCGGCGGTGGCCATGAGCGCGAGGAACGACCACACCAGGGTGCGCACCCCCAACCGGCTGGCCTCCAGCGCGGAGTCGAACCGGTCGGCGGTGTCGTGGCTGTGCGGGGTGAGGGCGTGGCGCACCCGCTCCCAGACCGCCCGTGTGCCGCGCCCGCCCCGGTGGCCGTGGCCGTGGCCGTGAGCATCGGTACCGCCGTTGCCATGGGCATGGCCGTGGCCGTGCTGGTGGTGCTCGTGCTGTGCGCCCATGGGGACCGGCCCTTCGTCTGGAGGTCGCAGGCCGGGCGGGTTGCGTCCAGGCCTCTCCAGCCGAGATTATGCAAATATGCGCGCACATGACAACGAGACCACCGCTCCCGGCTCCGAGGAGCAGTACGGCGCCGCCGCCGAGGTCCTGGGACTACTGGCCGATCCCACCCGGCTGCACCTGCTCCGGCTACTCAGCGACGAACACGACGTGACCACCCTGACCGCGAAGGTGGACGCGTCGCGTTCGTCGGTCTCGCAACACCTGGGGCGGCTGCGGCTGGCCGGCCTGGTCACCGCCCGGCGCGAGGGCCGCAGGATGCAGTACCGCATCACCAGCGACCACCTGGCCGCCCTGGTCAACGAAGCCCTGGGCTACGCCGACCACGCTGTCCACGACATCCCCCATCACCACGCCACCGGTTCCAACCACACCTGAGCCGGCCGAATGCCGGGGAAAGCGGCACCCGGGCGGCAACGGGCAGTAGCGGGTTGCCCTTTTCCAAGTAGCGAACGGAATGGGGCTGTGTTCCGGGGGGCGGCGCCCGGGCCCGGATGCCGTGCCCGGCCACCTTCCCTCCCTTTCAGGGGAAGCCGATCGCCGCTATCCGTGCCGTGCCGCTGCGCGACGCAGCGGCGCTGGGCACCGGCGCTGCCGGGTCGGCGGCACAGGCGGGCGCCGGGACCGCGGACGGCGGCCGACGGCGGGGCAGGTGCGCCCGCCGCCGGGGCGGGTCAGGGCTTGCGGCCGACGCCGCAGAACTGCGCGACCGGTGCGGGAGTGCCCACGTCCGCGGGGTCGGGGCGCCAGAGCGCGCACGAGACCACACCGGGCTCCACCGGGTGCAGCCCTTTGAGCAGCTCGCGCAGGTCGGCGGTGCTACGCAGGGTCAGCGGGGTCGAGCCGCACGCGTTCCACAGCCGGGCCGCCTCGTCCATGCCCTCGCGGTCGACCTCGTTGGTGGAGTGCGAGACCACCAGGAAACTGCCGCTGGGCACGGCCTCCAGCAGCCGCTTGACGAGCGCCCGCGCTTGAACCGCATCGGGGACGAACTCCAAGATGCCCAGCAGCATGATGGCCACCGGGCGGGTGAAGTCCAGAGTGCGCGCGGCGCCGGTGAGGATGGGACCGGGTTCGCGCAGATCGGCGTCGATGTAGTCGGTGGTCACGTCCCCGCCGCCGGTCAGCAGCGCGCGGGCGTGGGTGAGCACGACCGGGTCGTTGTCGACATAGACCACGCGGGACCCGGGCGCGACACCGGCGGCGATCTCGTGGGTATTGCCGGCGGTGGGGATACCGGTCCCGATGTCGAGGAACTGGCGCACACCGCCCTCGGTGGCCAGGTAGCGCACCACCCGGCCGAGAAAGGCGCGGTCGGCGCGCGCGTTGTTGACCATGGTGGGGATGGCGGCCAGGATCCGGTTGCCGGTGTCGCGGTCGGCGGCGAAATTGTCCTTGCCGCCGAGCCAGTAGTCCCAGATCCGGGCGGGATGGGCGACGCTGGTGTCGATGTCGCGCGCGGCGGCATCGGCCGAGGCGCCGGACTTCATCCATTCGGGCGTTTCGTTCATCGGTGCGCTCCTGCCTGTGGGCGTGGCAACGCTGAGGAACGGCCGGGGTGCGGGGATGGGATGGCGCCGCTGGTGGGAGGCGCGCCCGCCGATTACTCGTGACGCTGCGTAAGGATGGTACGACGTTGCGCCCTGTCCATGCGCGTACTTCGGCGAAGTCGCCGGTTCGCCGGGCCCTGCGGCACCGGTGTCAGCGCCGCGCCACTGGCCCGTTCCGCGATTCCCGCTCCCCCGGGCCGGCTCCCGGCCTGCTCTCCCGCGTCCGCTCTACCGGCCGGGTCAGCGGGAGTTGCGGCCGATGATGGCGTCCACCAGATCGGGGCCGGGGAAATCGGCCATGACGATACCGGTGCGCTGTACGTTCCCGGCGGCCAAGTGGTTCAGCGCACGCGAGTTCATGCCCTCGATCCCGAGGGTGCCGTGGGCGATGGAGGTGGGCAACGCTCCGCCCGAACCGCTGAGGTGGTTGACGTAGAGGACGTCAGGGCTGCCCGCGTCCGTGCGCTCGAAGTGGGCGCGGGCGGCGTCCCACTTCTGCGGGATGTCGAACACCGTGGGCAGGTGGTAGTCGTCCTGGATGTCCAGCCGCTCGCCGTTCCAGAGCGGCCCGTAGGCGCGGTCGGCGCCGAAGTCCTGCAGGATGACGATCCGGCCCCGTACCTCGCCAAGAGTGGGGATCCGCCCGTCGTAGCCGGCCGGCGGCCGCCACAGGTGCTGCTGGAGCCGGTCGCGGGTCTGCGGGTTGCCGTTGATGTACCAGTCCAGGGTCTGCTGGTAGCTGCGGGTGTTCCCCTCGGCGGTGTGCTCCTGTTTCACCCGCATCAGGACCGTCTCGCCGGGGTGCGCGCGCAGGAAGTCGGTGGTGGCGGCGACCACGTCGGCGAAGTTGGCGTGCAGGTACTCCGACCCGTGGTGGATGGGGAACGCGTCGTTGTGGTGGCGGGTGCGGATGTCCAGGGCCCGCACACCGGCGTCCAGTTGCTCGGGCAGCGGGCTTTCCTGGGTCAGCGAGATGATCGAGGCGTCGTAGGCCATCGTGTCGTGGGTGCCCGGGATGGACAGCGCGGCCAGGCCGGTGCCGTCCGGTAGGCGGCTCATCCAGTCGGGGTTGGACGCCAGGTGCAGGTCGCCGCTGTGCCGGGTGTCGGCAAGGGCGGCGGGCGCGGGCAGCGCCATGGCGGCGGTGGTCGAAATGGCGAGGGCAACGGCGATGAGCACGGCGAGGACGCGGGCGCGCGCGGGCACGGCGGTCATGGGGGATCCTCGGGGCGGGGGTGGGTCGGTGAATCGCCTGCCGCGTCGGGTCACCGCGGGAGAGCGCGACCAGGATGCCACCGCCATTGGTACCGCGGTCAAGCCCCGGCTGCCGGGCGCGGGTCCCGCGGCCGGCGGGGCGCCCGCGGCCGCCGCCGGCGCCGCCGCCGGATTCTGGTGGCACGGGCGCTCGCCCGGAACGGCGAGCGGGTCCCCGGCCGCCGCGGCGCCGGGGTCTGGCCTCGGTTTCGGGCGACCGAATCAGGCCGTATGGCGCGACCGGGTGAGGTGCGCAAGCAGGCTCTCCCGGATGGCCGGCCTCGAACCGAACACCAGGAGGAATCGGATGACCAACGGGACCGTACCGTCTCCGCAATCCGGCACCGCAGTCCCGTTGAGGCTTCGCCGACCCTTCCAGGCCGGGCATGCAGTAAAGTCTCAATCGGGTGATAACCATGCGACCGACCGACCTCGCGCGCGAGCACGGCATCTCGACCCAGGCCGTCCGCAACTACGAGCGCGACGGGTTCGTTCCGCCCGCTGAGCGGACGGCCAGCGGGTACCGGATCTACACCGAGGCGCACGCGGCGGCGCTGCGTGCCTACCTTGCGCTCGTGCCGGCCTACGGCTACGCGGCCGCCGGCCGGATCATGAACGCGCTGCACGGCGGCGGGCTCGACCATGCGCTGGCGATCATCGACGGCGGCCACAGCCAACTGCTCCGCGACCGCGAAACCCTCGACGGGGTGCGCAAGGCCGTGGACCACCTGACCGCCGAGTCCGGCACCGCCGCCGACCGGCCGATCGGCCCCGATGTCCGGACCATCGGCGAACTCGCCCACCGGCTCGGGGTCACCCCGGCAACCCTGCGCAACTGGGAGGATGCGGGCATCATCGCCCCTGCGCGGGACCCGGAAACCGGGTACCGCGTCTTCGGACCGGGCGACATCCGCGATGCCGAGCTCGCCCACCTCCTCCGGCGCGGCGGCTACCTGCTGGACCACATCGCCGATGTGGTCCACCAGGTCCGCACGGCCGGCGGCACCGGCTCGCTGTCGGCTTCGCTCGACGACTGGCAGCAGAAGCTCACCGCGCGGGGCCGGGCCATGCTCACCGCGGCCACCCGGCTCGACCACTACCTGCACCTGCTCGACCGCACCGCGCCCGCCGAGCCCGCCGAGCCCGCCGCCGCGGCGCCCTCGCCTTGATCAACCGCCGCTCCCCGCGGCGAACTCGGCCCGTGCCGCCGCGCGCAGCTCCGGGTCGGCGAGGAAGTCGGCGACCGTGGCCGCAAGCCCGTGCGCTCCGGCGATGGCGCCGTCGTCGCCTTCGGCCCCACCCGCGTAGCGGGCGAACTCCTCGGTGTGCAGCGACACGTCCGGCGGCGCGATGGCGATCATCGGGTGGATGGACGGCACCTGCATGCTTACGTTTCCGAAGTCGGTGGAGACGGCGAACGTCTCGGGCACGACCCCGTCGGGCAGCACCCGGCGGCCGCGGCCGGCCATGTGGTGCGCCCACCGCCCCGCCAGTGCGTGATTGTGCTTCAGCGGCAGGTACGCGGGCACGGGATCCCAGGTCACCTCGACGCTGGTGCCGGTGGCCCGGGCGGCGCCGTCGAAGACCGCGTCCAGGCGCGCGCACAGGTCCTCCAGCGTCGCCGGGTGGGCCGAGCGGGCGAAGAGCTGCAGTGCGGCACGAGCCGGCACCACGTTCGGGCGGTCACCGCCGTCGCTGATGATGGCGTGCACCCGGTCGGAGGCCGGCAGGTGTTGGCGCAGTGCCGCGATCCCGTTGTAGGCGCCCACCGCGCCGTCGAGAGCGTTGCGCCCCATGAACGGCATTGCCGCCGCGTGCGCTGCGGCACCGCGGTAGACGACGTCGACCGCCCGCCGACCGAGGAAGGGCAGGGTCGCGACGTCGTAGCTGAACGGGTGCACCATCACAGCGGCGTCCACTCCGTCGAGCCCGCCGGCGGCGATGATGTGCGCCTTGCCGCCGCCGCCTTCCTCGGCGGGTGTGCCGAACAGTTCCACGGTCCCGCCGAGTTCGCCGATCCGGTCGGCCAGCGCCAGCCAGGCGCCGACCGCACCGGCGCAGATGACGTTGTGTCCGCAGCCGTGGCCGATGCCGGGCAGCGCGTCGTACTCGGCCATGACCACGACCCTGGGCGAGCCGTGCCCGGCGCGTGCCCGCAACGCGGTAGGCAACCCGAACGCGCCGGTCTGCACCTCGTGGCCGCGCTGCCGCAGGAGCGCGGCCACCGCCGCGACCGCATGGTGCTCCTCGTAGGCCGGCTCGGGGTGGGCATGCAGGTCGCGGCTGAGGGCGAGCAGGTCGGACCGGTCGCGCCGGACCGCGGCGCCGAGGCGGTCGTGCACCGCTGCGCCGGCGCCCTGGTGCGGTGATCCGGGCGGCTCGGCTTGGCGCACCCGCTGTGCCGTGGTCTCGCGCAGAGCGTCGAGGTAGGCGGTGCTGATGGCGCCTGCGTTGCCGCTGCCGGCTCGGTTGTTGTTTCCTGCTCCGTTGCCGCCTGCGGCTGTGCTGCCGCCGGGTCCGTTCCCGGTCACTGTGCGACCTCCGCGGGGTGTCCGGTGCGCAGCGACTCCTCGACCGCGAACGCGACCCGCGCCGCAGCGAGGCCCTGCTCGATCGTTGCGGCGGCACTGCCGCGCCCGCGCGCCGCGGCGACCCATTGCTCCACCTGGTTGCGCAGCGACCCGACGACGCGTCCGCCGGCCGCGGGCCAGTGCAGCGCGTCGTGGGCCTGCTGCCCGGCGGCGGTGGCGACCATGACCTCGTCGCCGCCGCCGATCTCCAGGCTCCCGCCCGTTCCCGCGACGAACATGCGGGTTTCCAGACCGCGCGGGCTGGTGTCGGCGACGACCCAGGTGAGTTCCAATGAGGCGACCGCGCCGTTGCCGCAGGTAAGCGAGACGAGCGTGGTCGCGTCGACGTCCCACTCCCAGCCGCCGGGCCGGTTTGCGATGGCGTGGACGGTGCGGACGGGGCTGCCTGCCAGCCACGCGACGGCGTCGAAGTCGTGGACGCCGAGGTAGTAGAGCAGCGAGGTGCGCCCGGCGACCCGCCGCGCCGTCTGCTGCCGGCTGCGCCGCACGCCGGTGATGTGCACGACCGGACCGAAGTCCGGCTGCGCAGCGGCTGCGGCTGCGGCCTGGTACCGCGGGTCGGCCCGCAGCAGGTGCGCAGCGGCGTGGGTGCCCGCGGTGCCGTCGAGTCCGGCGGCCAGTCGCTCGGCATCGGCCGGGGTGCTCGCCACGGGTTTCTCCAGCAGCAGGTCCAGGCCGGCCGCAGCCACCGCGATCGCGGGATCGGTCTGCGCGGACTCCGGCAGGGCGACGATCACGGCATCGGCGGCACCGGAATCGAGCATCCGCCGGTGGTCGGTGAAGGCGGTGGCGCCGTACTGCTCGGCCGTGCCGGTCGCCAGGCCCTCGTCGGCGTCGCACACGGCGGTGAGGCGGGCGCCGGCGAGGTCGGCGGCGATCGCGGCGTAGCGCCGGCCCATGAATCCCAGGCCGAGTACTGCTATTCGGGTCGGTTCGGTCATTGGTGCCCCTCTTCTCGGTTGGGTTGCGGTGCGTGCGCCGCGGGGGGTTCGGCGGCGGCGGTGCTGCTGCGTTGCGACGCCATGTGGGTGGCGTCGGGGTCGGCGGCGCGGTCGGGCTTGGACAGGAGGCTGCCGATGACGAGGGCGGCCGCGCCGACCAGGAACGCGGCGTAGACCGGGGTGATGCCGAGGAACCCGGCGGCGGGGTCGCCGTTCACCACCCAGGAGGCGACCGCGACCGCAACCGTGGCGGTTCCCCCGCCGACGATCGCCCACCACGCGCCGGTGGCGGTCGCGCGCCGCGACAGCCACGCGGCGACGGCGACCACGAACAGGCCGCCGGTGGCGACTCCGTTGCCGAGCACGAACAGTTGGCTCAGGTCGGGGATGGTGAAGGCGAGGAGCAGGCCGATGCCGCACACCGCGATGGTGCACAGGCGGGCGCCGCGGACCAACCGCGCCTGGTCGTTGACGCCCATCCGCTTCTGGTAGATGTCGCGGACGAAGTTGGCGGTCGCGTCCAGCACCATCGAGTCGAGTACCGACATGATCGACCCGATCAGGGAGACCGCGAACAGCGCGCCGATCCAAGTGGGCATCTGGTTCAGGTACAGGAACGACAGGGCCTGTTCGGGCGCGACGCTGTCGGGGACCATGTCGCGCGCCAGGACACCGACCAGTACCGGCAGCAGCAGGCTGGCGAAGGAGAGCAGCGTGCCGATGGTCATCCCGCGGAACGCGGTCCGCTCGTCCTTGGCGGCGTAGGCGCGCTGCCACATGGGCTGGTAGATGAAGTAGTAGGGGCCGGATGCGGCGATCACACCGAAGAACACGCCCCATCCGGTGGCGGCCGGGTTCCAGGTTCCGGCCACCGAGGGTTCGGTCAGCGGTGCGGTGCCGACATCGGCGAACAGCGCGATGACCAACACGATCGGGCCGATCGTCTGCAGGATGGTCTGCACGCCGTCGGTGACGATGACCGAACGCATGCCGCCCATCAGGCAGTAGACGACGGTGACCAGGACCGACACGATCATCGACAGTTCCATCGACCAGCCCAGGACCACCGACATCACCCCGGCCATCGCCAGGATCTGCATGCCGGTCAGCACCACCGAGCGGGCCATCGTGAACACCGCCGCCGGTACCCGCACCCGTTCGCCGAACCGCAGCGCGAAGAAGTCGGGCAGCGTGAACTGCTTGATGCGGTTGATGTAGCGGACAAAGAGCAGCGCCCAGACCATGGTGAACGCGTAGGCGGAGAGGAACGGCACGGCGGCGGTCAGCCCGGTTTCGTAGGCCCCGGCGGTGACGGCGACGAGCGTGCCGCCGCCGATGTTGGTGCCGACCACGGTGCCGATCATGGGCCAGAACGACACCTTCCGACCGGCGACGGAGAAGTCCTCCTGGGTCGCGATTCCCTTCCGGTGGTACATGCCCAGTAACAGGACCAGCAGGAAGTAGGCGACGAAGACGGCGATGACCGTGGCAGAGGTTTCCATGGCGGGAACTCCTTGTGCGAAAAGGGGGTGAGAACCCGGGCGGGGGATCACGGGTGGCGGGCGGCCTGGGCCCGGCGGCCGGTGTCAGCCGCGGGTGTCGGCGTCCTCGGCGGTGGTGCCGGTGGCGGCGCCGACCGGTCCCGAGCCGGCGGCGAGCCGGGCGGTGACGGCGCCGGCCCGCTCCTGCAGCAGTGCGGTGAGTTCGGTGCGCCTGCCGAGCACCCGGTTCAGCGGGCCCACCGCGCTGAACGCGGCGACCACCTCGGTGCCGCTCCACACGGGCACGGCGACCGCGCCGACCTCCGCGTCGAGCTCGCCCCGGCTGACCGCGGCCCCATCGGCGCGGATCTGCGCGAACTCCGCCAGCAGCGCCGCCGACTCCGTGGGGGTCTCGTCGGTGAAGTGGGCCAGCGTGCGTTGGCCGAACAGCGCCCGCTGCTCGCGTTCGCTGCGCCAAGCGAACAGCACCTTGGCGCCAGCGCCGGCGTTTCCGGGTATCCGGCCGCCGACCTGGGTGGAGTACCTGACCGCGGCGGGTCCTTCGATGGCGGCGAGGCACAGTGCCTCGTCGCCATCGGGGACGGTGAACAGCGCGGTCTCCCTGGTCTGCCGGGCCAGGTCGCGCAGCAGCGGCCGGGCGACGGTCAGCAGGGGGTTGTCGCGCGCGGCGAGCTGGCCCAGCTCATAGGCCGCGGGGCCGAGCCGGTAACCGCGGTTCTCCGGGTCGGCCACCAGAAAGCCGCGGTGGGCGAGCGTGGCAAGGAGCCGGCTGGTCACCGACTTGTCCCAGCCGAGATGGCGGGCCAGCTCGGTCGAGCGCCAGTGCGGGTGGGCGGAGTCGAACTCCAGCAGTACCTGGAGCGCGCGGTCGACGGTCCGCAGCGGCGCCGGCGCGTCCCCTCCTACGCCCACGGCGACCTCCAGCCGGTGTCGCCGAGCCACACGGTCTTGGGGAGCATGTACTCGTACTGCGCCTCAGCGCCGAGTTCGACCCCGACCCCGGACTGGCGGCGGCCGCCGTAGGGCACGGCGGGGTGCAAGCGGTGGATGGTGTTCGCCCACACGATTCCGGCGTCGAGTGCACGCACCGCGTATCTGACCTGGTCGGGCCGGTTGCCCCAGACCGTGGCGGCCAGTCCGTACTCGGTGTCGTTGGCCAGCGCGATCCCTTCGTCGAGGTCGCGGTAGCCGGTGATGGTCAGCACCGGGCCGAAGATCTCCTCGCGGAACAGCGGCGACTCCGGGGGGACCCGGTCGACGACGGTCGGCGCGACCCACCAGCCGTCCTCGAACCCGGCGGGGTGCAGGCGGTGGCCGCCGGCGCGCACGACGGCGTCGGTTCGGGCGGTTTCGAGGTAGCCGAGCACGCGTTGCAGGTGTTCGGCCGAGATCAGCGCCCCGACGTGAGTTCCGGGGTCGCGGGGGTCGCCGACGCCCAGCGCTTCGGTCCGGCGCAGGATCCGCTCGACCAGCGCGTCGTGGGCGTCCTCGTGCACGAGGACCCGGCTGCCCGCGGTGCAGGTCTGCCCGCTGTTGGCGAAGGACGTGTGCACGGCGGCGTCGGCGGCGGTGTCGAGGTCGGCGTCGGGCAGGATGAGCGAGGCGGTCTTGCCGCCGAGCTCCAGCGTGAAGGACCGGACCAGGTCGCTGCCGTTGCGGACCAGGGCCCTGCCGGTTTCGCTGCTGCCGGTGAACGCGATCTTCCGGATGCGCGGGTGGGCGGCAAGCGCGGCGCCGGTGGTCGGCCCGTCCCCGGTCACGGTGTTGACCAGGCCCGCCGGCAGCCCGGCCGCCGCCGCCAGCATCGCCATGCGCAGCGGTACCAGGGGTGCCTGTTCGGCCGGTTTGACCACGACCGCGTTGCCGCAGGCGAGGATGGGTGCGACCTTTGTCGCGAAGTTGGATGCGGGGTAGTTCCACGGGATGATCGCGGCGACGACGCCGTAGGGCTCGTAGCTGGTGTAGGTCAGCTCGGTTTCGGTCACCGGGATCATCGCCCCGCGCAGGGTCCGTGCCCACCCGGCATACCAGCGCACCGTGTCCGCCGCGCGGCCGACCGACCCGGCGGCGACCGCGAGTGGTTTTCCGGTGTCGGCGACGTCGAGCTCGGCCAACTCCGCGGCGTGCTCGTCGATGGCATCGGCGAAGCGGTGCAGCAGCCGGCTCCGGGCGGAGACCTCCATACGCGCCCACTCGTCAGCCGCCGTTTCGGCCGCGGCCACGGCCGCCTCGACGTCGGCGGCGTCGCCGGCCGCCTGCTCGGCGATGCGGCGACCGGTCGCGGGATCGTCGACGGGCAGCCCCCGACCGGCCGCCGGCGGGTAGGCGGCCCCGCCGATCTGGTGGGCGAGGATTCCCCGGCGGGTTTTCTCTATTTCCGCAACCGCGGATCCATTTGGCATGCCGGAATGATGTGGACCGCCCTTTGGGATGTCAATCCCCTGCGCTGCGGATCCGCGGAAGCGGCGGCTCTCGCAACCCGGCGGCCGGTGTCGGCGCCGACCCGGATCCGCGTGTGCGGCGGGGTTTGCGAGCAGCCCGGGATGCGGGCGGACGTTTGTGTGACCTGAGTCACTTGAACTGGATCACCACTGGTCCGCGGGCCGCGGGCCGCGGCACTGACGGCCTCGGGGTGGCCCGACCGCTCCGGACCGGGACACCGGTGGAACCGTGTGGTTCCGGCTCCGCGGCCCGCCCGGCGGTGGCGACCATGCGGAAATGCCTGTCTGAGCTTTGAAATCCAGGAATTTCTGCATGATCAACGGTAAGCCGGGTGGCCGGGCGGCCCTTAGTCCGCCGGGTGCCGCAGGACCGCGATGCCGCGCGGGGGCAGGATGCGGGCGCCGTCCGGCAGGCCCGCCGGGTCGGCGATATCCCCGCCGAGTTCGGCCAGGTCCACCTCTGCCGCAGTGCGGTTGGCCACGAACCAGTACTCCGCGCCGCCGCCACTGCCGCCACTGCCGGCACCGCCGCCGCCGTCGGTGCGCACCGCCAGTTCCACGCGTCCGCGCAGCGCGGGCGGCAGTTCGCCGGAGACCCCGGCGTGTGCCAGCAGCCCCGGCAGCAGCCCGGCCAGGCCCTCCGGGCCGAGCCGTGTCGACACGTAGGCCGCCGAACCCGGCCCGGCGCTGCGGCGGGTGATGGCCGCCTTCCCGGCCTGCGGCCCGTCGGCGTAGGAGGCAAGCACCTCGGTGCTCGGGTCGGTGACGGTGATGTCGTCGCTCCACAGAGTGCCCGTGGATCCGTCGTCGAGGCGGACCTCCTCGTCGGGCTGCAGCGGCGCGAACTCCTCGATGCGCAGGCCCAGCAGCTCGCGCAAGGGCCCGGGGTAGCCGCCGAGCCAGGCGTGGTCGTTGGAGTCGACGATGCCGGAGAAGTAGGTGGTGACCAGGTGCCCGCCGCCCTCGGTGTAGCGGACCAGCTCCTCGGCCCGGTTCTCGTCCACCATGTGCAGGACGGGCGCGACCACCATCCGGTAGCCCTCAAGCCCGGTGCCCACCGGCACCACGTCGGCGCGCACGCCGCAGGCGAGCAGCGCCGAGTACCAGTCCAGCGCCTCCTTGCGGTAGCGCAGCAGCGAGGAGGGATGGGAGTCCTGCTCGCTGGCCCACCAGGACTCCCAATCGAACAGGATCGCCACCGGTGCCGGCTTGCGGCGCGTCCCGGCCAGCGGTGCGAGCCCGTCGAGCCGCGCGCCCAGTGCGGCCACCGAGCGGAACACCGCGCTGTCGGCCCCGGCGTGCGGCACCATCGCCGAATGGTACTTTTCGGCGCCCGCGGCGGACTGGCGCCACTGGAAGAAGCAGACCGCGTCGGCGCCGTGTGCCACGTGCAGCAGCGAGTCGCGCGCCAGCTCGCCGGGCGCCTTGGCGCGGTTGACCGGCTGCCAGTTGACGGCGCTGGTGGAGTGCTCCATCAGGAACCAGGGGCGCCCGCCGGCGATGTTGCCGGTCAGGTTCGCCGAGAACGACAGCTCGTCCAGCGCTTGGGCGCCGGGGCGGATGTAGTGGTCGTTGGAGACGAAGTCGACCTCGTCGGCCCAGTCCGCGTAGTCCATCCCGCGGCTCTCCCCCATCACCATGAAGTTGGTGGTGATCGGTACGTCGGGGGTCAGGGCCTCCAGCACCTCGCGTTCGGCGCGCAGGTACTCCTTGAGCGCGTCGGAGGAGAACCGCTTGAAGTCCAACTGCTGCGTGGGGTTGGGGTGGGAGGCGGCCAGCCGGGGCGGCAGCACCTGGTCGAAGGCGGTGTAGCGCTGCGACCAGAACGCGGTTCCCCAGGCGGTGTTGAGCCCTTCGACGGTTCCGTAGCGAGCGCGCAGCCACGTCCGGAACGCCGCTGCGGCGTCGTCGGAGTAGTCGTAGATGTTGTGGCAGCCCAGCTCGTTGGAGATGTGCCAGGCGGCCAGCGCCGGATGGTCGGCGTAGCGGCGGGCCACGGCCTCGGCCAGCCGCAGCGCGTGGGTGCGGAACACCGGCGAGGTGGGCCGCCAGTGCTGGCGTGCGCCCGGCCACACGGTCTCGCCGGTGGCGGTGACCGGCAGGATCTCGGGGTGGTTGGTGGTCAGCCACGGCGGCGGGGAGGCGGTCGCCGTGGCCAGGTCCACGGCGATGCCGTTGGCGTGCAGCAGGTCCATGGCCTCGTCCAGCCAGGCGAAGTCCCACTCGTCTGGGCCGGGTTGGATGCGGGCCCAGGAGAAGATGCCCAGCGAGACGATGTTGACGCCCGCCTGGCGCATCAGCCGGACATCTTCGTCCCAGACTTCGCGCGGCCACTGCTCGGGGTTGTAGTCGGCGCCGTAGGCCAGCCGCGGGGCCGGGCCCGGGCGGGCGGTGTTCTCGGGCCAGCGCAGCCAGCGGTGGGGTCGGGCAGCAGCCATGGTGTTCCTATTTTTCCTTTCGTGCACTGGGCACTGGGGCGGGGAGCGGGGCACCGGGACGCGGGGCGGTCACTCGTTGACGGTGAAGCCCTGCTGGTTCCCGTACTCGGTGATCTGCTTCTGCCAGGTGCCGAGACCGTCCTCCAGGGTCCTGTCGGAGACGTAGGCCTTGCCGACGGTGTCGTTGAACACCTCGTTGGCGTAGACCTGGTACGGCAGGTAGGACCAGCCCTCGACCACGTTTCCGGCGGACTCGGAGAACACCTTGTTGGCCTGCTGGCCGCCGAAGTACTCGAACTCGTGGGAGAGGAACTCGTCGTCCTGCAGGTCGGCGGTTGTGGCGGGGAAGGCGCCGTTGTCGAGGCGGGTGGCCACGCCGTCGCCGGTGGTCGCGTAGTCGGCGAAGGCGTAGGCGAGCGCCTTGTTCTCGCTGGCTTCGGGGATGGCCAGGGAGCTGCCGCCGTTCTCGGCGCTGGCGCTCGCGCCCTGC
Source organism: Streptomonospora sediminis (assembly GCF_054778995.1). NCBI lineage: Bacteria > Bacillati > Actinomycetota > Actinomycetes > Streptosporangiales > Nocardiopsidaceae > Streptomonospora > Streptomonospora sediminis. The sequence goes on from NZ_BAAGYZ010000018.1 coordinate 34,737, forward strand.
TCCCACTGGGGCAGCGGGGCCACGCGCCAGGAGCCTGCGCCGTCGGGGACGCTGGATTGCAGGTTGGCGGGCATCCAGGCGCCCGCGATGATGCTGGCGATGGTGCCGTCGGCCATGCCCTGGAACCATTCGTCGGTCCAGGGGTTGATGGGAGCGACGAGCTCTTCGTCGAGGAGCTGCTGCCAGGTTTCGGCGTAGGTCCGGGTGCCTTCGTCGGCGAGGTCGACGGTCACGTCGGTGCCGTCGACTTTGAAGGGGGTGCCGCCCGCCTGCCAGATGAGGCTGGTGGTGACCCCGGCGTCGCCGGTGTCGTTGGTGATGTGGGCGCTGGAGTCGGCCGCGTGCAGGTCGCGGGCGGCGTCGACGTACTCGTCCCAGGTGGCGGGTACTTCGATGCCGTGTTCGTCGAAGATGTCCTTGTTGTAGAACAGCGCCATGGGGCCGGAGTCCATGGGCAGGCCGTAGACGCCGTCTTGGAGGTTGACCGAGCTCCACGGGCCGGCCGAGAACGTGCCTTCGAGGTCGCCGGCTCCGAAGGACGACAGGTCGGCCACCGACTCGCCCACGGCGAACTGGCTCAGCGCGAAGTATTCGATCTGGGCCAGGTCGGGGCCGCCCGAGCCCGCCTTTGCGGCGTTCTGCAGGGCCGAGTACTGGTCCTTGCCGGTTCCGGCGTTGACCAGTTCGACGGTGACATTGGGGTGCTCGGCCTCGAATTCCTTGGCGACCGGCTTGAGCGTGGGCTCCCAGGCCCACACCGTGATCTTGCCGCCTTCTTCCAGAGCGGACTGGGCGTCGTCGGCTCCGGACTCGCCGCCGGAACCGCAGGCGGTGGCGCCCAGCAGCAGGGCGGCGGCAGCGGCCAGTCCGCGCAGCGGGGTGCGTCCATCTGGTGCCATGGTGTCTCACTTCTTTCGGGGGGCGGGGAAGGTGTTCGGGGATTATGCCGGGTTCCGGGGGCGGGCGCAGCGATCGGGGGCGCGGTGCGGCGGAAGGCTCAGCCCTTGACGCTGCCGGCCGCCATGCCCGACTGCCAGAAGCGCTGCAGCAGCAGGAACGCGGCGATCAGCGGAATGATACTGAGCAGGGATCCGGTGATGACCAGGTCGAACACCGCTTCGCCGCCTGCGGTGGCCGCCTGGGCGTTCCAGGAGTTCAGACCCAGGGTCAGCGGGTACCAGTCGGGGTTCTTCAGCATGATCAGCGGCAGGAAATAGTTGTTCCAGGTCGCGACCATGGTGAACAGGGCGACGGTGACGGTGCCCGGCCCCAAAAGGGGCATGGCGATCCGGACGAAGGTGCGCAGTTCGCCGGAACCGTCGATGCGCGCGGCCTCCAGCAGTTCGTCGGGGATCGCCTCGGCGGCGAAGACCCACATCAGGTAGAGGCCGAACGGCGAGATCAGCGACGGGATGATCACCGACCAAGGCGTGTTGGTCAGTCCGACCTCGCTGAACATCAGGAAGGTCGGCACGGCCAGCGCGGTGCCGGGCACGGCGACGGCGCCGATGACGACCGCGAAGACCGCGCGTTTGCCGGGGAAGTCGAACTTGGCGAGTGCGTAGCCGCCGAGCACGGCCAGCAGGGTCGCGCCGCCGGCACCGAGCACGACGTAGAGCACCGTGTTGAGCAGCCAGCGGACGAAGATGCCGCCGTCATAGGTCAGGGTGTCGGCGATGTTGGCGAACAGGGCGAAGTCGCCGCTGAACCAAAGGCCGAAGGAGTCGAACAGGTCGGCCTGGGTCTTGGTGGCGTTGATCGCCAGCCAGATCAGCGGGACGAGCGAGTAGACCAGCACGAGCCCGGTGAGCAGGGTGAGCAGGACGCTGCGGCGCGGCGCCCGGCCCTGGTCGGCGGGTTTTCCGGCGCGGGCGCGGGTGCGCAGCCGCACGCCCGCCGAACGCGCGCCGACACCGCCGGTACGGGCGGCGGGGGTGGGCGCGGGGGCCGGAGTACTCATCTGCGCCCTTCCTTCCGCATGCCGCGGGTCTGCACCGTGTAGGCGATGGCCATCGTGATCAGGCCCATGATGATCGCGACCGTCGCCGCGTAGTTGTGCTGCTGGCCGGCGAACGCCAGCGAGTAGGTGAACAGGTTGGGCGTGAAGTCGCTGGTGATCGCGTTGGGGGCGAGCTTCTGCAGGATGCTGGGCTCGTTGAACAGCTGGAAGCTGCCGATGATGGAGAAGATCGTCGCGATGACCAGCGCGCCGCGGATGGCGGGGAGTTTGATGGCGGTGATGGTGCGCAGCTGCCCGGCGCCGTCGATCTGGGCGGCCTCGTAGAGCGTGTGCGGCACCACCCGCAGCGCCGAGTAGAAGATCAGCATGTTGTAGCCGACGAACTCCCAGGTGACGATGTTGCCGATGGAGGCGAGCACCAGTTCGGGCGAGAGCGGGTCGGGCAGCGCGATGCCGAACGCGTCGTTGATGTTGCCGACCAGGCCGAACCGGGTGCCGTAGATGAACCCCCACATGAGGGTGGCCACCACGGCGGGCACGGCGTAGGGCAGGAAGATCGAGATGCGGAAGAAGTCGCGCCCGTAGAGGCGCCCGCTGTCGACGGCCAGCGCGACCAGCAGCGCGAGGATCAGCATGATGGGCACCTGGACCGCGAGGAACAGTGTCACCCGGCCCAGCGACGACCAGAATTGGGCGTCGGTCAGCGCCTGCACGTAGTTGTCGGCGCCCACGAACGTGTTGCCGCCGATGAGCCGGTCCTGGAACAGGCTGAGGTACACGGAGTACGCGATGGGCGCCAGGAAGACCAGGGCGAACACGGCCATGAAGGGTCCGATGAACGCCCAGCCGGTCCAGGAGCGCCGGGGTCTGGACCGTCTCGGGGACGGTTTCGCGGCCACCGGCGCGGGCGCGGCCGTCGTCGTCATATCGATCATCCTCGCGCGCGTTCAGCGATGGGGAATGTTTGCGCAAACATATCCGGTTAAGGAGGCGGGAGGTACGTTATGTTTACGTAAACATCAGGTTCCGAGATGTTTACACTGCCGTGTGGCACCAGGTCAAGGGTTAGAGAGGCCGCACATGGACGAAGGGCCGACCGCCGAACAGGCGCGGCACCGCGTGAAGCGGGTCTCAATGGCCGATGTGGCGCGGCTCGCCGGTGTCTCATCCCAGACCGTCTCCCGGGTCTCCAACGGGCACCCGGGGGTCGTACCGGACACGCGCCGGCAGGTCATGGCCGCGATGGACGAACTCGGCTACCGGCCCAACGGCGCGGCCCGCGCCCTGAAACGGGGCGAGTTCCGCACGATCGGCGTCGTGCTGTTCACGCTGTCGACCACCGGCAACATGCGCACGCTCGAAGCCATCGCCTCCTCCGCCGCCGAGGAAGGCTATGCCATCACCCTGTTGCCGGTCGCCGCGCCCACCCACGACGAACTGCACGGCGCCTTTACGCGGCTGGGCGAGCTCGCGGTCGATGCCATCATCGCGATCATGGAGGTGCACCTGCTCGACGCCGCGACCGTGGCGCTGCCTCCGGGGGTGCAGGTGGCGGTGGCCGACTCCGACGCCGGCGACCGCTACAGCGTCGTCGACACCGACCAGGCCGGCGGGGCGGGCGCCGCAGTGCGCCACCTGCTCGGCCTGGGCCACCGCACGGTCTGGCACCTGGCCGGGCCTGAGGAGTCCTTTGCCGCCCAGCGCCGCGCCGATACCTGGCGGGCGGCACTGACCGCCGCGGGCAGCCCCGTCCCCCCGATGGTCCGGGGCGACTGGTCGGCCGATTCGGGCTACCGCGCAGGGCTGCGCTTGGCCGAGGAACCCGGCTGCACAGCGGTTTTCGCCGCCAACGACCAAATGGCGCTGGGCCTGCTGCGCGCGCTGCACGAGAAGGGCCGGGCGGTGCCCGACGAGGTGAGCGTGGTCGGGTTCGACGACATCCCCGAGGCGGGATCCTTCCTGCCGCCGCTGACAACGGTCCACCAGGATTTCGCCGAGGTCGGCCGCCGGCTGGTGCAGGGCGTCCTGCACCAGCTGCGCACCGGCGCCACCGGGCCCGCCGAGCCCGGAACGACGCTGGTGCCCACCCGCCTGGTGGAACGCGCCAGCACCGCCCCGCCGGCGGACCGCCCCGAGGCGGCGGGCGGGCGCACCGCCTGAAGGCGGGCAGGCGGGCGCGCAAACGGGCTCGCCCGGCCCGCCCCGGATGCGGTGCCCCTCCCCCGCCGGTGCGGGCCGCGGATCCAATCCGGACCCGCGGCCGGCACCCGATCCGCTCCTACCGCGCGCTACGCCGGCACCGCCACACCCAACTCCTCGGCGTGGGCGCGGCGGCAGTGCTTGGCGCAATAGGCGTAGACGTCCCCGCCGTGGTCCAGAGTGATCGCCGATTCGTCGAGGCGGACGACCATGCTGCACACCGGGCAGTGCACCGTCCCCGGCTCCGGGCCGGGCACGGGACCGCTACCGTCCACGGACTCGCGCCAGGCGCCGGTGAAGAGCCGGGTGATGGCCTCGGAGCCCATGGGTTGGCCGTCCAGGCCCAGGCTCCCTTCGCGCACGCCGTGGACCTCCACCCAGATCTGCGGCTCGGTATCGGCCCCGCGGCTCTCCCGCACAGTCCGGGCGACGATGCGGTGGTAGCGCTTGATGAACTCCTCGGCGACCTCCTTTACCCACGGCGACGGGATCCGCACCCGCACGACGTAGCGCTGCGGCCAGTCGGCTCCGACGGTGCGGTCGCCTGCGGCCCAGGTCGGCGGCTCATGCACCACCACCTGCGTGTAGGCGCGCGAATTCTCCACGACCGACTCCGGGTGTGCTTCCCCGTGCTCGACTCCGTCGTCCAACTCGACCAGCCTCTTCGCCAGCAGCCCCCGGCCCTCGGCGCCCAGGGCGCCCTGCGGCGCGAAAACCTCGATGAACAGCATTGGGTCTCCCTCTTCCTTCCTCGGTGGTCCCCGGTGGTCCGCGGCCCGCGGTGTTCGGCGGCCGCCCCACCGGTCTGCGGCACCCCGTCCGTCCCGGATCCCCTGTGCGGGACCCGCATCGCCGGGCGCCGCGGCTCAGCCCCAGACGGCCGTCGCCACGAACCCGGTTCCGGATTGGCGCACCCCGCCCGCCGCCTCGTGGGGAACAAGCGCCGCGCGTACCGCCTCGCGGGCGCGCTGCTCGGTGTCGGCGTCGGCGTCGCGGAACCAGTGGCGCACCGGTCCCCAGCCGAAAACGAACTCGGCGGCCTCCTCGGCGGACCTGCCGAGCATGGCGTGGGAGCGGTGGCGCTCGACCGATACGGAACCGAAGCCCGCCTCCCGCAGCACCGTCTCGATGTCCGCGGGTGTGGCCATCGTGGTCAGGTGCCGGGTCTCGTCGTCGGTGGCCAGGCTCGGCGGCTCGGGCAGGAACTCGCCCATGATCCGGAAGATGTCCGGGAACCCGGAGTCCGCGGCATCGCCGGTGGCGTCGGGGGTTCCGATCGCGAGTCGGCCTTGGGGGCGCAGGGCCGAGCCGATGTTGGCGAACGCGGCGATGGGGTCGGCGAAGTACCAGATGCCGCCGCGGCTGATCACCACGTCGAACTCCCCGGGCGCGAACGGGTGCACCTGTGCGTCGCCCTGCTCGAAGGCGACGTTGGCGACCCCCTTCTCCGCGGCCGCCGCACGGGCGCGCTCCAGCATCGGCGCCGACAGGTCCACGCCGAGTGCGCGGCCGTGCGGGGCCTTGACCGCGGCGCGCCGGGTCGTCAGTCCCGCGCCGCAGCCGATGTCGAGCACCCGGTCGGCCGGCCCGATCCGGGCGGCGGCGAACAGCGGGCGGTTGGACCCGCCGACCATGGCTTCGTATCGGTCCTGGTTCTCGGCCCAGTGCCGCCCCTCGTAGCCGTTCCATGCGTGGTACTGGTGGACGTTGGCGATGTCGGGGACATCGGCGGTGTGGGCGCTGGTGGTTGATTCCGGCACGGCTGGTGCCCTCCCCTCGGCTGCGGCGGCCGGCGCCCAAGCGGCGCCGGCCCTGCACATCGAGAGTGGCCCCGGTCGCGCGGGCCGTCGATAACCCGCGAGGTCATTGCCGCCCTCGCACGGGTGCGGCGATTCGGCACACGGGCGCCGCCCCTCGCTGCTCGCAGTGCCGCAGCGGCGAAGGGCGGCTCGGGGCGAGGTGTCGGCTCAGTAGACGAAGACGCTGTTGGGGGCGAAGGCCAGGTCGGGTGAGGCACCGTTCGGGATCTCCACCGGGCGGCCGGTGCAGTCGTCGTTCTGGAACATCGCCGCCGAACGGGCGTTGGTGTTGGCCGCCGACTGCGCCCTGCCGCCCCAGCCGTGGGCGACGAGGTCGACACAGGCCCCCTGCTCGGGGTCGAGGGCTCTGACGTTGAACCGGTCACCGGTGAACTGCGGGCCCTCATATAGGCACAGGGTTCCGGAGAATGAGCAGTCGTGTACGGGACCCGGGGCCGCGGGGGCGGTCTCTTGGGCGGATGCCGGCAACGCCGAAAGGGCGATCGCAGCGGCGCCGGCACCGGCGGCCGCCAGGATTCGGACCGCGGCGGCGGAGCGCGCCGTCTTTTCCGATGTTGAGCTGTTGAGCATGCGGACTCCTGTCACCTGTTCTGTTCAGCCGGGCGAGTGCGGAAAACCTGCCGGCGCAGTCCCGCGGGCCGGCCGATCGGGCCGCCGCGGGCATCGCGAAAGACGCGGCCGCCGCGCCGCGAAAGTTGAACCGGATCTTTTTTGCACAAGGATTCTCCGCTACAACACAAAAGTATAGAGCAATCTCCCCACCTGCAGAAACACAGAAATCCGCAGCTCACGGCACCCGCCCACCATGATCGGTTTGCCCCGATTCTTCACCCACTCCGAGAGCCACCCCCGTCCGGGATCGGAAAACCACTGCTGACCAGCACAATCCACACCTCCCGGGTTAGCTGGCCGACTCCGGACAACCGCCATTCGCTTGCATTGGCCTGCCCGCGAACCTACAGTCATCATTCGACGGAAGTCGGAGCCGCTCACCGGTTAGGACACGACCGGTGCCAGGCGTTGAAGGCGACCCGGAATTTCCCCCAGCCCCGGCCGGCCCGCCCACGGACCGGCACCCGAAGACCGCAGCTCCGACCTGTGCGGCCGCACCGCACCCGCCCCCTACTCAAACGCCCCGACCTGGTCGCGGCGGCCCGAACCACGGTCGCTGCACAGCCGAAACCCGGATCCGCGCCAACAGCCGCAACCCGGCGACCCGGCACCCGAGACCGGACCGGTCCGCCCGGAAAGACCGCCGCACACCAAACTCTGGGAGCGCTCCCAGGTGATTTCCCTATTCGACGCCGCATGGACCGAGCAAGGCGAATAATGGACAGGAAACGACAGAAAGTCCTTATCCACACCCACGGAATCGGAAAGTTCGACTTCAGTTCGCTCACACCTGAGCAGCTTCCCCGGGTGAATTCCGCTGCCCGAGCGGCGCAGATGCGGATCGTCCCGGGAATATTTCTCCGCCACGAGTACCTGGATACATTCACCCGGGTTCTGCACCGCTACGCCGCCGAACGCGACCGGTACGACCAATTGCTCGGTTTTTCCGTCGAAGGCCCTCTTTTGGGGCGTGTAGGCGGCGTTCCGCCGCGCGGAATCTGGTCACCCACCGCCGACGAATGGGAGCGGATCGCGGAACTGGGCGCGCTCGGACTGCGCTACGTGGTCTTCGCACCCGATGGAGGCGACCTCGACACCCGCCTGGAGGGTGAAACGACCTACCGGGACGTCATCGATCTCTTCTACACCAACGGCGTGCGGATCGCCCTGGGGCATTTCCGCCACGACTCGCCCGAGCTCAGCGCCGCCCGGAGCGCGGCCGTCATCGACTACATCCAGGACCGCTACGGCCCTTCGCCCGACCTCGTCCTGTCCGACCACCTCTTCAACGATATGCCGCGGCGTTTCAGGCACGTCTGGCGCACGCCCGAAGAGCGGGCCGAGCGCGCGGCCCAGCTTGCGGCCTTTCTCGCCCACGACTGGGACTCCGCGGACCTGAACAGCCTGCTCGGCGATGTCCCGGCGGTCCTGGTCCGCGCCGCCGCCCGCGACCGGATGCTGCCGTTTCTCAACTTCGACGGCGACCACGTGGACCTGGCGGTGTGCGACCGCACGCTGGACCACCTCGGTCCGGACCGCGTCATCGGCATCACCGACGACACCCCGCTGCCCGAGCTCGCGGGTGAGACGCTGCACCACCGGCAGGGCAGCGGCCTGTGGTACCGCGACGACGGCATCGTGGCGGCCGGCTCCGGCGGCATCCCCCGCCAGGAGGCCAACCTCGCCGCCATCGGGCGCGACCACCACACGTTCGACCGGCTCTTCCGCATCAACCCGGAACGGGCCCTGGCACCGCTCCCCGTCGCAGCGGGGGCCGCCGCATGAGGACCGGTCCCGCAGCGGTCGGCAGCTCGCTCGCGTCCCGCCTGGCCGCCGCTTACGTCACGGCCGTCGACCCCGAAGCCGCCGTCAACGTGCACACCTGGGCCCAGACCGCCGCGGACTACGCACGCCTGGCCGAGCTGCTGCGGGCCGGGCCGTGGCGCCGGCCCGCCGTCCCGAACGCCTTGGACCGGCTGCAGGAGGCGCCGGCGGACAGCCCCGCCCACCGCGCGCTCGTCGCGGCGCTGGAGCGCGAGACCGCCGCCGGCTCTGCTCCGGCGCGCCTGATCGCCGCTCTGAACCGCGTCGAACACCGCGGCCTGGTGCGCTACCACCTGGGCGGCGACCACGTACCGCCCGATCCGGGCGATCCGCCGGAAACCGGCGCCGAGCGGGTTCGGGAACCGGCCGCCGGGGCCGTGCGCCGGCACGGCGGCGCCGCCGTGCCGGACCTGGCCGTCGTGGTGCCCCTGCGCGCCCGCCCCGGCGACCACGGCAGGCTGCGCAACGCCCTCGCCTGCCTGGCAGCCGCCAACCTGCAGTCGCTGCGGCGCGACCGCTACCGGGTCGTGGTGGTGGAGCAGGACGGCGCTCCCCGGTGCCGGGAGCTTGTCGCCGACCTCGCCGACACCTACGTCTTCGCCTTCAACCCCGGCACCTTCAACAAGAGCTGGGCCATCAACATCGGTGCGCTTTCCCTCCCCCGGGCCCGCCATATCTGCGTGCTCGACGCCGATGTCGTCATCGAGCACGACCACCTGGCGGGGATCGTCCGCGATCTCGATACCGGACCGCCGGCCCTCCTGCCGTTCGGCGACCTGCTGTACCTGGACCGGGACAGCAGCGGCCGCGCCGTCCGCCAGCGCCTGGGCGCGCCCGGCGCGGTCCGGCTGGAGCACCTGCGCGGGTTCGGGCTGCGGGACGTATGGGGCGCCTGCGTCTGCGTCACCGCAGCGCTCTTCGACGGGATCGGCGGCTACGACGAGCGGTTCCGCGGGTGGGGCGACGAGGACAACGAGTTCTACCGGCAACTGCTGCGCCGGACCGCGGTTCCGCGCTGGGACCGCCCGCTGCCGCACCTGTGGCACACCCGGCCGGTGATGTCGCGCGCCGACGGCCGCCGCCCCAACCAGCATCTGGCCCGAACTCCGCGGCCACCCGACGCCGACCCGATCGGCCGGCCCGACAAGTACCGGCACGAACAGCCAACCCGCATCACCGATGGAGTCGCCTCCACATGACCGACCAGACCCGATCCCTGGCCGCCCGTCTCGGTATCCCCTCGATGGCCGGATACGGCAAGACGACCGCAGCGGTGGCCATCGACACCGTGGGCGTGGGCCTGCTCCTACCCATCTCCCTGCTGTACTTCACGCTGACGACCGACATCGGTGTCGCCCGGCTCGGCGTGGCCCTGACCCTGGCCACCGCCGTATCGCTGCCGATGGGGCTGCTGTCGGGCGCCTTCACCGACCGGCTCGGGCCCAAGACCGCGATGGTGACCAACAACCTCTTCTCCGCCGCGGGCTACCTGCTGTACCTGGTCGCCGACGGCATCGCCACGGTGTTCCTGGCGATGCTGCTGGTGGCGGTCGCCGACCGCATGTACTGGTCCTGCTGGTCCTCCTACGTGCACCGCATCTCGGCGGGACGCCCGTTCGAACGGTGGTTCGCCTTCCTGGAAGCGCTCAAGGCCGGTGCCATGGGTCTGGGCGCGGTCGCCGCCAGCGTGGTGCTGGCCATCAGCGCCGTCACAGGGGCCCACGTGCTGGTGTGGCTCAACGTCCTGTCGTGCGTCGCCGCGGCGGCGCTGTTCCTCTTCCAGGACATGGGCGGTTCCGCGACCGCCGGCGGCGACCCGCCGCGGGAGGACCCGGAGCTGCTGCAGGCCGTGAAGGGGTGGCGGCTGGTGCTCAAGGACCGCTCCCTGCTGCTGTTCGCCCTGGGGCAGGGCCTGCTGAGCCCGATCATGCTGCTGCCGACCGTCGCCCTCCCGGTCCACTTCGTCGACAACTGGATGATGCCGGCCTGGGTGGCGTCCTTCGTCTTCGCGCTGAACTGCGGGCTCACCGCGCTCACGCAGTCCCCGATCAGCTATGCGGTGCGCAACAGGTCCCGCGTGACGGCGATCGGCGCGGCGGTCGCGCTGCTGGTGGGCTGCATGCTGCTGCTCATCGTGCTGCCTCCCGGTGAGTCCCCGGCGGTATGGGTCGCCGTCACCGCGATCGGTGCGGCGCTGGCGGTGATCGACGCCCTGTACATGCCGGCGGTCAACGCGCTGGTGGCCGAGGCGGCGCCCGAGAGCGCGCGCGGACGCGCCGTGGCGGTCGCGCAGACGGCCGCGGGCCTGGGGATGCTGCTGTTCCCCGCCGCCGCCGGGCTGCTCCTGGTCACCGAGCCGCGGGTGCTGTGGGCGGGCGTCTCCGTGCTGGCGCTGCTGGGCCTGTTCTGCTACATGCGGGGGGCCGCGACGCAGCCGCACCGGGTGCGCTTCCCCGAGGGGGAACCGGGCGCCGGCCCCGAAACCGAGTCCGGGGCCGGGCCGGGGTCCGGGGCCGGTCCGGAATCCGGTCGCGGGACCGGCACCGGCGCCGCTGCGGAAGGAAAGGGGGTGCGGTGAGCGCCGAAACCGCCCTGTGGACGCAGGGCTCGGCCGCCTGGCCCTCCGCCGAGCACCGGCTGACCACCCCGCTCGCGTCGGTGGCCTCGCTCCTTGCGCTCGACGGCGGTGTCTTCCACGTCGACCGCGCCGACCGCCACCTGCTGTGGACCACCGGCGGCCGAGCCAGAATCGTGCTGCCCGACATCGACCCCGGAAGCCTGCTGTGCTCGGTCGGCGACCGGCTCTACGCCGGGCGGCCCGGCGACGGCCAGGCGGTCGCGTTCGGCACCCGCGAGGGGATCGCGACCTGCCCGGTCGAATCGGACCACCGCTATCCCGCGGCCGCCCTGCTGGCCCGGATGGCGGCCGCGGCACCGGAACAAATCCAGGTACGCGTCCGGTACCGCGGCGTCAGCGCCGAGGCGGCGGTGCCCGCCGGCGACTACGGCCGGCTCCTGCACGAGGCGGCGCGGCTGCCGGATGCGGCCGGGACCGCGGTGGAGCCGGTGCTGGTGCTGCAACTGCGGACCGGAGCGCATCCGGAGCAGCCCGAGCAGGACGGGCAGCCGGGGCGGGAACCCGGGCGGTACCCGCACCCGCCCGGTGCGCACGTGACCGCCCGGCAGGTCCCCTGGCCGCTGCGGCGGCGGCACGGCATGCCCTGCGAGGTTCCGGCGTGACGCCCCGGCCCCGCACGGTCCGCGACTGGCCCGGAACCGTGGTCGTCGGTGCGGGCGCGAGCGGGCTCATCGCGGCCGAGGGCCTCGCGGCCCGCGGCGTACCCGTCCTGCTGGTCGAGCACCGCGGTCTGGCCGCCGGCCAGACGGGCCACTGCCACGGCTATCTGCACCGCGGCCACATCTACCGGCGGCTCGACGGCGCCCAGTGCGCCACTCTGGGCCGCGGAGCGGCATGGTGGTCGGACCGCCTGGCCCGCGCCGGCGAAGCGCCGCTGTCGTCCTCGGGCGTGGTGGCCTTCACCAACGAGGCGCACCACCGCGAGGCGGTCCGGATGTGGACCGGCCTGGGGCTGCCCTTCGAGCCCGCGCCGCCCGGCTGCGGGATCGGCGGTGCGGCGACCTACCGCGTGCCCGAGGCCGCGGTGTCCCCGCGCGCCGCGCTGCGGGCGGCGCTGCCCGGGCTGGCCGGCGTGCCGGTACTGCCCGGGCGCGCAACGGCTCTGCGCCTGCACCGCGACACGGTGACCGCCGTCGACGTGCTCACCGAGGAGGGCACCGCGGTGCGGCTGCGCGCGAACGCGTTCGTCCTCGCGGCCGGGGTCGGGCTCGGTCCGCTGCTGGGGACGGTCGGCCGCGCGGAGCTGGTCCGCACCCGGCTGTCGTTCATGCTCACCTGCCGCACCCGCATGCGGCTTCCGGCGTCCTTCTGCCTCCCTTCCGACGACGCCCAGGGGCTCTTCGCCGTCGCGCGGCCCGCGGCCGACGGCAACTGCTACCTGATGTCGACGTTTGTGAGCTTCTGGCCGGGTGACGATCCACGCCTGGCGCGGGAGCTGTGGTTGCGCGGCATCGGGCGGGTGATCGAACGGCACCTGCCCGGGCTGTGGCACGACCCCGACGCCTCGTGGGCGGTCTACACCGCCTGCAAGGCCGAGGTTCCCGCCGGCGGCGGCAACGGCGTCCCCGAAGGCGGGATCCTCGACCCCGGCTGGCGCAACGCCGTGGCCGTGGTCCCCGGCAAGCTCGTCCTCGCACCCGTTCACGCCGAGGCGTGCGTGCAGCGCGTGCTGGCCGTCGAACGGCGCGGGACCGAACGGCCCGGCGGCACCGCGCGGCCCGGTGCCGAAGCGGTCCCCGAGGCGGCCGCGGGCACGCGGCGGTGGGCGTCGGAGGACTGGGAGACGGGCATCCGGTTCCCGCGCGCCAAGCTGTTCCCCGACGGCGGCGATCCGCTGGACACCCGCCCCGCCGGGCGGTCGGCCGGCCCCGGACCGGCGGGCCCGCTCCTGGCCGTACCGAGCACCGAGGAGACCCCGTGGAGTGCCTGATCCTCGCAGCGGGCGCAGGCCGCCGGCTGCATCCGCTCACCCGCCGCCTCCCCAAACCCCTCCTGCCGATCGGCGACACCAGCGTGCTGGGGCGCCTTGTCGGCCAAGTGGCGGACCTGCCCCTGGACCGTGTGCTGTGCAACCTGCATTTCCGGGCCGAAGCGGCGCAGCGGGAGCTGTCCGCCGGCGACTACGCGCTACCCGTGCACACCAGGATCGAGCCGGCTCCGCGGGGACCGGCCGGTTCGCTGCACACCTTCGCGTCCGAGGCCGCCTCCGCGGAGGCGGTGCTCGTCGTTTCCGGCGACCTCTACCTCGGCGATGGTGCGCTGGCCGAGCTGGCCCGGCGGCACCGCGAGACCGGGGCCCTGCTGAGCGTCCTGGCCGTCGAGGTCGACGACGGTTCGCACTTCGGCGTCTTCCGCATCAGCGACCAGGGCACGGCGCTGGGGCTGGCGGAGAAACCCGGCTGGGCGGCGAACCGGCGCTCCTGGGTCAGCGGTGGCGCGTACTGCGTCGATCCGGCCCTGCTGGAGCGGATCCCCACCGACCGCGAATACGACTTCGGCGCCCACCTGATCCCCGCCCTCCTTGAGGAGCGGGCCCCGGTGACGGTGGTCCCCTGGCTCGGCGCCTGGTCCGACCTGGGCACACCCGCGGCCTACCGCGACGCGGTGCTGCGCGGCGTCGGCGGCCCCGGCACCGATGCCGTGCACCTGGCCCCCGGCGCCGAGGTGCACCCCACCGCCCGCCTCAGCGGACGGGTGTACTTCGGAGCCGGCGCGACCGCCGGTGCCGGCGCCGACATCCGCGACGCCGTCATCCTGCCCGGCGCGCGGGTCCCCGACGGGGCCGCCGTCGTCGACGGCTGCTTCCAATGACCGGCCTGCGCGCCGGCCCGCCCCGCCCTGCGCACCAAACTGCGCACCGACCTGCAAGCCAGCCCGCACACCGACCTTGGAGCCCGACTTGCGCCTCCTCGTCCTCGCACCCGCCTACCACCCCCGGATCGGTGGTGCGGAGTCCTACATCCGCACGGTCGCCCAAATGCTCGCCGCCCGCGGGCACGACATCGTCGTCGCCACCGACGGCGACGGTGTCGACGCTCCCGCCCTGGACACCGACGCCGGGGTCCAGGTACGCCGCCTCACCCGGTACCGGCGGCTTGTGGAAGACCCCACCAAGCTGCGCTGGGAGCAGATGTACTTCAGCCTGACCGGTGAGCTGGCCGAGATCGTCCACGAGTGGGGGCGCCCCGACGCCGTCTTCGCCAACAGCCACGAGACCGCGGTGCTGGGCTCGATGCTCGCCACGTCCTGCGGGGTACCGCTGGTCGCCAACTTCCACGAGCAGGAACCCGAACGGGGGCCGCTCGGCGCCGGAAAGACCCGGCTGATCTACGGCCGGATGCCCATCGACGCCATGATCGCGGGCAGCGGGTTCTACTACGACAAGGCGGTCAGCCACGGCAGCCCGGAGAAATCCACCCACCTCATCCACCACGGGATCGACTGCGCCCGCTTCGCCACCGCGGGACCGCGCAGCGGCGACGGCCGGTTCACCATCGTCCTCAGCGGCCGGATCGCCCCGCGCAAACAGCAGCACATGATGCTGCGGGTCCTGGCGGCCCTCACGCGGCGCGGCATCGACGCCCGCCTCGTCATCGCCGGCCGCGCGCACTCCTCCAACCAGGACTACTACGAGGACATGCTCGCCCTCATCAAGGAACTGGAGCTGGCCGAGCGCGTCGACGTGCGCCTCGACCTCAGCCTGGAGGACATGCCCGCGGTCTACCGCGAATGCGACGCCGTGGTGCAGCCGAGCCTGGCCGAAGGGCTGGGCCTGGCGGTCCTGGAGGCGATGGCGGCCGGGCGCCCGGTGGTGGTCGGCGATACCTCCGGCCTGCGCGAGGTCGTGCCCGACCAGCGCGTGGGCGTGTGCCTGCCGCCGCAGGACACCGGCGCCTGGGAAGAGGCGCTCGCCCAGCTGTTCTCCGATGCGGCTCTGCGCGAGCGCCTGGCCGCCAACGCCCTCTCCTGGGTGCGGACCGAATTCGACGTCGAGCGCATGATCGACGACACCGAGCGGCTGTTGGAGAGCGTCTGCGCAAGCTGGAACTACGCCGAGAACGACTGACCCGGCCGCTTCACCGGCCGAACCCGGAGGTTCGCCATGCCCCAGCAACAGAACGGCACGATCTGGATCGACCATGAACAGGCGGATTGGGACGAGGCCCGCATCCCCCTGATGTCCGACGCGCTGCTGAGAGGCCTCAGCGTGTTCGACGGGATGGTCGCCCGCCGCCGCGGAGACGGCGGGCTGGCGCTCATCGCGCCGGACCGCCACCTGGACCGGTTGGAACGCTCCTGCGCGGTGCTGGGCCTGGCGGTGGAGCACAGCCGCGAGGAGCTGCTGCGCGCCTGTGTTTCCTGCGCCGCCGCCGAAGCCGGCGAGTCCGGCGACGTCTATGTGCGCCCGATGGTCGTGGGCACCGCACTCACTCCCCGGGCGCGGGCGGCCTCTGTCACCGTGGCGGCGTTTCGGCGGGAGGCCGCCGTGCCCGCACCCATCACCATGCGCACCAGCTCGTGGCGGCGCCCGGGCGGCGACGCCATGCCGCCGGGGGTCAAGGCCGTGGGCAACTACCAGCTCACCCGGCTGGCCAGGATGGAGTCGGCTCAGGCCGGCGGCGACGATTCGCTGCTGCTCAACCGGCACGGCCGGGTGGCCGAGGCGGCGGGGGCGGCCGTACTGGTGGAGGACGGCGGGCGCGTGGCCTCGCCCCCGGAGTGGGAGGACTGCCTGGAGTCGGTCACCGTGGCGCTCCTTGCCAAGTTCGCGCGCCGGGAGGGCATCGAGCTGAGCCGCGAACCCGTCTCGCGCAGCCGGGTCTACGGCGCTGCGGGGCTTGCGGTGGCGGGCACCCTCTCCGATGTCACCATGGTGCACAGCCTCGACCACCGCGACTACGGCGGCGACTCCCCCTTGCTGGGGCACCTGCGGTCGCGCTATCTCGCGGCGGCCGCCGGGACCGGCGATGCGGACCTGCTGGAGGCGGTGGAGGTCAAATGACATCGCCGGGGGCGTATCGCAGGCTGAGCAGCCGCAGGTGCTACGAGTCGCCGCACATGGCGGTCCGCGAGGACGACGTCGTGTTCCCGGACGGGTCGCCCGGCGTCTACACGGTCGTCGAGCGGCGCGACTTCTCGCTGGTCGTGCCCGAGCTGCCGGATGGGCGCCTGGCGCTGGTGCGGCTGTACCGCCATCCCGTCCAGCGGTGGTTCTGGGAGTTCCCGCAGGGTTCGAGCGCCGCGGCCGGGCTTTCGCCCGAAGAGGTGGCGGTGCAGGAGCTGCGCGAGGAGACCGGGTTCACCGCCGGCTGGACGGCCGGCATCGGGCGGCTGCACGAGGCTTACGGCTATGCGACCAGCTCGTGCGACGTCTATGTCGCCGGGGATCTGGTTGCGGGGCCCGCAGACCCCGAACCGGGAGAAACCGGCGTGCGGTGGGAGGCGTTCCATCCCCGCGACATCTGGTCCCTCGCGGGCCGGGGCGAGGTGACCGACGCCGTCACCGTGGCGGCGCTCGGCCTCTACGGCGGCTTCCGGCACAAGGGGGCGCTGTGAGCAATCCTGCGGTGCCCGCCGATGGTGATCCGGGGCCTGAAGCGCGGCCGTGCAATGTGCTGCTGTTCATCGGGGACGGGATGGGCGATGCCGAGTTGACGATGGCCCGGAACTACCTTGCGGGGGCCGGCGGCCGGCTGGCCATGGACGGGCTCCCGTTCACCGGCAGCGCCACCACCTATTCGGTCCGCGCCGGCGACCCCCGGACGGCCGTTTACGTCACCGACTCGGCGGCCGCCGCCACGGCGTGGTCCACCGGGACCAAGACCAGCAACGGAGCGATCGGGGTCGATGCCTACGGGCGGGCGCGGCCCACGCTCGCCGAACTGGCGCGCGATGGCGGGCTGCGCACCGGGATCGTCACGACCGAGGAACTGAGCGATCCGACCCCGGCGGCCATGGGCGCCCACGTCGCCGACCGCAGCGGGCAGGGACCTGATTCGATGGACCGCTGCCCCGCCCAGGCCCGCGAGCACGGCGGGCCCGGGTCGATCGCCGAGCAGCTGGCGCGGTCGCGCATCGACCTGCTCCTGGGCGGGGGCCTGCGGCACTTCCGCCAGACCGTCCGCGACGGTGCGCACGCACCGCGGACGGTGCTCGACGAGGCCGCCGCACACGGGTATTCGCTGGTCACCGGCACTGCGGAGCTGAAAAGGCGGCGGCCCGGCGACCGGTTGCTGGGGTTGTTCGCCGACGGGCCGCTGGAGCGGCGCTGGCAGGGCCCGCTCGCCCTCCCGGGAGACAGCGCGCCGGCGGCGTGCCGACCGAACCCGGACGTCCCCCGCCAACAGCCCGGCCTTGCGGCGATGGTGGCGGAGGCGCTGCGGCTGCTGGGGCCCGCGACGCCCCGCGATCCGGGTTTCTTCCTGCTCGCGGAGTCGGCGCAGATCGACAACGCCGGCCACGACGCCGACCCCTGCGGCGTCATCGGCGAGGTCGGCGCGCTCGACGAGGCCGTGCGGACCGGTCTGGACTACGCCGCCGGGCGCAGCGACACGCTCGTCATCGTCACCGCGGACCACGGGCACTCCTGCCAGATAGTGCCGGTGGACGTCGCGTGCCCGGGTTCCAGCGCCGTGCTGCGCACCCCGGAGGGCGGCACCATGAAGGTCAACTACTCGACCAACCTGCCGGGGGAGATCATGGTGCACACCGGCGCCCAGGTGCGGGTGGCCGCCTACGGGCCGGGCGCCCGGGCGGTGGCCGGGCTCATCGACCACACCGACCTGTTCACCCTGATCCGGAGAGCCTTGACCGGCGGCCGCGGCGGCGTGCGCCCGGCGCACGCCGCCGCCCGCCCATTACCGCTCTAACGCCGGAAACCGCCCTCGCTGTTGAGGACCTGGCCGGTGATCCAGGCCGCGTCGTCGGTGGCCAGCCACGAGATGAGGCGGGCGGGATCGTCGGGTTCGCCCCAGCGGCCCTGGGGGAAGCGGCGGCTGACCGCTTCGCGGGACTCGGGGGTGGCATAGCCCGTGTCGACGGGCCCGGGGTTGACCGCGTTGAGCGTGATCCGCTGGTCGGCGACGTGGTCGGCCAGGGTGCGCGTGATGGAGGCGAGTGCCCCTTTGCTCGCGGCGTAGGCGACCTCGTCGGTCATGGGGCCCAGGTCCTGCCCGGAGGTCATGAAGATGATGCGGCCGCCCGCCCGCCCGTCGTGGCGGGCGGCGAACTCTTGGGCCAGCAGGATGGCCGAGCGCGTGTTCACCTGCCAGTGCGCGTCGAGCAGTGCGGCGTCGAGGGTGCCCAGCGGCCCGTCGCCGCTGCGGGCGTGGTTGCAGACGAGGATGTCGACGCGGCCGAACCGGGCCACTGCGGCGTCGAAGAGGGCTGCGGGCGCCGCGGGGTCGGCCAGGTCGAATTCGGCGTCGGCCGCGGCGGCCCCGCCGGCCAGTGACTCGGCGGCGGCGCCGACCAGCGCGGACGTTCCGCCGGGGTCGGCTCCCCAGGGCTGTTCGCGGTCGTGCGGCGCGTAGTGGTGCAGGAAGAGGTTCGCGCCGAGCCGGGCGAGCCGCCGGGCGACGGCGAAGCCGATGCCGGTCCGCCGGCTCACTCCGGTCACCACGGCGACGCGGCCCTGCAGCGGAAGCGGGTGGGTTGGGGGTGGTTGCGACATGCCGGGGATTCTTGCGGCAACCGGGGGCGCCCGGCAATCCGGTTTCCGCGGCGGGGCGATCGGCCGGTTATCGGCGCTGCGAACCCGCTCGGGAACGCAGCCCGGAAAGGATGAGGTCGAGGCCGAATTCGTGCCGCTCGCCGAATGTGCCGGCGCCCAGGTGCGGCAGGACCCGGGCCAGGGCGGGGGTGTCGCCGGGATCGACCTGACCGGCCAGTTTGCCTGCGGGTGCAAAGGGCGCGCCCTGTTCCTCCATGCTCAGGCCCAGGGTGAAGTAGATGAGCGTCCAGCACGCCCAGGCCGCCTCGGCCTCGCCGAACCCGCCGTCGAGCAGGCCCGCGGCCAACGTGTCGGCCACGCCCAGGGTTTTCGGGCGGGCGGCGTAGGTGCCGGCCACCACGGCGGCGCCGTCGCGGTGGGCCAGCAGGGCCGACCGGTAGCGGCCGAGGAGTTCGCGGACCCGCGGTTCCCATTCCGGCGGCAGCGCGTCGAGGGGGATCTCGCCGACGATGTGGTCGGCCATCAGCTCCAGCAGCGCGGCCTTGGTGCCGACGTGCCAGGACACTGTGTTGAGGCGCACCCCGAGCCGTTCGGCCACCGCGCGCAGGCTGACCGAGTCGGCGCCTTTGGCGTCGAGCAGCTCCACTGCGACGCGTGCGATCTCAGCCTGCCGCCCGGTACTCACGGCGACGATTATAGGCGCGTGACCGGCCGCTCCCGCCGGTCGCCGCCCACCCGCACATCGATTTCTTGGTCAGTGAACAATACATCTGCTAATTTCTTGGTCACCGAACAAGAAAGAGTGGCTGTGGACGAGAACGTGGTGATTGCGGGCGCCGGACCGGTCGGGCTGTGGCTGGCCGCCGAACTGCGACTGGCCGGGATCGGTGTGACGGTGTTGGAACCCCGGTCCGAACCGGATCCGAAATCGAAGGCGCTCACCGTGCACCCCCGCACGATCGAACTGCTGGCGTCGCGCGGGGCCGAAACCCCGTTCCTCGCCGAAGGACTGCGCATCCCCAACGGGCACTTCGCGGCGCTGGAAACGCGGCTGGACTTCGGCCTCCTCGATACGGACTTCCCGTTCACCCTGGCCATCCCGCAGGCGCGGACCGAGGCGCTACTGGAGGAGTTGGCACTGGCACGCGGGGCGGCGATCCACCGCGGGCACCGTGTCACCGGCGCGGACGACGGCGCCTCCTCGGTCCGGGTCGGCGCCGAAGGGCCCGGCGGGGCCTACACGCTGGAGGCGCAGTATCTGGTCGGCTGCGACGGCACGCGCAGCACCGTGCGCCGCTCGGCGGGGATCGGCTTTCCCGGCACCGGCATGACGGCCGCGGGCTGGCTCGCCGACGTCACCCTCGACTCCCCGCCGGCGGGCGGCGCCTACACCCGCTTCGGTGGCACCGGAGGGCTGATGATCGTCCCGCTGCCCGGCGGCGTCCACCGGATGGTCGGGCTCGCCCCCGAGGACCTGCACACCGGCCGGCCGGCGGAATTGACCATGGACGAGGTGCGCAGCAAGGCCCGCGCCGTGGCGGGCACCGACTTCGGTGCGCACTCGCCGACCTGGCTGTCCCGGTTCACCAACGCCGGCCGCCAAGCGCAGCGCTACCGCCAGGGCCGCATCCTGCTGGCCGGGGACGCCGCCCACCAGCACATGCCCGCGGGCGGGGTCGGGCTCAACGCCGGGGTGCAGGATGCGGCCAACCTCGGATGGAAGCTCGCCGCCGTCGCAGCCGGGCGCGAACCCGCCGGCCTGCTCGACAGCTACCACGGCGAACGCCATCCGGTGGGCGCGGACCTACTGGAAAGCACCCGCGCGCAGACCGCACTGATGTGCGCGTTCAACCCGGACGGCCAGGCGCTGCGCGCACTGCTGTCGAAGCTGGTGGCCGAAAACGGCGAGTTCGCGCGCGGACTCGCCGAACGGCTCTCCGGCCTGGCCGTGCACTACCCGGCCGCCGACCCCGCAGCCCACCCGCTCACCGGCCGGCGTGCACCCAACCTCAAGTTCGCCGACTCGACCCTGTTCGAGCAACTGCACCCCGGAGACTTCGTCCACCTCGACTTCTCCAGCACACCGCTGCGCGAACAGCACCCGGACTGGACCGGTGTCGCAGCGGCCGCGATCCGCCCCGACGGCCACGTCGCCTGGGCCCGGTAACCGGCGCCGGCTCGGCGCCGCTGCAGGCGGCGCTACCGCCCTTTGGCCCGAGCGTCCCGCCGGACTTGATCGGCCCCGACTGCGGTCGCATCGGTATCGGCGTCTTCGACGAGCACGTTGAGGTCATCGATGTCCTCGATACCGAGCGCCCTGGCGATGTAGTCGCGCGCCATGTCCCCGGCCGCTGTGAGGCGGCGGGTCTGCGTGGCTCCGACTCCGTCGATGTGGAGTTCCCAGCCGCCCTTCCAGCGCAGGGCGCGCACCCGGTAGGTCGTCGGCACCGCGGCCGTCCCTTCGGTGGATTAAGACGTTCGGTGATGTCGACGGCGACCCTGCAGATGCCATAGGGCGACTGTGGGGCGAACGCGCGAACGCCCGCCGCCCGCGGCTCTGCCCCGTATCTCGTATTCGCGCGCTCCGCCTCCTGCAGGTGCTTCGTTTGGCAACCGTTGATCGGTATGGTTGCGGTCAAACATTCAAACGAGCGGAAGGGGCGTGGCATGCGCGAACCGATAGAGGATCGGCGCAACCGGATCCTGGCCGCCGTGCAGGCGCGAGGGGAGGTGCGGGTGGCCGATCTGGCGCAGGAGCTGGAGGTTTCGGTGGTGACCGTGCGCCGGGACATCGAGGATCTGGCCCAGGACGGCAAGTTGCGGCGCGGCCACGGAATCGCCCGTTCGCTCGTTCCGCCGGAGCGGCCGGCGCCGCAGCCGCCCGGCAAGGGCACCGCCGCCGTCGCCCTGGTGGTGCCCGAGCGGCACGCCTACCTCAACGAGGTCGTGCACGGTGCGCGCCGGGCACTGGAGTCGGCCGGGACCCGGGTGATCCTGCACATCGCGCCGCAGGCGGCAGGCGCCGAGCAGCCCATCGTCGAGCGGGTTCCCGCCGACGGCGTCCAGGGACTGCTGATCGCGCCGCGCTGGCGCAGCGCCGCCGCGGAGCAGGCCGACCTCGCCTGGCTGGCGCAGGTGAAGCTGCCGATGGTGCTGATGGAACGGCGCCCGCAGCGGGGAAGCCCACTGGACACGGTCGACTCGGTCTGCAGTGACCACTGGTACGGCGTCCGCCTCGCCGTGGACCACCTGGTCGCCCTCGGCCACCGGCGGATCGTGCTCGCCGCCCGCGCGGACAGCCCCACCGCGCGGACGGTCCGCGCCGCGTTCGCCGGGATCGCGGCCGTCGCGCCCGAGATCGAGGACTGGGCGGTGGTGTTGAGCGCCGCGGGCTCCGACGCCGACAACGACACCGGACCGGGCCCCGAGTTCGCCGACCCCGGTTGGCTCGCCGAGCTTGTGCGCGGCCGCGGCGCCACGGCCGCGCTCCTGCACGGCGATGTGGACGCGCTGATGCTGGTGCAGCAGCTCACCGAGGCCGGCGTCCGGGTTCCCGAGGACTGCTCGGTGGTGGCCTACGACGATGTCGTGGCCGCGATGGGCGCCATTCCGCTGACCGCGGTCGCACCGCCCAAGGCCGACGTCGGCCGGGTGGCGGCCGAGCTGATCCGGGAACGCCTGGCCGCCGAGGCCCGCGGAGCGGTGTGGTCGCCCCGGCACGTAGAGGTACTGCCGCACCTGGAGGTCCGCGCGTCCACCCGGCGGCTGGAGTGAGGCCGGCCGGCACGGAACGGCCCAACCCGCCCTGAAACTCCTGAACCGGCCTGCACCGATCCGTACCCGCCACCCGCAACCGCTGATCTGTACCGACCGATCCCATCTTGCCAACCGGAGCACAGATTGATCGTTTGATCGATATTATTTCGTTCGATCTATTGACTGGCAAACGCTCATGTGGCCAGACTCACAGGTGTCACACCCAGATGAACGGGAGGCACCGATGCCTGGCATGCCGAGCCGGCGTTCCGTACTGGCCGCAGGGCTGACCACCCCCGTACTGGGTGCGCTCGGCGGCTGCTCCCCCGCCGCCGGCCCGGCGGCGGGCGGCGCCGGGAAGCGCACCCGCATCACCTTCTGGTCGGCCCTGCGCGGCAGCCAGGAGGTGGTCGACGCCTTCAACGAAACCCAGGACCGCATCCGGGTCGACTTCGAGCAGATCCCCACCGGCAGCGCCGGCGGCTACGCCAAACTCAGCAACGCCGCCCGCGCCGGCAACGCCCCCGATGTGGCCACCATCGAATACCCCCAGCTCCCGGGCTTTGCCATCGACGGCGTGACCCGCGACATCACCACCCTGATGGGCGACCGGCTGCGCTCGCGCCTGCTGCCCCAGGCACTGGAGAACACCACGTTCGACGGCCGGACCTACTCGGTGCCCCTCGACATCGAACCGATGGTCATGCACTACCGCAAGGACGTGTTCGACGAACACGGCCTCGCGGTACCGCGCACCTGGGACGAGTTCGCCGCGGTGGGCCGCACCGTCCGCGACCGGCTCCCCGGGCGGCGCATCACCGTCTTCCCCACCGACGGCGGCAGCCAATTCGCCGCCTACGCCTGCCAGGCCGGAGCCCAGTGGTTCGACATCCGCGGCGGCGCCTGGCACGTCGCGCTGACCGACGCCCCCACCCGGCGCATGTCGGAGTACTGGCAGGGGCTCATCGACGACGAGACCGTGTTCGCCAACCCCATGGGCAGCCTGCGCTACGACGCCCAGATCGGCGACGGCCTGGTCCTCACCCGGCTCAGCGGCGCATGGGACGCCGGAGCGCAGATGTCGTCGCAACCCGGCCAGCAGGGCCGATGGGCCATCGCGCCGCTCCCCCAATGGGACTCCGGCAGCGCCGCCCTGGGCGGCCACGGCGGCTCCACCTTCGCGGTCACCCGCGACAGCGCGCACCCGGAAGCCGCCATGGAGTTCATCGAATGGCAGGTGTCCCACCCCGATGCGCTGCGCGCCCGGCTGTCGGCCGGCACCAGCACCCAGTACCCGGCGGTGCCCGACCTGGTCGGTGTCGGCCGCAAGGCGTTCGACCCCTCCTACTACAACGGCCAGGACATCTACCGCCTCTTCGAGCAGGAGGCCGGCAAGATCCGCGACGACTGGGTGTGGGGCCCGCGGATGACCGCGACCCTGCAGGTCCTGCAGGACAACTTCGCCCGCGCCGACGCCGGGGAGGGCACCGTGTTCGGCGCCGTACGCGCGGCGCAGGCGGGCACCCTGCCCGACCTGAAGGCGCTGGGCCTTGCTATCAGCGGCGATACCGCCTGACCCGGAAGCACCCCCGCAGACCCCCCGAAGCAACAGGAGGTAACGCCCATGGTGACGGGCGCTTCCCCACCGGCAGGCCCCCGAAGCCCGCGGGCCGCCCCCGCCGCGAGCGGGCGGCCGGGCCGCGCCGCCGCGGCCGGCTCCGCATCCGCGTCCCCACCCGGGTCCCGCACCGGCCCGCCGCGCCGCCGCATCGGCGGCCGGAACCAGGCGTTCGCCTGCACCGTGCTGATGGCGCCGTTCTTCGCGCTGCTCGTGGCCGTGTTCCTGATCCCGCTGGGAACCGCCCTATGGCTGAGCTTCTTCGCCGACGACCGGTCCGGGCTCGGCTTCGGGCCCCAGAACCCCGCCTTCGTTGGGCTGCGGAGCTACGCGGCCGTGCTCGGCGACCCGACCTTCCTCAGCGGACTGGGCGTGGTGTTCGCTTTCTGCCTGCTCTACATCCCGCTGCTCGTACTCGGCGCGCTCGGCCTGGCGCTGCTGCTCGACTCGGGAGCGGCGCGGCTGCGGTCGTGGGTGCAGCTCGGATTGTTCCTGCCGCACACGGTGCCCGGGATCATCGCGGCCATCATCTGGCTCTACCTGTACACACCCGGGCTCAGCCCGGTGGTCGACGCGCTCGGCAGCGCCGACATCACCATCGACCTCCTCGGCGTGCACACCGTCGTGCCGTCCATGGTGAACATCGCGCTGTGGACCAACCTCGGCTACAACATGGTGGTCTTCTACGCCGCGCTGCAGGCGGTCCCGCGCGAGCTGATCGAGGCCTCGGTGGTCGACGGCGCCGGACCCGTCCGCACCGCGCTGCGGATCAAGGCGCCGATGATCCGGTCCTCGGTCGTGATGGTCGTGCTGTTCAGCCTGATCTTCACCCTGCAGCTCTTCACCGAGCCGATGCTGCTCAGCCAGTCCACGCCCGTGGTCAGCTCCCGGTTCTCGCCGAGCATGTACATCTACGACGCAGCCTTCACCCGCAACAACTACGGTCTCGCCGCGGCAGCCTCCGTCATCCTGCTGACCTGCACCATCGCCCTGTCCTACGGAGTCACGCGCCTGACCAACCGCACGGCCCGCCGGAAGGAAACCCGATGAGCAGCACCCCCGCCTCCGCCCGGCCCACGCTCATGGGGCGCACGGCCGTGAACACCGTGGCCGGCATCGTCGTCCTCTACACCCTGCTGCCCGTGCTGTGGCTGGTGCTCGCCGCCTCCAAGGACGCCGACGCCCTGTTCGGCAGCGACCTGCTCTCGCTGCAGGGGTTCTCGCTGCTGTCGAACATCGGCGACCTGTTCACCATGGACGGCGGCCTGTACGGCCGCTGGTACCTGAACACCCTCGTCTACGCGGGCGCGGGAGCGGCGATCGGCGCGCTGGTGAGCGTGGCCTGCGGCTACGCCTTCGACAAATACCACTTCCGGCACAAGGAGCGGCTGTTCGGCCTGGTGCTGGCGGCGGTGATGGTGCCGCAGACGGTACTGGCGCTGCCGCTGTACCTGCTGGCGTCCTACACGGGCATGGTGAACACCTTCTGGGCGGTGTTCATCCCGCTGCTGTTCAACCCGTTCGGCGTCTACCTCGGCCGGATCTTCAGCGAGGGCTACGTGCCCGGCGAGGTACTGGAAGCCGCCCGGATGGACGGCACCGGGGAATTGGCCATGTACTTCCGGGTGGCGCTGCGGATGCTCGGGCCCGGTCTGGTCACCGTGTTCCTGTTCCAGCTCACCGCGATCTGGAACAACTTCTTCCTGCCAATGGTGATGCTCTCCGACCAACGGCTCTACCCGGTGGCGCTCGGGCTCTACAGCTGGAACAGCGCCGCCACCGTCTCCCCCGAGTACTATCCCGTGGTGATCACCGGTTCGTTGCTGGCGGTGCTGCCGCTCATCCTGTCGTTCCTGCTGCTCCAGCGCTTCTGGCGCTCCGGCCTGACCGCGGGGGCGGTCAAGTGAGCCGCCTCCCCCGCGCCGCGCTGGCCATGGCCCCCGATGCGGCCCGGGCCGTCCTGGACGACGGCGCGCTGGACGCACTGCGCGCTGTCTGCGATCTCGCACCCGGGCCGGTCCTCGACGACTTCTCCGGCGCGCGGGCGCGCAGCGTCCTGTCCGAGGTCGAGGTGCTGGTCACCGGCTGGGGCTGTCCGCCACTGGACGGGGCCGTGCTCGCCGCGGCACCGCGGCTCGCCGCAGTGGTGCACACCGCCGGCTCGGTGCGCGGACACGTCACCCCCGCCTGCTGGGACCGCGGTATCGAGGTGTCGTCCGCGGCGGCGGCCAACGCCCTGCCCGTCGCCGAGTACACCGTGGCGATGATCCTGCTCTCCGGCAAGCGGGTGTTGGAACGCGCCCGCGACCACCGGGCGCAGCGCCGCCGCGAGGACATCGGCCGGATAACCCGCGGCGTCGGCAACTTCGGCCGCACGGTCGGCATCCTCTCGGCCTCACTGGTGGGGCGCCGGGTCATCGAACTGCTGCACCCCTACGACCTGCGGATACTGCTGCACGACCCCTATGTCACCGCCGAGGACGCGGCGGCGCTCGGTGCCGAACCGGTCGACCTGGACGAACTGTTCGTGCGCAGCGACGTGGTAAGCGTCCACACGCCGCTGCTGCCGGCCACCCGGGGCCTGGTGAGCCGGAAACTGCTCGGGATGCTGCGGCCCGACGCGGTCCTCATCAACACCGCGCGCGGCGCCGTGGTCGACCAGGACGCCCTCACCGACGCGGCGGCGGCCGGACGCATCCGCGCCGTCCTCGATGTCACCGACCCCGATGTGCTGCCCGCCGACCACCCGCTGTGGGACTGCACCAACGTGCTGATCACCCCGCACTTGGCCGGATCCCAGGGCAACGAATGGCAGCGGCTCGCCGAGGTGGCGGTCGCCGAACTCGGGCGCTGGGCCGCCGGAACCGGATTCGCCCATCCCGTCCACCGCGAATCACTGGAGCGGATCGCGTGAACCCGCTGGAGCTGCCCGCCGACGACCGCGCGCTGAGCCCGCACACCGGCTACACGCGCCAGCACTGGGAAGCCGCCGCCGACGGGCTGCTGGCCGCGGCGTGGCGGTGGGCGAGCCCGGCCGGCGCACTGCTGGACCTGCCGGGCCGGCCCTCTGCGGCCGGAGTCCGCTGCGACGGGCTCGAAGGTTTCGCCCGGACCCTGCTGATGGCGGCCTTCCGCGTCGCAGGCGCCGGCGGCGCTGACCCGCACGACCGGATGGGCCGCTACGCCGATGGGCTGGCCGCGGGCACCCGCACGCCGGGATCCGGCGATACGGAGTCCTGGCCGGTCATCGGCGACCACGACAAGCACGGCCAGCCCATGGTCGAGGCCGCATCGATCGCGCTGGGGCTGCGGCTGTGCCGGCCGTGGCTGTGGGACCGGCTCGGCCCCGCCACCCAGGACCGGGTGGCGGCCTGGCTGCGCGGTGCGCTGTACGCACTGCCCGCGCCCAGCAACTGGTACCTGTTCCCGTTCACCGTGGCCGGTTTCCTGGAGTCGGTGGGCCGCGGCGACGCCGACACGCGCCGGGTCCGCGAACGCGCGCTCGCGCTGCTGGAGGAGTGGTACCGCGGCCAGGGCTGGTACTCCGACGGCGACGGGCGCGCCTTCGACCACTACAACGGCTGGGCGCTGCACGCCTACCCGGTGCTCGACGCCCACCTGCGCGGCGAGTCCACGGTGCACGGCGCGCGCCTGGCCGAGCACCTGACCGGTTTCGGGCTGCTTTTCGGCGGCGACGGCGCGCCGCTGTACCTGGGCCGGTCGATGACCTACCGGTTCGCCGCCGGGACCGCGGTGGCCCTCGGCGCGGTCACCGGGAACACGCCGCTGGCCCCGGGAGTGTCGCGGCGGCTGCTCAGCGGGAGCCTGCGGTACTTCCTCGACCGCGGCGCCGCCGATGCCGGAGGGCTGCTCAGCCTGGGCTGGCACGGGCCGCACCCACCGACGGTCCAACCCTATTCCGGCCCCGCCTCGCCGTACTGGGCATCGAAGGCGTTCGCGTGCCTGCTCGCGCCGCCCGACCACCGGCTGTGGACCGATACCGAACTGCCGGCGCCGAGCGAGGGCCCCGACCGGGTGCTCGCGCTGCCCGCACCGGGCCTGCTCGTGCAGACGACCCGCGCCGACGGCATCGTCCGGGTGCACAACCACGGCAGCGACCATATCCGCCCGCACGAAGGCGAGTCGGCTGCGGGCGAGGACCCGCTCTACGCCCGGCAGGCCTACTCCACCCGCACCGGCCCCACATCGGCGGCCAACCCCGCGGACAACCATTTCGCCGTGGTGCACCGCGGTCTGCGCAGCGTGCGGCGCCGCATCCATCCGCTGGGCGCCGATCAGGGCGAAGGGTGGGGCTGGGCGGCGTCCTGGCACCGGCCGGTGTTTCCGGGCGGCTCGCCGGTGCTGCCCGCCCTTGCGGTCGAGAGCGTGGTGGTGGTGCGGGCCCGCTGGGAGTTGCGTGTGCACCGCGTGGTGGGCGCACCCGCCCGGGCGCGCGCCGAGCTGACCGGGTGGGCGGTCGCGCCCGGCGAGGCCCCGGCGGCGGAGCTGCACCCGCTGCACGGGTGGGCGGAGCGCGAAGAGGTGCGCGCCCCGGCCGGTACGGCTTTCGCTTCTTGGGTCCGGCTGCCCCGGCTCGTGGCGCCGGTCGAGGGGACCGCGGTCTTTGCCGCCCTGGCCGCGCTGAGCGCCGATCCGGAGCCGCTGGAGGCGGCCGCGGTGATCGGCGAGGTGGCCGCCGGGCCGGACGGTATCTCGCTGCGCTGGGCCGATGACGGCGCGCTCACGCGGATCGCGTTCGGGCCGCTGCGCGTAACACAGGAGTGAGCGGGCGCGCGTTTGTCCGTTATGTCGGGTTTCCGTTGCTGATCATGCAGAAATGCCGGTCTCAGCTGTGAAATCCGGGCATTTCCGCAGGGTCGGCGCGCCGCCCGCCCTTGCCGCCTGCGGTGGGAGCGGTGTCCGCGCGCCCCGGCCGACCGCGGCCGTCGCTGCCGCTTTTCAGCCCAGGCCACCCGTCGCCCGGCCGCGGGCAAGACCGCCGAGCGGGCCCGTGTCCGCCTTTGGCTCCGGGCGACGGCCGGCGGTCGGCGGTCGGCGGTCGGCGGGACTCCGGCCGTGGTCATGCGCGTTCCTCCACTGGACTTGCAAAACGGAACAATGTTCCATATATTCTTTCGGAGCAGCGATCCGGATATCCACCATGCCGGATCGCGGCGCGATACGGCCAATGCCGATCACCGAAACGGACACCCCATGAGCAACACACCACCGGCCGGTGCCGGCGCCGGCACCCCGCTGGGAAGGACCGACTCGAAATGACCGACACCAACGCCTACACCAACACCGGCGCCGGCCCGGCTCCGCAGGGCGGCGGGCCGAGTTTCGGGATCATGACGCCGCCGTCGCAGGTCGGCTACGACGACATCCTGCGGGTCTGGGAGGAGGCCGACACCGTCCCGCAGATCGAGCACGCCTGGCTGTTCGACCACCTCATGCCCATCTTCGGCGCCCCGGACGGGCCCACCTTCGAAGGCTGGACGCTGCTGTCGGCCCTCGCCGCACGGACCGAGCGGCTGCGCCTTGGGCTGCTGGTCACCAGCAACCGGATCCGCCCGCCGGCCCTGCTGGCCAAGATCGCCGCCACCGTCGACACGGTCGCCGGCGGCCGGCTGGAGTTCGGCATCGGAGCGGGTTCGCGGACCGACATCCCCATGGCCCGCAACGAGTACGACGCCCACGGCCTGCCGTACCACGACGCCGCGCACGCGGTCGGCAGCCTCGCCGAGGCGTGCACGATCATCCGCCGGCTATGGTCGGAAAACGTACCGTTCGACTTCGACGGCGGCTACCACCGGTTGACCGGTGCCTACTGCAGCCCCAAGCCCGTGCAGCAGCGGCCCTGCCCGCCGATCACGATCGGCGGCCGCGCCACCCGGACGCTGCGTGTGGTGGCCGAGCACGCCGACCGGTGGAACATGCCCGGCAGTATCGAGGACGCCATCGAGCGCAGCGCCACGCTGGACCGCCTCTGCGCCGAGATCGGCCGCGACCCGGCCGAGATCACCCGGTCCATGCCCCTGTCCGCGTCCTACGACCGGCCCGGCGACACCCGCGACGAGATCCGCGCGGCGCTCGGCAGCGGGTTCGACCACATCGTGATCAACCTCCCCGCGCCCTATCCGGACGGGGTCGCCCACTGGGTCGCCGACACGCTCATCGATCCCGTCCGGTAGGGGATCCCGCCGGCGGTGGGCGGCACCCCGAATCGGGACGGCGGGCCGCTTCGACGGGGTGGTCCCGCAGGCCGCGCTATCGCAGCGGGCGTCGGCGACCCGGGCCGCCTGGATCCGGCGGCTGCCGGCCGCCGGCTGATATCGGCCGGCAGCGGCGGTGCACGTGCCACCGCCGCCGGCCGGCGGGCCCGGCCGCCCGGCCCGGGACCGGAGGGGGCCGGTCCCCGCGGCGCTGCTACCTGTCGGCCATTGCCGTGCGGATCAGAATGTCGAGCAGTGCGGAATAGTCGATGCCCTGGGCCTCGAACATGCGCGGCACCTGCGACTTGGCGGTCAGGCCGGGGACCACGTTGATCTCGTTGAGGGTCGGTTCGCCGTCCTCGTCCACGAAGTAGTCGAAGCGGGCCGTGCCCGTGCAGCCGAGCAGGCGGTAGAGCTGCAGGCTGGTCCGGCGGAGCCGGTCGGCGCACGCGTCGGAGACCGGGGCCGGGACGATGAACTCGGCGCTGCCCGCCACGTACTTGCTTTCGGTGTCGAAGAACGCGGCCGAACCGACCCGGATCTCCAGAGGCGCGCTCACGGCGAGGGTTCCGTCGGGGTATTCGAGGACGGCGTTGTCGATCTCGCGGCCCCGCGCCTCCTGCTCGACCAGGACGTAGCGGTCGAACTCGGCCGCGTGGGCGATGGCCTTGTCCAACTCCGCCCGGTCGGTGACCCGCGAGACACCGAAGCTGGAGCCCTCCTGGTCGGGCTTGACGAACAGCGGCATCTCCAGGTCCGCGGGCAGGGAGTCGAGGGCGTCGGATCCGGCGGTGCCCACGTCCAGCAGGATGCCGGGCGCCACCCGCACGCCGGCATCGCGCGCGAGCAGCTTGGTGAGGTGTTTGTCCATGCTCACCGCCCCGGCCCGCACACCGGGTCCGACGTAGGGCACCGAGCACAGGTCCAGCAGCGCCGCCAGGGTCCCGTCCTCGCCACCGGTGCCGTGGATGACGGGGAACACGACGTCGGCGTTCTCAAGTACCGCGACCGCACCGGCCAGCCCGGGCAGCGCTTCGCCGCCGTCGCCGTACCACCGGCCGTCCCGGCCGATCAGCAGCCGGGTGCCCCGGTAGGCGGTGGTGTCCAGATGCTGAAGGATCGAGTCCGCCGACGCGACGGACACGTCGTGTTCGGCGCCCGTCCCTCCGCAGATGACGATGACATCGAGGCGTTCGTCAGTACTGGGCATGGGGTTCTGTCTCCTTCAGGTCAGGCGACATTCGCACGTACGAGGGGCGCACCCCCGAGAGCCGGGCGGCGTCTTGGGGGATGGTCGGGGTGGCCGGGCGGGACGGCCCGATGACGCGTTCCACGCGCGGCCCCACGCCGGTCATCAGTTCGTGTTCGTTGGTGCGGCACCAGCGCGCCCAGTCGGCCGTGGTCGGTTCGCCCGCGTCGCCGGGGCCGTAGACGGTCGCCTCGTCGCCGGCTTGCACCGGCAGGTCGCCGGCGTCGACCAGGATCTGGTCCATTGACACGGCCCCCACCACGGTGCACCGGCGGCCGCGGACCAGCACTTCGGCGGTGCCGGAGGCGACTCGGGGAATGCCGTCGGCGTAGCCCACCGGCACCAGGGCGAGCCGGGTGCGGGTCCGGGTGATGTGGGCGTGGCCGTAGCCGACCGGGGTGCCCGCCTCGACGTCGCGCACCATGGCCACCGGCGCGGCGAACGTCAGTGCGCGGCGCAGCCCGTACCCGCCGGTCGGGTCGATCCCGTACAGGCCGGCACCGATCCGGACCATGTCGTACCTGGTGCGGGGGATGCCCAGGGCGGCGGCGCTGGCTGCCAGGTGCCGGACCACCGGGCCCGCGCCGGCGGCGCGCAGCTCCGACACGGCGTGCTCGAACAACCGCACGGCCTGCTCGTTGGCCGGGTGGTCGGGTTCTTCGGCGCAGGCCAGGTGGCTCATGACACCGGCGATCCGCACCCGGCCGGCCTGCTCCAGGAAGCGGGCGCGGCGGCACAGCTCCGGCCACAGGTCCGCGGGTGCCCCGTCGCGCGACATCCCGGTGTCGGCGAACAGGTGGATGCCGGGTGCCCGGTCGGCGCCGCGTGCGGCGTCGGCGATGGCGTTGAGCTGCTCCAGTCCGCCGGCGGCCAGGTCGATGTGCAGCCCGATCGCCTCGGTGTAGTCGGTGCCCGGGGGGTTGAGCCAGCTCAGCACGGGGGCGGCGATGCCCTGTTCGCGCAGTCGGACGGCCTCGCGGACGCTGGTGACACCGAGGCTCCGGGCCCCGTTGGCCAGGGCCGTGCGTGCGACTTCGGCGGCTCCGTGGTTGAAGCCGTCCGCCTTGACCACCGCCATGAACCCCGAAGAGAGGCCGGCGAACTTCCGGGCGTTGTGTGCCAGCGCCTCCAGGTCGACGGTGAGGGTGGCCGTTGTCACACGATCGCCTCGGCTGCCGGCCAGGGGCCGTAGAGGGCGTAGGGGGAACTGGTTGCGTAGGCCCAGTAGCGGTCGCCGTAGCCCCAGTGCCACCACTCGGTGGGGTAGTTCACCAGTCCGCGGCCTTCGAGGGCTTCGGCCAGGATGGCGCGGTTGTCCCTGGCGAGCGGGTCGAGGCCGGGGGCGTCGAAGTAGCAGGCCCCGTCGCTCTCCTCCGGGGTCGCGTCGATCGCGGTGCCCATCCACAGGGGGCGCCGGTCGGCGTCGACAAGGGTGAGGTCGACCGCGGCGCCGGCGACGTGGGGTGCCACGCCGATGGGCGCCACGAACCGGCTGGAGAGCCGCTCGATCTCCGCGGCGCCCTTTTCCGGGTGGAGGCGCCGCAGCGTGTCGGTGTAGGCGGTGATGATCGCGTGCTGGTCCTCGGGTGAGCGGTGGCCCTGGGCGACTCCGAACCGCAGGCCGGCGGGCAGCGCGTCCTGGGCCTCGCGCAGGCGCGCGCCCAGAGAGGACCGCACCCGCATCCCCGCGGTGTCGTCGGGGTTCATGCAGTGGATGCCGAGGCTCCGCAGGTCGACCAGGGGCTCCCCGCATTCCCGCACGGGGAGGTCGGACACCTCGGGGTCGGCGAGGAGGGGGTGGGTCACGGAGGTTCTCCTGACACTCATACGTGCACGGGTCTGCGGGGGCTCCTCGACACGGCCGCGGGGGCATACGGCCGGGTGTCAGGGTAGGAGCAGTACAGGGGTGGACATATCCGTCAAAGGTACCGATTCATTGGACCCGGGTGCGGTTCGGCGGAGATTGCGGAAAATAGCGTGAGCCACTGCACGGCTCGGCAGAGGTGCGGCCGGTGCGCGGCAGTGCCCGGTCCGAGCGCGTCAGCGGCCCGCTCGCGGGTCCGTCCGCATGCGCCCGCAGAGATCTCCGCCACGCGCCGCGCGGCTGCGCAGGGGCAGGGGGCGGGGGTTGGCCCGCCATCCCGCACGTCCGTGCGGAACCGGCGCGGACGTGCGGGATGGCGGGCCGGGCGGCCGGGTTGCTCCCGGCCGCCGGCGGCCGTATCCGATCCGCTAGACGGAAACCACCCGAACCACCGGACCGCCCGGTGCTGCCGGGCCCGGGCGGAACCGGGCCCCGTTCACTTCCCGGACCACCGGTCGAGTAGGGGCTTCTCCAGGAAACGCCAGCTCAGCCACCCCATCAGGAAGGTCAGCGGCATGGAGATGACGCCGCTCAGCGGCTCGTACCAGTCGCGCAGTACCAGCACGATCGGGTAGTTCCACAGGTAGGCGCCGTAGCAGGTCATGCCCAGGCCGACCATCATGCGCATGAAGCGGTTCGAGGAGTCCGGCCACGCCGACGCGCGCATGATCAAAAAGCATGTGACCGCGGCGACACCGGGGGCGATGACCAGGTAGGTCCAGGCGTGCCCGCGCAGGTGGAACAGGCACAGCACCGCAAGTATCGCCACGGCCGTTGCCACACCCGCCCAGTGCCCGTTGGCGGTGGGGCGGATGAGTCCCTGGCGCTCGGCCAGCGCGGTGCAGGCGCCGATGACCAGTGCGATTCCCCAGGAGGTGGGGAACCGGTAGGCGACATCGAGGTCGGGCGCGACCATCAGCATGCCCGCGAGGCAGCCGAGGATGACCAGGACCGCCGCGGTGATGAATGCCGCCCACGGGCGGCGGCTGCGCATTCCGGCCCACAGCACCAGCGGCCACAGGATGTAGAACTGGACCTCGGTGGCCAGGGTCCACAGGTGGAAGGACGCGGCGGAGCCGATGTCGATCGGCAGGTTCGTGGTGTAGGTGATGCCGACGAGCAGCGTCGTGGGCAGCAGCTCGACGTCGTCGAGCGGGTTGAACAGGATCGTCACCAGGGCGAGCCCGGCGAGCATGGCCCACAGGGCGGGCAGCAGCCGGACCGCGCGGCGGCGGGCGTAACGCAGGACGTCGATCCTGCCGTTGCGCTCCCACTCCGACAGCAGCAGGCGCGTGACGATATAGCCGCTCAGGGCGAGGAAGACGGTGACCCCGACGACTCCCCCGCCGGGGATCGCGTCGGGGAAGCCGTGGTAGCAGACGACCAGCAGTACGGAGAATCCCCGCAGGACGTCCAGACCGACGATTCTGCCGCTCTTGGCCGGTGGCTTGGTTTCCGTGGTCGTCACGTGCGTGTCTCCAGGTCGTCCAGTGCGGCCGGAGCCGCAGCGCCCCGGAGCGGCTCGTCCGGGGCCGTCGTTCCTCGATGGTTCGGGGGGTCGCAATGACCGGGCTCGCCGAGCTCGCACGCTCTTGGTAACGCTCTAGCGGCGGAGCGGCGCCGTTCGGTGGCGGGCATGGGGGACGGATCTCTTTCGTGAGGGGGTTCTCCGGGCACGCGTGGCTGCGCCGCAGGCATAAGCGCGCGCACAGGACGCGACGCCCCGGCCGCACGCGCGTTCGCCGCACGGGGGGATCGCCGGGATCTCCCCCAAGATAGCGGGAACGCGGACGGATCCGGTATCGGGCGGAGGTTCCGATCGGGTGAACGCGGGTACAGGGTAACGCCGCCGGCCGCCGGCGGGGCGGCAGGTGCGTACGGGACAACGCCACCGGGTCGCGGACCGGGCGGATCGTCCATACACCGCGCATACAGTGCCGCGGGACCGCCGCAGCCGCCGCACCTCCTCCCGGCCACCGCGCGGCAGCGCCGCACACGTACGCTCTTTCGCGACGGCCGCTATAGAGTCATGCCTGCAACCACTACCGAACCGGTCCAAAAGCTCCTGCACCCGGCTCGCACCGAAGACGGAGCGGGCCCTCTTCCAGTGGAGGCCCGATGAGAATCCGCCAAACCGGTGCCCGCATCGCAGCACTCGGGCATTACCTGCCCTCGCGCGTGGTCACCAACGACGAATTGGCGCGCAGCGTGGACACCACCGACGAATGGATCCGGACCCGGGTGGGGATCTCCACCCGGCGGCTGGCCGAACCCGACGAGACCGTCGCCGACCTGGCCGGCGCCGCGGCGGCCAAGGCACTGGCCAGATCCGGGGTCGATGCGGCCGACATCGACCTCGTAACGGTTGCCACTTGCACCGCTGTGGACCGCATGCCCAACGTCGCGGCGCGGGTGGCGCAGTGGCTGGGCATCGGCAGCGCCGCCGTCTTCGACCTGAACGTCGCCTGCTCGGGGTTCTGCTACGCGCTGGCCACCGCGGACCATGCCGTGCGCAGCGGTGCCAGCCGCAACGCGCTGGTCATCGGTGCCGACAAGATGTCGGACTTCCTCGACTGGGAGGACCGGGCGACCTGTGTCCTCTTCGGCGACGGTGCCGGCGCCGCGGTGCTCACCGCGGCCGGCAGCGAAGACGAATCCGGTATCGGTCCGGTGGTCTGGGGATCCGACCCGGACCGCGGATCGGCGATCACCCTGGAGACCACCGGGCCCAACGGCCCGCCGGCGCTGTTCCGCCAGGACGGCCAGGCCGTGTACCGGTGGACGACGACCCGGCTCGCCGCCGTCGCGCAGGAGGCCTGCGAGGTCGCCGGCATCACGCCGGCCGAACTGGGCGGGATCGTCACCCACCAGGCCAACCTGCGCATCATCGAGCGGATCGCGCACCGGCTCGGCGCGCACGACGCCGTTGTCGCCCGCGACGTGGTCGACTCCGGCAACACCTCGGCGGCCAGTGTCCCGCTCGCCCTGTCCAGGCTCATCGAGAGCGGCTCGCTGCCGACCGGCACACCGGTGCTCCTGCTCGGATTCGGTGCCGGCCTCGCCTACGCGGCGCAGGTCGTGCTCTGCCCCTGAACCGGCCGCCCCGGCTCGGCACCGCCGCAGGACACGAAAACCATTTCCAACACCGGAATAACGGGCCGGGGAATTCGCCGGCCGGCTGCGAGCATTCGCCCGCCCACCAGCGGAAATCGGGAAACCGCGCAGGCGTGGCCGCAATCGGCCCCCGCCCGATGATCTCGAACGTTGCCAGTGGGCAGGATGTTTGCACAGTTCACGCCGGGCCCGCCCGCACAACAACTCCGGAAGCGGGCACTCACGGCGGCAGGGCGAG
Source organism: Streptomonospora sediminis (assembly GCF_054778995.1). Taxonomy (NCBI): domain Bacteria; kingdom Bacillati; phylum Actinomycetota; class Actinomycetes; order Streptosporangiales; family Nocardiopsidaceae; genus Streptomonospora; species Streptomonospora sediminis. The sequence goes on from NZ_BAAGYZ010000018.1 coordinate 71,516, forward strand.
CTGCGTATGGTTGGAGCATGCGCTCGTCCCCCGTATCCGTTGAAAGCCAGCCGACCAGTGATCGCCGCATCCGCTTCGATCGGTGCGCCGCAGCCGAACGGTTGCGGAATGGTCGCTCGCGTCCGTTTTATGGCCTTGGTTCATCGCCACCGGTGACACGGTGAGCTCAATGGTTGCCCTGGTCCTGCGCCGCCCCGCCCGGCAACGGGCGGGTTCCGAATGACCGGCCGCCGCCGCCCGCCCGCGGGTGGCGGCACGTCCTCCGCGCGGCCGGCACGGCCGGCGGAACCGGCTGAGCCCCGCCCCCGCCGGCCACCGTGAAGTCCTATAACGCGCAGATCAAGCCCGGATTTGTCGAACGCCGGTCCCGTTTCGAAGTAAATATGATCTTGCGCGCCCGCTCCGCTCGCAAAACATGAAACGGAACCCATGATTACCATCGCCGACACATCCCCCTTGCCTAAATCCGGAAAGCTTCCTATACGATAGCCACCCGAGGGGCCGATTAATTAGCCGGCGTGTGCCCGATCTCCCATCGACGGCACATCCGTTTGACCTTCGGAGTCCTTGCCGCACCCAGTGGCGCGGGTTAACATCCCGCAACCGGGCGGTTCACGCTGCCTTTTCGCGGACCTTCCTCCACAGTCAAACAGGCGAAGGGGAGTCATGCAGTTCGCTGAACGCGAATCCGAGATAGCCGACCTCACCTCACTGCTCACACAAAGTAAGCAAGGGCGGGGGCGAATCGCGATGCTTACCGGGCCGGCAGGGTCCGGCAAGACGCAAACCCTCCACACCTTCGCCGACTCGGCCATCGCATCCGGTGCAATCCACTTGGGTGCGACGTGCTTACGGAACGAACAAAACCTGTCACTCGGTGTTGTCCACCAGATCTTCCAGAGCGTGGCCGCACTGCTCGGCGAAAAGCCGCACGCGCTGAAACTGCTGCAGGACGCGGTTTTCACCTCGAACCCCTCGGCCATCCGCCCCGAAGACCTCAACTGGATCGGGGTCACCCAGGGCCTGTGGGAGATAATCACCAGCCGGTCGCAGCGCGACACGATTCTCATCACCGTCGACGACGTCCAATACGCCGATTCGATCTCCCTCGAAGTTCTCCTGCATTTCATCAACCGCATGCATTCGGCGAACGTGTTCATGGTTTTCAGCGTGAACGAGGGGCCCAGCGGCGTTCCGTTCCGCATCCAGACCGACCTGATGCACCACCCGCACTGCCAACGGATTCGGCTGGCCCCCTATTCACCTGCGACGATCGCGCGGCTGGCCCTGGAGCAGCTGGGTGCCGAGGCCGGCGACCGGACCGCCGCCGAGATCCACCGGATCAGCGGCGGTAACGCGCTGCTCGCGCACTCGCTCATCGAGGACCGGCGCAACTCCGCCGGCGGCGACGACGGGGGCGCGGTGGCCGCCGACGGGTTCACCGGATCGGTGCGCACTCTGCTGCAGCGCATCGGCCCGACACCGCTGCGGATCGTGCGCGCCGCCGCGGTGCTGGACTCGTTCGCCTCGGCTGCGCTCATCGCGGAAATGCTGAGCGCCAAGCGCGACACCGTGGACCGGGCGCTGGCGTGGCTGGAGGGCATCGGCCTGATGGACGCCGACGGGTTCCGGCACCCCGCCGCCCGGGCGGCCGTCCTGGACTCCCTCGAACCGGAGGTGCGCCGGGACCTCAACGGGCGCGCGGCCCAGGTGCTGCACTCCATGGGCATGCAGTCCACGGTGATCGCCGACCACGTCCTCGACGGAGGCACGATGCACGACCCGTGGATCCTGGACGTGCTGCGCGAGGCCGCCGACCAGGCGCTGGCCACCGATGAGTACGACCTCGCCATGCGCTACCTGCGCTTCGCGGTGGACCTGTGCGCCACCGAGGACGACCGCACCGCGCTGACCCTGGCGCTGGCCAAGGCCGAGTGGCGGATCAACCCCTCCACCGCGATCACCTACACCCCGCGGCTGCTGCAGGCCGCCCACGCGGGCCGGCTCGGCGGTGGCGATGTGCACTGGCTGCTGATGTGCATGCTGTGGCACGGCCACACCGACGAGGCGGTCGGGCTGCACGGCCTGCTGGAGCGCGCCGAGGGCGAGCAGGGCCGCGAAGGCGAGGACACCGCCGTGTGGCGGCTGGCCGCCGAACACTGGCTGGCCAGCACGCACCCGCCGGTACTGCACCGGCTGCGCGGCACCTACCGCCCCTCGCCCATGGAGGAGGACGGCGGGTTCCTGCCCACCGGGCTGTACGGCCGCGCGGTCACCGCCCTGACGGCCAACCTGCACGACGGCGAGACCGACACCGCGCTGCGAACCGGTGAGAAGGTGCTGCACTCGGTGCAGTTGGAGGGGTGCAACATCGAGCCGGTCGAGGCCGCGCTGTTCTGCCTCGTCTACTCCGACCACACCGAAGAGGCGGCCGACCTGGCCCGCTTGCTGTTCGAAACCGCCGAGCGGCGGTCCTCCCCGACGTGGGTGAGCGTGCTCGCCGCCTTCCGCGCGCATATCGCCGAACGCCAGGGCGAGCTGCTGGAGGCGGTGGAGTACGCGCGGCTGTCGCTGGAGGTACTGCCGCCGCGCAGCCTGGGCGTGCTCGCGGCACTGCCGCTGGCCACCCTGATCGAGGCCTACACCGAAATGGGCCAGTACGAGCAGGCCGAGCAGTACCTGCGGCACCCGCTGCCCGAGACCGTCTTCCAGACCCGCTACGGGCTGCATTTCCTGGCCGCGCGCGGCCGCTACTACGTTGCGGTGGGGCAGTCGCACGTGGGCCTGAGCGACTTCCTGAAGTGCGGGACGCTGATGCGCACCTGGGAGGTCGACACGCCGCTGCTGGTTCCCTGGCGGCTCGGTGCGGCAGCGGTCTCGGTGGTGCTGAAGGACTACTCCCGCGCCCGCAAGCTGCTCGACCTCCACCACGGCCTGCCGCACGGGCATTCGCCGCGGATCCGCGGTTTCGCGCTGATGGTGCTGGCCTCCACCAAGGAGCTGCGGCGGCGGCCCCCACTGCTGCGCGAGGCCGTCGACATGCTGCAGGCCGCCGGGCACAGCATGGAGCTGGCGCACGCGCTCACCCGCCTCAGCCACGACCTCGCCGCCCTGGGTGAGACCGACAAGGCGCGGCTCATCGGGCAGCAGGCAGACAACCTCGGCGAGCGGTGCCACGCCGAACCGCTGCGCAAGCAGGTGGCCAGCGCTTTCGAGAACGGTTTCGGGAAGGCGGCGGTGAGCCGGCCGCAAAGCCCCCTGAGCCCGGCGGAGCACCGGGTCGCCTCGATGGCGGCGCTGGGCTACACCAACCGGGAGATCTCCAAGAAGGCGCACATCACCATCAGCACGGTCGAGCAGCACCTGACCCGGATCTACCGGAAACTGAACGTGAACGGCCGCAACGACCTGCCGCTGCTGTTCTCCGCCAAGGAACTGGGGGCCGCGAACCGGGCCGCCGCCGACGACCGGCCGCAGCACCTGCCGGGGGCGTCCGTGCCGCATTGACGCCGGCCCGGCCCCGGCGGTGCCGATACCTCGCCAATGCGACCGGTGCGCCCGTGCGCCCGTGTTCACCGCGGGGCGGCGCTGACCGGCCGGTCAGCGCGGGTCGCGCTTGCGGCAGACGAAGGTTGCCCAGCCCAGTTCGCCGCGGTCGAGTGCCGTGCACACCGCGTCGCACGAGGACGCGTAGTCCAGCATCGCGCCGCGCGCCGCGCTGTCGGAGGTGCGCTCCGCCCGCTCGCGGGCCGCACCGGAGTTGCGCTCGTAGGACCGCCGCAACTGCCCGTTGAGGCTGCGTACGAGGAGTATCTCGAACCCCGCCTCCTCCAGCGCGGCCTGGTACTCCACCATCGAGCACCGTCCGCACTCGCCCAGCAGGCCGTGGCCTGCTTCGGGGGTGCTCGCGCCGGTGCCGCTGCGCGGCTGCACGAACTCGGTGCAGGCAAACGCGCCGCCAGGGCGCAGGACCCGGTGGATCTCGGCGTGGCTGCGCCGCGTGTCCGGCACGCCCTGCAGCGCGTCCCTGCTGACGACGTGGGTGAAACTGCCGGTGCCGTAGGGCAGGTGCATGGCCGAGGCGCGCCGGAAGTCGATGTTGAGCCGGTACCGCTGGTGGGCCAGGGACTCCCGGGCGAAGCGGACGTAATCCCCATCGGGGAACACGCCCTCGCCGCGGCAGCCGAACCGCTTGGCGAGGTAAAGCAGCAGGCTCTCGCAGCCGCCGCCGATCTCCAGGACGGTGGATGCGCCGCCGATCCGGGCCTCGGCGGCGAGCAGGGCGGCGGTGTGTTCGGCGTCGGTGCGGACGTCGTCGCCGCTGTCCGGTGCGTCGTCGGCGGTGCCGGAAGCGGCCTCCGGGGTGCAGTGGTCGATGAAGTCCCCTTGCAGGACGGCGTCGCGGGTGGCAGGGCTGAAGAACGTCTGCAGGAGCTGGTCGTTCACGTCGTCGGATTCCCCTTCGGATTTTGGACGTGACTTAGGGTGACGACCCTTATCGGTTCTCCGCGCCGAGGGCCGTGAGCTCGTTGCGCGGAGGGCCTACCCGAGCGGTGAGGTTCCGCTTCCAGCGTGGCTGCGCCGGCTCAGCGGAACAATGGTGCGGGCTTCCCCCTACCGGGGTGCGCGCCTCCCGTCCTGCAGGGAGGTGCACCCACCGGTAGGAGCGGCGGCGCGGGGCGGTCTCCGCGCCGCCGCGGTCGGGTCAGTTCACTGGGGTTTCCGCGGCGGGCTCGCCGCCGGTCTCGCCGCCGGAGTTTCCGCCGGATTCGCCGGCCGGTGCGTCGTCCGACTCGATGCGGGCGTTGCGCAGGTTGATGAACGCCAGCAGGCCGGTGAGGAGCATGACCACCGCCCCGGCCACGGCCGCCGCCTGCATACCGCTGACATAGGCTGTGCGCGCCGCGGCCGCCAGTGCCTCGCCCACCGCCGTGTTGAGCTCGGCCGCGGCCGCCATGGCGCCGCCGACGGTCTCCGAGGCCGCATCGGCCGCGGTGTCGGGGACGCCGTCCGGCATGTCGCCGATCAGCGTGGCGCGGTACACGGCCACGCCGATGCTGCCCAGAACCGCGGCGCCGAGTGCCTGCCCGAACTCCGTGGAGGACTCGAACAGCCCCGAGGCCGACCCGGCCTTTTCCGGCGGTGCCGAGGCGACCACCATGTTGGAGGCCAGCGCCTGCACCGAGCCGATGCCCCAGCCCAGCAGCAGCAGGCCGCCGAACAGCAGCGGAATGTTGGAGGCCGTACCGAGCTGGGAGACGAGCACGAAGCCGACCGCGCCGCAGACCATGCCGAAGCCCATGATGTTGCCCGGCCGGAACCAGCGGGTGAGCGCTGCTCCCACCATCGACCCGGCCACCGAGCTGACGGCCGTCGGCAGGGTCATCAGTCCCGCCGTGAATGGGCTCATCCCCAGTACCGACATCAGGTACTGGGTGATGAAGTAGAACGTACCGACCAGCGCGAAGACCGCGAGTGTCGCGGCGATCAGGGCGACGCTGAACGCCTTGTCGCGGAAGAGCGCGAGGTCGAGCATGGGGTCGTCGAGGTGCCGCTGGCGGCGCACGAACACCACCACGAAGACCGCGCCGACCACTGCGGAGACCCAGGTGAGCACCCCGTAGTCCTGCTCGGCGGCCATCTTCACCGCGTAAACGATGGGCAGCGCCGCAAGCAGCACAAAGACCACGCTGAGGATGTCGAACCGGCCGGCCGCCGGATCGCGGTACTCGGGCAGCAGGAACGGGCCCAGGACCAGCAGCAGGACCATGAGGGGCACGTTCATCAGGAAGACCGAGCCCCACCAGAAGTTCTCCAGCATCCACCCGCCGATGATCGGTCCGGCCACGCTGCCGAGGGTGAACACCGCGGCCCACACCGCAATGGCCATCTGGAGCTGGCGCGCGTCGGTGAACATGGTCCGGATGAGCGCGAGCGTGGGCGGCATCAGGGTCGCCGCGGCCGCCCCCTGCAGAGCGCGGGCGGCGATGAGCAGCTCGGCGCTGGGTGCGTAGGCGGCGACCGCCGAAGTGGCGGCGAACGCCACCGCGCCGAGCAGCAGCAGCTTCCTGCGGCCGATCCGGTCGCCGAGGTTGCCCATGGGGATGAGCAGGCCGGCGAGCAGGAATGCGTAGATATCGACGATCCACAGCTGCTGGGCGCCGCTGGGCGATAGCTCCGCGGTCAGCGACGGCAGCGCGAAGAACAGCACCGTCACCGTGACGGAGATGAGCAGCACCGGGAGCATGAGGACGGCCAGGCCGATCCACTCCTTGACCCCGGCCTTGGCGCCGCTTTCTGCGACACTCATCGATCACACCTTTCTCGTACTGTGTAAGCGCAATTTAAGAGTACACCATATGGCAGTGCTTGCGATCGGCTACCCGAACCCAGATCCGCCGCCATCGGCCCATGACCCCCTTAAGCTCCCTATTCACCAGGGAAAGCCAAGATCGACGGGCACCCGGAGAGGAAATTTCATCACGAGAGCCAGGCTTTATTTCATCACGGTTTTGGCGTGATAATATTTCATCACAAGCCAATGGGATGTGATGAAAAGAGGCTGCCCCATGCCGACGTGCGTACAGTGCGGCAAGGAACTCACCGTCCCCGCCCGCGGGCGCAGACCCCGCTACTGCTCCCGTTCCTGTCAGGCCCGCGCTTACCGGGCGCGCGCGGCCGCCGGCACCGACCGGGCCGCCGACCAGCAAGAACACGGGGATGCGGCCGCAGCGGGAGGCCCCGGCCACCCGGCGCGCCCCCCGCTGCGATCCGTCCCAGAGCGCGGCGAGGCACCGCGCTCCGGCGGGAGCCTGTCCCGCGAGCGGATCGTCCGCACGGCGATCCGCATCGCCGACTCCGACGGCCTGGAGACCATGTCCATGCGCCACGTCGCCGAGGTGCTCGGGGTCAAGGTGATGTCGCTGTACCACTACATCAGCGGCAAGGACGAGCTGATCGACCTGATGGTGGAGGCCGTGTTCAACGAACCCGAGGCGCCCGAACGGGGCCCGAGCGGGTGGCGGACCGAGCTTGAGGCCGCCGCGCGGTGGGAGTGGTCGCTGTACTCGACGCATCCGTGGGTCCTGGAGGTGATCGCGACCGTACAGCCCCCGCTCGTCCCCAGCCTGCTGTCCGGGATCGAGCGGAGCCTGCGGGCGCTGGACGGGTTGGGCCTGGACGCGGTCACCGCGCACCGCGTCTACCTGAGCGTGAGCGGTCTCGTGCAGGGACTGGCCCTACTGCGGGTGAGCGAGATCGCCGCGGGCCAGCGCGGCGGCGTGCCCCTGTCCCAGTGGCGGGCGGTGAAGGTGCCGGCGGTACTGGAGGAACTGGGCGCCGACAAGTACCCGCGGCAGGCCGCCCTCCGCGACAGCGTCTCCGACCTCGTCGACCTGGAGGCCGTCTTCGAGTTCAGCCTGCACCGCCACCTCGACGGCCTCGCCCTGTTCCTTGAGGGCACGGAGGCTCGGCCGCCCGCGTTCCCCGGGGGCGGCGGGGCCGGATCCGCCGGGGCCGCGGCTTCCACGGCGTCAACCGCGACCGCCGGGCGTCCCGGGCGCACCGAGCCCGCCGGCCCAACGGCGCCCGGGGGCGCGGGGCGGTGACCCCGCCCCGCGTCCCGGTCCGGTACCGCCGGCGGCTCAGGAGCCCTCAACGCCCTCGGACCGCGCCAGCCACGCCTCGACCACGCGCGCCATGTGCGCCGACTCCTCCTCCAACATGGTGAGGTGGTCGCCGCGGACCTCCCGCAGTTCGTGGTCCAGGTGCCAGGTGGCCCTCCAGTCGCCCTCCTTGACGCGCTCGCCGCCGGAATCGGGCAGCGGGGTGTCCGGGTGCAGGAAGAGCACCGGGGTGGCGATCTCCTCGACCGCGGTCTCGCGGAACAACCGGTAGTAGCGCCCCATCGCGGTCATGCGGGTATCGCTGAACGGGCCGTAGGTCTCGGCCCGCTCGAACATCCCCGCCAGCATCTGCCCGCCCAGGTCGTCGATCACCGCACTGCCCGGCAGGAAGGTGTCCAGCAGGATCAGCCCCGCCGGATACACCCCCCGCGCCTCCAGGTAGGAGACGGCGGCGTGCGCGAAGTTGCCGCCGCCGCAGTAGCCCAGCATCACGAACGGCTCGCCGGCGGCGGCTTCGACGATCGACTCCGCCCACATGCGGGTGATCACCTCGGCGGTCTCCGGCAGGCTGTCGTCAGGGGCATAACCGGGCACCTGCAGTGCGTACAGGTCGCGTTTGCCCTGGAACCGCGCCGCCAGCCGGGCGAACTGGGCGGCTCCGCCCAGCGCCATCGGAGTGCTGAAGCAGAACAACCGCGGCCGGGCCGGGCCGGTTGCCAGCGCCAGCGGCGGCCAGGGCCGGTCCAACTCCTCCAGCGAACCGAACGACGGCCGCAGCTTGGCCGCCGACTCCAGCATGGCCAGCCCCTCCTGGATCTTGCCCGCGGGCGCGGCGTTGCGCAGCAGCGTGCTGAGCGAGCCGCCGTCCGCGCCCGCTCCCCCGGCCGCCCCCGCCGGCGCCGCCGGGGCGGCGGAGACGCCCGCGGCGCCCTGGCCGGCGTCGAACGCCATTTCGTCGGCGATGAACCGGGCCAGCTCCGCGGGGCTGCCGCGGTCGAACACCGCCGTCGCCGGCATCCGCAGCCCCGTCGCCCGGTTCAGCACGTTGCGCAGTTCCATCGCCGTCAGCGAGTCGAAGCCCGCCTCCAGGAAGTTCTGCTCGCCGCGCACCGCCTCGGGCCCGGCATGGCCGATCACCTTGGCCGCGCACTCGCGTACCACCGTCGTCAGTTCGCCGACCCGTTCGGCCTCCGGCACCGCGGCCAGCCGCTGCTCCAGGGTCGACGCCCCGCCCGCGGCCGGGCCCGCCTGGGCGCTGCGGCGCCCGCCCGCGCTGCGCACCAGCCCGCGCAGCGGCGCCGGCAGGCCCGTTCCGGCCGCGGCCAGCGCCCGCGTGTCCAATGGCAGCGGCAGCACGTACGGGCGCGCCCCGGCAAGGGCCGCCTCCAGCAGCCGCTCGCCCTCCGCGACCGTGATCCGCCGGTACCCGGAGCGTTCGATGCGGGCGACGTCGGCGTCCGTGAGGTGCGCGCTCATCCCGCTGGGCTGCTCCCACAGCCCCCACGCGAGGGAGAGGGCGGGCAGGCCCTGCTCGCAGCGGTACGCGGCAAGCGCGTCGAGGAACGCGTTGGCCGCCGAGTAGTTGCCCTGGCCCGCGCTGTCCAAGGTGCCCGCCGAGGAGGAGTACAGCACGAAGGCGGCCAAATCCAGGTGGCGAGTGGCTTCGTGCAGATGCCAGGCGGCATCGGCCTTGGGCCGCAGCACCCGGTCCACCTTTGCGGTGTCGAGAGAGGACACCACCCCGTCGTCCAACACTCCGGCGGTGTGGAACACGACCGTCAGCGGATGTCCGGCCGGCACCGCGGCTATGAGCGCCTCGACCTCGGCCGGGTCGCCGAGGTCGCAGGCGGCGATGTCGACCACCGCACCCGCCCGCTCCAGCTCCTCCCGCAGTTCGGCGGCGCCGGGCGCATCAGGGCCGCGGCGCGAGGCCAGCAGAAGCCGGTGCGCGCCGCGCTCGGCCACCAGGTGGCGGGCGAGCACCGCCCCCAGCCCGCCGGTACCGCCGGTGACCAGCACCGTCCCGTCCGGGTCGGGCTCGCGCGGCATTGTCAGCACCAGCTTGCCCGTGTGCTTGGCCTGGGCCATGTGCCGGAACGCCTCCGGCGCCCGCCGCACATCCCAGCACCGCACCGGCAGACCCGCCAGGGCGCCCGCGGAGAACAGCGACAACAGTTCGCCGAGCATCGCGCCGATGCGCTCGGGCCCGGCATCCATCAGGTCGAAACTGCGGTACACCACATCCGGGTGGGTTTCGGCCACCGCGGCGGGGTCGCGCCGGTCGGTCTTGCCCATCTCGATGAAGCGCCCGCCCGTACCCAGCAGGTCCAGCGACGCGTCGGTGAACTCGCCCGCAAGCGAGTTCAGCACCACGTCCATGCCCGCATCGCCCACCAGTGTCCGGAACGCTTCGGCGAAGCCCAGATCGCGGGAGGAGGCGATGTGGTCCTCGGCCACCCCCAACTCCCGCAACCGGTCCCACTTGCCCGGCGAAGCGGTCGCGAACACCTCCGCACCCGCATACCGGGCGATTTGGACGGCGGCCATGCCCACACCGCCCGCACCCGAATGGACCAGCACCCGCTCCCCGGCCCGCAAGTCCGCCAAATCCCGCAGCCCGTAGTACGCCGTGCAGAAGGCTCCCGGGACGGAGGCGGCGTCGGCGTGCGTCCAGCCCTGCGGCATCGGCGCCGCGGTCCGCCCGTCGACCACCAGGCCGGGGCCGAACGCCCCCTCGCCCATGCCCATGATGTGGTCGCCGGCCTCGAACCGGGTGACCCCGGGACCGGTCTCGGTGACCACGCCCGCGAACTCGCCGCCGATCGCGCCGCCCTGCTCGGGCACCATGCCCAGCACCACGACCACATCGCGGAAGTTCAGCCCGGCCGCACGCACCGCGACCCGCACCTCGCCCGGCGCCAGTTCCCGGTCGGCCTCAGGCGCCGGCACCAACGCAAGATTGCCGATCGAGCCCGCCTCCGTGGTGTCCAACCGCCACGAACCCGCGCCCGCCGGAACCGCCAGCTCCGCCGCCGCCTCCGCCCGCACCAGCCGCGGAACCAGCACCTCGCCGCCGCGCACCGCCACCTGCGGCTCATCGGTACCTGCGGCGGCGGTGCGCAGACTCTGCGCGGACCGCTGCGACCCGTCCAGGTCCACCAGCACGATCCGGTCCGGGTTCTCCGCCTGCGCCGAACGCGCCAAACCCAGCACGGCCGCCGCCGCGGGATCCGGCGCCGCATCGGCGGACCGGGCCGCAACGGCGCCCTGGGTCGCCAGGACCAGGCGGGTGCGGGAGAAACGGTCGTCCTGCAGCCACGTCCGGATCACGTCCAGGGCCTGATCGAGCGAACGCCGCAGGTCATCGGTTGCCGCCGCGCCGCCGTCGGCGCCGGGACGGCCGCTGGTCGGCAGAGGGAGCAGGGGGAACGGTACGAGCACGGTGCCCAGGTCCGGCACGTCCGCCGCTGTCGCCAGGTCGGGTACGTCCTGCACCTCTGCGCTGGACCACCGCAGCCCGTCGGACAACTCCGCGCCGCCGTCGCCGGCGGCACCGCCCACCACGGCCCAGGTGCCCTCGGCGGGTGCCGGATCCCAGCCCGGCGGGGACACCCAGTGCAGATGGTGCAGGCCGTCCTGCCCGGCGCCTTCGGCGGCCGGTGCGAGTCCGCCCGCCGGGACCGGCCGGGTGACCAGGTCGCGGATGAGGGCGACGGGTTGGCCGGCGGTGTCGGCAAGCCGGAAGGTGTGTCCGCCGCCGTCGCTGTTGGGGGCGGCGTGTACGCGGATGTGGGTGGCGCCGGAGGCCAGCAGTTCCACACCGCTCCACGCGAACGGCAGCTCGACACCCCCGCCCTCGGCGCCGGTGCCATCGGCGATGCCGGCGGCCAGGCCGAGAGTGTGCAGTGCGGAGTCCAGCAGTGCCGGGTGGATACCGAACCGCCCGGCCTGGGCGGCTTCGCGTTCGGCCAGCTCGACCTCGGCGAACACCTCGCCGCCGCGCATCCACGCCCGCTTCAGCCCTTGGAACGCGGGCCCGTAGCCGTAGCCCGCGGCCGCCAACCGCCCGTAGTGGCCCTCCGCGTCGACCGGCCGGGCACCCGCCGGCGGCCACTGCGCCAAATCGAAGGACGCCGCCGCGTCACCGGTGTCCTCCGCAGCCAGCACACCCGTGGCATGGCGGGTCCAGCCGCGCGTGCCGGTACGGGAGTGCACGGCGACCGACCGCCGGCCGGTGTCGTCGGCGGCGCCCGCGGTGACCTGCAGGACCACGGCCGCACCGCCCTCGACCACCAGCGGCGCCTCCAACGTCAGCTCCTCGACAACGGAACAGCCGACCTCGTCACCCGCGCGCACCGCCAACTCCACGAACCCGGTCCCGGGAAACACCACGGTCTCGCCCACCGCATGATCGGCCAACCACGGCTGCACCGAAACCGACATCCGGCCCGTCAGCACCGCACCGCCCTGCTCCGGCAACTCCACGGCCGCCCCGATCAACGGGTGGTCCGCGGGTTTCTGGCCCAGCGCGCCGGCGTCGGTGGGTTGGGCGGCCGGTTCCAGCCAGTAGTGCTGGTGTTGGAACGCATACGTCGGCAACACCACCCCACCCGACCCCGCAC
>NZ_BAAGYZ010000019.1:0-6433 GCF_054778995.1 Streptomonospora sediminis
TCCGCGCGGTCCGGGCGGCGGCGTGCGCCGGGCGCGCCGCCGTTGCCGGCCGGAGCCGCAGCCCTGGCCGGGCCGATTGCCGGGCGGGAATGCGCGATGGGCGCATATTCCAGTGGCCGACTATCCGCCGGAAAGGGAGTGAACCCCGGAACGGGAAAGTTGTTGTCCAGCACACATCCCGCCGGTCCCGAAACCCCCGAAAGGGGCGGCCCGCGGACGGGCGATGCGGATCCCGCATCGCAGCGGCGCCGGACCCGCAGCCCGCATCCGCGTGGGGCGGCTACTATTCGTTTGGACACACAACCACCGCACTGACCTGCGGAAACGCCGCCCGGGCCGCCTCCCGGGCCGCCACTTGGAGGTCTCCGGGGGGCGCGGGTGGCGGAAACCAACGCCAGGTACAGTCGTTGACACAGGGCCGGACTGCGGGAATACTCCCGTTTCATCGGGAAGTCTTAATCGGCCGGTTCGGTCGCACCTCGATATTCACACTGCGAAGTCGTTCGGTCACCAGGGCCGGCGCCTTGTGCTGTGCGCGGGCTTTGCAACGGGGGGCGATGCGGGTCGGCAACTCGTCCAACGGCACAGAAGGGCGTGCGATGCTCAACAATGATGATTCACCCTCACCAGAAGGCTTCGCCGAGGTCGTGCGGTCGCTGTTCGCCGAACCCGACTTGCGCGCGACCCTCCAGCGGATCGTCGATCTCGCGGTGACCACCGTGCCCGGCTGCGACTACGCCGGGGTGGGCCTGGTCGAGTCGCGGTCGCGGGTGCAGAGCCCCGTGGCCACCCACGACATCGTCCGCCGCAGCGACGCGCTGCAACTGGAACTGGGCGAGGGCCCCTCGCTGGATTCGATGTGGTCGGGCACCTACGTGTACCTGCCCGACCTGACCTCTTCGCGGCGCTGGCCCAAGTACGCCGCCGAAGCCGCCAAGCTGCCCATCGGCAGCCTGCTGAGCTTCCGACTGTTCACCGCCCGCGAGAGTCTGGGCGCCCTCGTCCTCTACGCCGCACGCCCGCAGGCGTTCGACGAGCACTCCCACGAGGTCGGGGTGATCTACTCCGCCCAGGCGGCCTCCGCGCTGGCGGCCAACCGGCGGATCTTCAACCTCAACCGGGCGCTGGACAGCCGCGAGACCATCGGCCAGGCGCAGGGCATCCTGATGGAACGCCACCAGATGACGGCCGAACAGGCCTGGCAGCGGCTGCAGGGCACGTCGCAGAACCTCAACGTCAAACTAGCCCGGCTCGCCGAGACCATCGCCCTCACCGGCGAAGACCCCACCGGTCCCCGCGGGTAGGCCGTGTCCTGCGGGGCCTTCGGGCGCGCCAAAGGCCCCGCGGACCGGCCGGTACACCCGTCCCGCCTCGTCCGCCTCATCCCACATAGCGCCGCGCCGCCGAGTGCCGCTGCGGTTCCTCCAGCAGCCGCAGCCCTTCCTCGACCCGGCAAGGCACGGGGCGGCGCTGGGCCAGCACCCAGCCCAGCCCGGCCAGTGCCTCGCCCACGGCGGCGGCGCTGGCGGTGTCGGGGGGCACCCGGCGCAGCACCGCGCCGGTGCGCCGCAGTGCTGCGCCCGCCGGGCGGCGCAGCCACGCGGTCCACAGCGTGTTGCGGATACCCAGGCGGCGCCGGCGGGTGCCGTCCCTGCTCCGCGAGGGGGCGTGGTGCACCTGCATGTCCTCGATCCAGCACATCCACCAGCCGGCCGCGGCCAGATCCAGCGACAGCAGTTCCTCCTCGCCGCCCAGCCACAGCCGCTCGTGGAACCCGCCGGCGGCGGTGAACGCGGCGGTGCGCAGCACGGAGGCGCCGGCGAGGATGCTGAGCAGCGCCGGGCCCGGCAGGTGCGCGGGGGCGGGCACCGGGGAGCCGCGCAGCTCGGGGGTGATGGGGTCCTCGCGCAAGTGGGGTTCGATGAGGATCCGCGCGGTGAGCGAGGCGACACCGGGGTGGGCGTCGAGCAGGTCGGCGGCCAGCGACAGCGAACCCGGTTCCCACCAGGTGTCGTCATCGCAGAAGGCCACATACGGAGTGTCCAGGGCGCCGAGGGCTTCGACGCCGAGGTTGCGCCCGACCGCGCCGAGGTTGGCTTTGGCGCGCAGCAGAGCAGCGTGCGGAAAGGCCGCGGCGACCGCATCGGCGCTGCCGTCGGCCGACCCGTTGTCGACCACCACGATCGGGGGCCGCTCGGGCAGCGCGCTGAGTCTGTCCACCGCCCTGAGCAGTTCGGGGCGGCGGTTGCGGGTGATGATAACCACACCCACGCGCGGGTCGCCCGCGGGCGGGCGGTTCACCGCCGCTCCAGCAGGCGCAGGTCGCGTTCGATGCGGGGCGGCAGGCGGCGCCGGTGCAGCAGGGCGCGCGGCAGGTCGCAGACCAGATCGGCCAGCGCACCGCGGGCTTCGGGCACGCGCGGCCAGGCGCGCGCCAGGCGCGCGGTCTCGCCCAGTGCCCGCCCGGCGGGGCGCCGCAGCAAGGACACCAGCGCCCGGTTGCGCAGTTCCAGCCGCCGCCGCCATGCGCTGGGCGGGCGGTTGGAGGACGGGTGGTGGTGCGCCCGCACCTGCGGGAGGTAGCAGGCTTCCCAGCCCAGGGCGGCCAGGTCCTGGGCCAGCAGCGCCTCTTCGTGGGTGAAGAACAGCAGGCCGCTGAATCCGCCGGCCGCGCGGAAGGCCTCGCGGCGCACGACCGCGGCGCAGGCCAGAAAGCCCAGGACGCGGGGGCCGGGCAGCCCGGGCGGTGCGGGGCCGAGGCCTGCGGCCAGCTCGGCGTTGATGGGGTCGGGGCGTTCGGTGTCGCCGACCAAGGTGGCGGCGGCGACCAGGCCCAGGCGCGGGTGGGCGTCGAAGGCGGCGGCGGCGCGCTGCAGCGCTTCGGGGGCCCACCAGGAGTCGTCGTCGCAGAAAGCGATGTAGGGGGCGGGGTTGGCGGCGACGCCGACGTTGCGGGCCGCGCATCCGCAGTTGCGCGCGAGTTCGATCACATCGGCGCGGGGATATGCCGAGCGGACAAAGGCGGCCGTTCCGTCGCGGGAGGCATTGTCGACCACGGTCACGGGAGCGCCGGGATGGGTTCGGTCAAGCCGGCGCAATGTCCGGGCAAGTTCTTCGCGGCGGTCGCGCGTGGCCACCACAATGCCCACGCGCGGCCCGGCGGCGCCGGAGCGGCCGGCGTCCGGTGGGCCGCCGCCCCGCTGTTCGGGCGGATCCGCTGTTTCCTCCACCTACCGCGCCTCCAATACTTATCCGAATCTTACGGCGCGCTGCAGCCGGAAAACCGTTTATCCCATTTCCGATTACCCGGTGGCAGTCACCTCCGACCCGTCTACCCTGCAGGTTTGCCATATAACGCGTTAATTCGCCGCAAAGCCGACGACCTACCTCCTGCCACTGGTTGGCTTTGCCGCGCATATCTCGATATGGTCAAGATTGTTGTGCAGGAGGTCCGACAGCGCGGCCTGAAGACGCCATCACGTGCGTCCCGGCCCCCGCTGCGGTGCACCACCGCACAGGAGGGGGAAGCCACATCGGCCGGCGCGGTGCACAGCGCGCCGGGTGATCCGGGAGGCAGGTGGTCGGCGGTCAACTCCGACGCGATGAGGAACGTTAGCGATGAACACATCGAGCACGCTCCGCGAACGAGAGACCGCAGTACCGCGTCCGCGCAGTTCCCGGGGGAACAACGGAAACAGCAGAACCGACGAAACCTACTACGCACGCACACGGGAGCTGTTCGGCAGGCTCAAGAGCGGCGAGGCCGGACCCGCCGAGCGCGATGAGATCTATCGGAACCTGGTGGATCTGCACGCTCCGGTGGTGCGCCGCATCGCCCGCCGCTACCGCAACCGCGGCGAGCCCGAGGAAGACCTGCGCCAAGTTGTGACAGTCGGCCTGGTACAGGCGATCCGCGACTTCAATCCCGACTACGGCAAGGAGTTCATCTCCTATGCCCTGCCGATGATGACCGGTGAGGTCAAACGCCACTTCCGCGACCGCACCTGGGCGATCCGGGTGCCGCGCAAGCACCAGGAGAAACGGCCCGAACTCAACCGGGTGACCTCGGCGTTCGCCCAGGAGCACGGGCGCTCGCCCACGGTCGCCGAAATCGCCGAACGCCTGGAGATGAGCGTCGACGACACGCTTGAGCTGATCGACGCCTCATCGGCCTACAGCGCTCTTTCCCTCGACGTGCCCTACGGGGCCGAGGAGGAGGACAAGACGTTGGGCGACACGCTCGGCGAGGAGGACCGCGAGCTGGAGAACGTCGCCGACCGGGCGTCGCTGCGCCCGGCCCTGGCCACCCTCTCCCCGCGTGATCGGCGGATCGTACTGCTGCGTTTCGCGGGCAACAAGACACAGGCGGAGATCGCCCAGATCGTGGGTCTGTCGCAGATGCACGTGTCGCGGACGCTCTCGGCATCGCTGGCCAAGCTGCGCAAGCAGTTGGTCCCCGATGTCTGAGCCGCAGGCGGAAAGCGTCCGCAGCCGCTAGATCCGCAGCCGCTGGAGCAGAGCCGGCCCCGGGACGCGATCCGGCGTCCCGGGGCCGGCTTCTGCCTGCGATGGGTCTCGATCGGTGCGCAGCCGGCACCGGGCGGCACCGGGCGGGCGTCCGGAAGGCCCGTCAGGTTCGGCCGGCCGCCGGTTCGGCCCGGTCCGGCCGGGGCGGCGGCGCCGGGGTCCGGGTGCAGGCGAACCACTCGACGGTCAGCCGCAGCCCTTCCTCCATCGGCACCAGCGGCCGCCAGCCCAGCGCCTGGGCCGCCAGGCTCGTGTCGGGGCGGCGGAACCGCGGATCGTCGGCCGGCCGCCCGACATGGGCGATGGGCGAAGCCGAACCGCAGATCGACCGCACCAGCTCGGCCAGCTGCCGCATGGACAGCTCGTGCGGGCTGCCGATGTTGACCGGGCCGGTGATGTCGGATCCGGCCAGGGCGATCAGCCCGCGCACCGTGTCGTCGACGTAGCAGACCGACCGGGTCTGCAATCCGTCCCCCGACACCGTGACGGGCTCGCCGGCCAGGGCCTGCCTGATGAACGTCGGGATCGCCCGGCCGTCGTCGGGGCGCATCCGCGGACCGTAGCTGTTGAAGATCCGGGCGATACCGGTATCGGCGCCGTAGGTGCGGTGGTAGGCCATGGTCAGCGCCTCGGCGTAGCGCTTGGCCTCGTCGTACACGCTGCGCGGGCCCACCGGGTTGACGTTGCCCCAGTAGCTCTCGTGCTGGGGGTGGTGCAGCGGGTCGCCGTAGACCTCGCTGGTGGAGGCCAGCACCGTGCGGGCGCCGTGCTCGGCGGCCAGGTCCAGCACATTGCGGGTGCCCAGGCTGCCGGCCTCCAAGGTCTCCACCGGCAGCCGCAGGTAGTCGCGCGGCGAGGCGGCCGAGGCCAGATGGAACACCGCGTCGACGGGGCCGGTGACCCGCAGCGGGTGCGTGACGTCGGCCTCCAGCGCGCTGAAGCCCGCTCGTGCGGCCAGGTGGCGGATGTTCTCGGCGGATCCGGTGGCGAAGTTGTCGACGCAGACCACCTCGGCGCCGCTGTGCAGCAGGCGCTCGCACAGGTGCGAGCCGACGAACCCGGCGCCGCCGGTGACGACGGCGCGGCCGATGTCTCCCAGACTCATGATCCCCCCTTGATCGCGGTGGCCCCCGCGGGCCGCGGCCCGGTCACGGCCACGACGTCTCCTGTGATGGGCAGACGACGAGTTCGCGCACCTCGCACCCCAGGGGCTGGGACAGGGCGAAGACGACGGCCCGGGCGACGTGCTCGGGCGGGTTGAGGCGGGCGTCGGGTCCGGGCCGGTAGGCGTCGGGGCGGTCGTCGAAGAACGCGGTGTCCATCCCGCCGGGCACCAGCAGGGTCACGCCGATGCGCCCGGCGGTCTCGGCCGCCAGGGCGCGGGTGAATCCCAGCACTCCGGCTTTCGAGGCGCAGTAGGCGGTGGCGTCGCCGACCGCGCGCACCCCCAGCGTGGAGGCGCAGTCGACGACGGTGCCGCGCGAGGCCTCCAGATGGGGCAGTGCGGCGCGGACGACCGAGGCGGTGCCGATGAGGTTGACCTGGATAACGCGCTCCCAGTCGTCGGGATCGACCTTGCCCAGCGGGCCGCAGGCGTCGGTGCCCGCGGCGTTGACGACGGCGTGCAGGCCGCCGGCCCGTTGCGCGAGCCGCTCGACGGCGCCTTCGGTTGCGGCGCGGTCGGATAGGTCGGCGAGTTCGGCTTCGCCGCCGCCGGCCGGCGCAACCCTGTCGAGGATGAGCGGGCGGCCGCCGTCGGCGGCGACGGCCTGGGCGACGGCGGCGCCGAGGCCGGAGGCTCCTCCGGTGATCAGGGTGTTGCCCAGTGGACGCATGTCGTCCTCCTTCTTTCGTGGCGGTCTCCTTGGCAGCGGGCCGGCTGCGGGCGGACCGCTCGCCGCGGCCG
>NZ_BAAGYZ010000020.1:0-9852 GCF_054778995.1 Streptomonospora sediminis
GATCTTCGGCGCCCTTCGCCATGCCCGCAGCCGGTTCGGGAAACTCCCATCAACGATCTAGGGCCGGCGGAACGCGATGGCGACGTTGTGGCCGCCGAAACCGAAGGACTCGTTGATGGCGGCGACCGCATCGGCGGGCATGTCGCGCGGCTTGTCGCGCACGACGTCGACCCGCACCTCCGGGTCGAGCTCCTCGATGTTGATCGTCGGCGGAATCCGGCCCTCGTACAGCGCCAGGACCGTGGCGATGGACTCCACCGCTCCGGCCCCGCCGAGCAGGTGCCCGGTCATGGACTTGGTGGAGGTGACCGCCACCCGGTCGGCGACGGAGTCGCCCAGCGCCGCGCGGATGGCGATGGTCTCGCCGACGTCGCCCGCCGGAGTCGATGTGGCGTGCGCGTTGACGTGGGCGATGTCGGAGGGCTCCAGGCCGGAGTCCTCCAGCAGCGCGCGGATGGCGCGTGTCTGGCCGGTTCCCTCGGGCTCGGGCAGCACGATGTCGTGGGCGTCGTTGGAGTAGCCGGCGCCCGCCGCCACCGCGTAGACCCGCGCGCCGCGGGCGGCGGCGTGCTCGGCCGATTCCAGGACCACGATGCCGGCGCCCTCGCCCATGACGAAACCGTCGCGCTGGGTGTCCCACGGCCGCGACGCGGCCTGCGGGTCGTCGTTGCGGGTGGACAGCGCCCGCATGGACGCGAAGGAGGCGATGTTGAGCGGGTGGATCGCGGCCTCGGTGCCGCCGGCGATGACCACGTCGGCGCGGCCGCTGCGGATCATGTCGACGGCGTCGGCGATCGCCTCGGCGCTGGAGGCGCAGGCGCTCACGGGTGCGTGGGCTCCGGCGCGGGCGGTGAACTCCAGCGCCACCGCGGCCGCGGGACCGTTGGGCATCAGCATCGGCACCGTGAACGGCGAGACGCGCTTCCAGCCGCGCTCGCGGAAGGTGTCGTACTGCTCCAGGATGGTCAGGATGCCGCCGATGCCGCTGGAGACCACGGCGCCCAGCCGGACGGGGTCCATGTCGGGGGCGCCGGCATCGGCCCACGCCTCTTGCGCGGCGATCACGGCCGTTTGCTGGGTGCGGTCCAGGCGGCGCAGCCGAGCGCGGTGCAGCCGCTCGGAGGGCTCCTGGAAAAGCTGCCCGGCGAAGTGGACCGGGAGGTCGGCGACCCAGTCCTCGTGGATCGTGTCGATTCCGGACCGGCCTTCGAGAAGTGCGGACCAGGTGCTGGCGACGTCACCTCCCAGCGGGGTGGTGGCGCCGAGTCCCGTAACGACGACGTCGGTGGTGTTCATCGTCCAGATCGCCCTTCTCGTCGGGTTGGTCGAAATCCCGGCCGGTTCGGCGGACGGGGTGGTCGGAGAACGCGGGAAAGTGCCCGGCCCGCCGGCGCTCGGCCGGCGGGCGCGGCGCGCGGCGCGCTACTTCTGGATGAAGTTGATGACGTCCTGGACCGTCTTCAGGTCCTTGAGTTGGTCGTCGGGGATCTCGACGCCGAACTTGTCCTGCGCGGCGACGGCGATTTCGACCATCGACAGGGAGTCGATGTCCAGGTCGTCAACGAAGCTCTTCTCCGGGGTGACCTCGCTGGCGGAAACTCCGGCGATCTCGTCGACGATCTCGCCGAGGCCGGCCAGAATCTCCTGCTCAGTGTGCGCCATTGTCGGGGTTCTCCTTTTGGTTAATGCGGGTTTGTCCGTCCGTCCGCGGTGGCCCGGTGGTCCGGTCCGTGCTCCGCGGATGTCTAGGGAATCTCCAGCACCTGGGCCGAGTAGTTCAGGCCGGCGCCGAATCCCATGGTGAGCACGAGGCTCCCCGAGGGCAGCTCGCCGCGTCCCGACATGCGCGCCAGCGCAAGCGGGACCGATGCCGACGAGGTGTTGCCCGCGGTGACGATATCGCGGGCGATGATCGCCTGCGGCGCCCCCAGCTTGCGTGCGATCGCCTCGACGATACGCAGGTTGGCCTGGTGGGGCACGAAAGCGGTGAGTTGTTCGGGCCCGACACCCGCCCGGCGCAGCGCCTCGGCGGCCACGGCGTTGAGTTCGGTGGTGGCCCACCGGAAGACCGCTTGGCCCTCCTGGTGCAGGTACTTGCCATCGCGCAGGTAGATCTTGTCGGCGCGATCGCCGGAGCTGCCCCACACTACCGGGCCGATACCGGGGGCCTCGGCCGCGGAGACGACGGCGGCGCCCGCACCGTCGGCGAAGATGACGCATGTGGAGCGGTCGTCCCAGTCGAGCCAGTCGGACAGCCGCTCCGAGCCGATGACCAGCACGTTGTGCGCCGATCCGGAGCGCACCGCATCGGCGGCCAGCCCCAGCCCGTGGCAGAACCCCGCGCAGGCGGCGTTGATGTCGAAGGCGCCCGGAGCGGCGATGCCCAGGCGCGCCGCGACCCGCGCCGCGGCGTTGGGGATCTGGTCGGTCAGCGTGCAAGTGGCGACGATGACCAGATCCACCTCGGCCGGCGCCATACCGCTCGCGGCCAGTGCCTTGCCGCCGGCTGCGGCGGCCATGGACACCACGGTGTCCTCCGGCCCGGCGATACGGCGCTCTTTGATGCCGACGCGGCTCTGGATCCATTCGTCGCTGGTGTCGACGCGCTGGGCCAGGTCGTCGTTGGTGAGCACGTTCGCGGGCTGGTACTCGCCGAACGCGAGAACGCGTGCGCCGGCCGCCGCGGGGAGAAGGTTCATCAGGGGCGGCCTTCCTGTCGGGAAGCGGTGGTTCCCGCGTGCTCGGCGATGAGCTCGCGGGCGCGGTCGAGATCGTCGGGCGTCTTGACCGCCAGCCGCTCGGTTCCCGGCAGCCCGCGCTTGGCCAATCCGGTCAGGGTGCCCGCAGGGGGCAGTTCGATGACGGCGGTCACGCCCAGTCCGGCCAGTGTCTCAGTACAGGAGTCCCAGCGCACGGGCGTACTGATTTGCTGGACCAGGCGATCGAGGTATTCGGCGCCGTCGGCGACAACCGCGCCGTCGCGGTTGGAGAGCAGCCGCGTGCGGGGATCGGCCGTCTCGGTGCCCTTTGCCAGGCGCGCCACCCGATCCACGGCCGGTGCCATGTGGTGGGTGTGGAAGGCGCCGGCCACCGACAGCGAACGCAGCCGGGCGCGCGCCGGCGGGTCGGCGGCGAGCGCGGCGAGCTGGTCGGTGGTTCCGGCGGCGACGATCTGGCCCGAGCCGTTGTCGTTGGCGGGGGTGAGCCCGTGGGTTTCCAGGGCGGCCAGCACCTCGCCGCGGTCGCCGCCGAGTAGGGCGGTCATGCCGGTGGCGGTTTGGGCGGCGGCCTCGGCCATGCCCCGGCCGCGTTCGGCGACCAGGGTCAGCGCGTCCTCGGGGCTCAGCACGCCGGCCAGAGCAGCGGCGGTGAGTTCGCCGACGCTGTGGCCGACCGCGGCATCGACCGAGGAGGGCGCGGTATCGAGGTCGCCGAAGAGCGCGACGGCGGCCGCGAGCCCGGCGCTGACCAGCAGCGGCTGGGCGACGGCGGTGTCGCGGATCTCGTCGGCGTCGGCGTCGGTGCCGTAGCGCCTCAGGTCCAGACCGGCGACCTCGGACCACTGCTCGAAGTGGTCGGCCATACCGGGAAGTTCGAGCCAGGGGGAGAGGAATCCGGGCACCTGAGCGCCCTGGCCGGGAGCAACGATGACAAGCACGCCATCAAGCGTGCCCTGTGAACCCCTGCTGAACGGATGCGGACCCAGACGAAAATAGCGGGTCCCCCTTTGTGGCTCTCCTACAAGACGGACATTTTGCCCGGAGGAGATGCGGTACGGATCACACCTTGGCCTGCCCTGTCGCAGGCAGTCCCCGCTGCGGCCCGGCGCGGGCCGGCCCCGGCGGCCTCCGGGGCCGGCCGGGGCGGCGATGGGCGCAACCGGCGTCTGCGCTGCACCTGCGTTGGTGCCAGTCTAGAAGGGTGAGCACGGATTCCACTGAACACACCGGACCGGAGGCGTCGGACGACGACGCCATCCGCGCCGCCACCGTCCAGCGCCTGGAGCGCGCCATGGGCACCCTGGGCACCGCCGCGGTCGCGCGTATGGAGAGCCGGCTGTCCTGGTTCCGGCGGATGTCGGCCGAGGACCGCTCGTGGGTGGGCCTGGTCGCCCAGTCGGGCGTGGCCGCCTTCGTTGACTGGTTCAAGAATCCGGTGCGGGGGCGCCCGGCCATCACCGTCGAGGTCTTCGGCACGGCGCCGCGCGAGCTGACCCGCTCGGTCACCCTCCAGCAGACCGTCGACATGATCCGCGTGGTCATCGACGTGGTCGAGAACCAGGTCGACGAGCTGGCGGCGCCGGGCGGCGAGCAGCAGCTGCGCGAGGCGGTGCTGCACTACACCCGCGAGGTCGCGTTCAGCTCCGCCAAGGTCTACGCCCGCGCGGCCGAGGCGCGCGGGGCATGGGACGCCCGGCTGGAGGCGCTGGTCGTCGACGCGCTGCTGCACGGCGACCGCGAGGAAGGGCTGCAGACCTGGGGATCGGCGCTGGGCTGGTCGCGCACACCGGTGATGGCGCTGGCGGGCAGTCTGGGCGAGCAGGAGTCCGAAGCCACGCTGGAGGACCTGCGGTTGGCGGCGCGGCGCGCAGGCCACGACGTGCTGGCAGGAGTGCAGGGCGAACGTGTCATCGCGGTCATCGGCATCAGCGAGAAGCTCACCGGCGACTCGGCGGTTATGGCGGCGGCCGAGCCGCTGGCAGGGCTGTTCGGCGCCGGGCCGGTCGTCGTGGGGCCTGCGGTCAGCGACCTGCGGGTGGCCAACCATTCGGTGAGCGCGGCGGTCAACGGGCTGCGCGCGGCCATCGCCTGGCCGGACGCGCCCCGACCGGTGCGCGCCGAGGACCTGCTGCCCGAACGCGCGCTGGAGGGCGACACCGCTGCCCGCCGCCAACTGGTCGACGAGATCTACCTGCCGCTGCGCCGCGCCGGATCGCCGCTGCTGGACACGCTCTCGGTGTACCTGGAGCACGCCTCGTCGCTGGAGTCCACCGCGCGGATGCTGTTCGTGCACGCCAACACCGTGCGCTACCGGCTCAGCCGGATCGCCGAGCTGACCGGCCACGCGCCGGCCGACGGGCGGGGCTCGTTCACGCTGCGGATCGCCATCACCCTGGGGCGGCTGTCCGAGCGCCAGACCTGAGCCGGCACCGGCGCGGGATTCTGCACTGCGGGGGCGGCCGGCCGGGACCGCTGCGGGGCCGCGGCGACCCGTCCTGCTGCGTGCGTGCGGCGTGCGCCGACGGTTCGGGCGCCCGGTGCCGGACCGATTGCGATCTTTGCCCATATGCGTGATTGATTCGCACTATCCGGGGGAGTACAACAATGATCGCCGATGTACCGGGATGTCCCCCACCCCTGTTGTTCCTGTTCGACCACTGGACCGCAGTGCGCTCGCGGGCCCGTACCAGGAGCGCTCGCCTGTGCCGAAATCGGGGCGGAAATCCGCCCTGATCGGGCACTTGACCACCGAGAAGCGTATAGCGTTAGGCAGCGGGTGGTGGCGGGATCCGGAAGACCAGGGCCGAGGCGGCTTCGCCCCGGCCCGGGCGCAGGGGAAACGGGGACTCCCACTCGCACGGATACCGCAGCTTGAGTTTGGGGGGTGCCACAGCAGTGATCTTTGGTCGCGTCAACAAGCAGTTCAGCAGAATGACGGCGGCACTGAGACGTCCGACCGAATCCGGCCAGCTCTGGCGCCAAGTACTCTTCTTCGTTCCGGTTCCGGTCCCGGTCCTGGCCGTCACCGCGCTCCTGGTGGGCGGTACGGTCTCCGCCCCGGGCTGGACCATCCTGCTTGCCGGATCCGTTGCGGTGGCCTCGCTGCTGCTGGCGCTACTGGTCCAACCCACCCCGCTGCCAGAAGGCCTCTCGGCCGAGGCGTCGGTGCGCCGGTCGCTGCACCGCTTCCGGCAGATCACCACGCTGCGCATCGCCTTGGCACTGACCCCCGTCGTCGTGGGCGCGTGCGCCTCGATCGTCGTCGGCGGCCTGTTCCCCCTGCTGGCGGCGCTCGCACTGGCCTGGCCGCAGCTCATACTGGCGGCGCCCACCTTCTTCACCATCACCCGCTCGCGGCGGGCGATGGAGGCATGGGGCACCCGCGCCTACCTGTGGGCGGCGCTGGCCCAGCCGGCACCGGTCGAATGGCCGATCGCAACGGCGCTGGCCGCGCGCTACCGGGCCCGGCGCCGCGCTGCCGACCAGCCGGGTTCCCGCGACCGCGGCGCCGACACCGGCTCCGGCGCCGACTCCGCCGAGGCCCCGGCCGGCACCGCTGCGGCCGCCCGGTTCCCCGCGGCCGTCGACTACAGCACCAGCGCAGCCCCCGGCGCCGGAGCCCCCTCCGGTGACGACTCCGCATCCGACCTGCCCGACCGCCTGGCGGTCACCAGCGAGGAACCCCGGGCCGAACCGAGCCGCATCATCCCCGGTTTCCCCGGGGAACCTGCGGGCTCCTCCGGCGCCGCGCGGCACGTCGCGCGCCAGCCGCCCCGGCCCACCGCCCGCCGCAAAAACCCCGCCCAGCGCCCGGGCGGCGGCAGCAGCCGCCCCAAGGCCAAGAACTGACCTTTGGGTCCGCACCTGCACCGCCCGCCTGCTCCCGCGGCCGCTCCCGGCCGCGGGAGCAGGCGGCAAAGCCGGACCGGGCCGCCGCCCGGTGCCGGTGTTGGTGCAGCGGCCCCCGCTGCTCAGCCGCTGGTGCGGGTGGTGGTGAAGGCGCGCACGAGCTGCTGTTCGGCGATGTCGAAGTAGCCCGTCAGCTCCGCTGCCGCGGTGCCGAACGACCCCGCGGCCATCAGGTCGTAGATCGCGCGGTTGCGGTCGAGGTAGGGCGCGTAGAACTCGCGCGGCGCCGCCATCACATGGAAGACCAGGCGCAGTTCGGCCAGCAGTTGGCGCATCGCCTCGTCGGCGCGCGGGCTGCCCAGCAGCCCGGTGATCGCCTGGTGGAAGGCCATGTTGGCGGTGCCGATGCCTTCCCAGTCGCCGCGGCCGCGCGCCGCGGCACCCTGCTCGACCGCCGCGCCGATGGCGGCGACCGCCTCGGCGGGTGCCTGCGCGCCGGCGTGCACCGCGGCCAGCTCCAGTGCGCGGCGCATCCGGAACAGGTCGGTGACGTCGTCCGCGCCGGGCTTGGCCACGAACACGCCGCGGTTGAACTCGTGGACGAGCAGCCGTTCGTGGCCCAGTAGCCGGAACGCTTCGCGGAGCGTGTTGCGGGAAACCCGGAACTTCTTGCCCAACCGCTCTTCGGACAGCCGCGCCCCCGGCGCCAGCGCGCCGTTGATGATGTGGCCGCGCAGCAGGTCGGCCACCCGCTCGGCGGTGCTGGAGCGTTCCAGGTCCTCTCCGGCGTCGGGGAGGTCGTCGATCCAGTCGCCGGTGGCGGTCACGCGCACTCCTTGTCGTCAGGTCTTGTCCGTGGGGATGGACCGGTTCCATTGTCGCGGATCCCCCTCCGGAGCGCGCACGGCGGGCGGCGCCGCCGTATCCGAAAGTTTACGGACGGCACACCTGACAGAAATTGAAGTATTGGAGTATTGTTCAACAATCTGAGTGATGAGGGTCTCACAGTGCCGTGGGCGCCTCACTGGTTCTCAGGCACCCATCCCCTGGAGACTCCGCATGAGCGAAATCCCCGAAGCCACCCGGAAGTCGCCGCGTCCCCGGCGCATCCTGCTGAGCAGCAGCCTGCTCGGCGCCATGTTCCTGATGGCCACCAGCGCGGTCGGCCCCGGATTCATCACCCAGACGACCGAGTTCACCGCCCGGCTCGGCGCCACGTTCGCCTTCGCGATCCTGGTGTCGGTCCTGGTCGACATAGCCGTCCAACTGAACATCTGGCGGGTCATCGGCGTCGCCGAAACCCGCGCCCAAGACCTCGCCAACAAGGTGCTGCCCGGCGCCGGCTACGTGCTGGCGGCGCTGGTCTTCTTCGGCGGTGTCGTGTTCAACGTCGGCAACATCGCCGGCACCGCGCTCGGGCTCGACGCCCTGGCGGGCATCGACATGAAGGTGGGCGGCGCACTGTCGGCCGCGGTCGCCATCGCACTGTTCCTGCTGCGCGGCGCGGGCGTCGCCCTGGACCGCATCCTGGTGGCGCTGGGCGTGCTGATGATCGGCCTGACCCTCTACGTCACCTTCGTGTCCGACCCGCCCGTGGGCGAGGCGCTGCGCCAGTCGGTGCTGCCCGACGAGCTCGGCGGCGACCTGTTCCTGGCCACCGTCACCATCATCGGCGGCACGGTCGGCGGCTACATCACCTACGCGGGCGCCCACCGCCTCGTCGACAACGGCCAGGGCGGCATCCGCAACGTCGCCGCCGTCACCCAGACCTCGGTCGTGGGCATCGTCGTCACCGGCGTCATGCGGGTGCTGCTGTTCCTGGCGGTGCTGGGCGTGGTCACCGGCGGCGCCGCCATCCTCGACTCGCCCAACGCCCCGGCCGCGGCCTTCACCGCCGCCGCGGGCGAGGTCGGCCGCCGCCTGTTCGGGCTGATCATGTGGGCAGCGGCGATCAGTTCGGTCATCGGCGCCTCATACACCTCGATCTCGTTCATCTCGACGTTCTCGCCGGGGCTGAACCGCAATCGGAACTGGCTTGTCGCCGGGTTCATCGCGGTGTGCGCCGTGCTGTTCTTGACCCTGGGCCAGGCGCCCAAGACCCTGCTCATCCTCGCCGGGGCGCTCAACGGGCTGATCCTGCCGGTCGGACTGGGCATCATGCTCTGGGTGGCGGCGCGGCGCTGGGCGGACCTGCTGCACGGCTACCGCTACCCGCGCTGGCTGCTGGGCATCGGCATCCTGGCCTGGCTGGTCACCGTCTACATCGCGGTCAACTCGCTGAGTGGCATCGCCGGCCTGTGGCAGTAGCGCCGCCGACCGCCGCGTGCCTCCTGCCGGCAGGGGACGGCCCCTGCCGGCAGACGCGGTCGCCGCGGTCGGCCCGTGCGCCTGCGGGCAGCAGGCCACGACCGGGGTATCAGGGCGGCGGGCCGCGGCCCGCCGCACGGAAAGGGAGAGGAGCGGACCGGCATTGCGCATCGACCTCAATTCGGATCTGGGCGAGAGTTTCGGCAACTGGCGGCTCGGCGACGACACCGCACTGCTGTCCATCGTCACCAGCGCCAACGTGGCCTGCGGATTCCACGCCGGCGACCCCACGGTGCTGCGCGACGCCTGCGTGGGCGCCGCGCAGCGGGGAGTGGCCATCGGAGCCCAGGTCGGCTACCGCGACCTCGCCGGGTTCGGCCGCCGGTTCATCGACATGCCGCCGGCCGAACTGACCAACGACGTCCTCTACCAGCTCGGAGCGTTGGAGGCCATGGCGCGCGCAGCGGGCGAGCGCGTGCGCTACGTCAAACCGCACGGCGCGCTCTACAACGCGATCGTGCACCACGAGGACCAGGCCGCGGCGGTCGTCGAGGCCGTTGCGGTCTACGACCGGAACCTGCCCGTCCTGGGCCTGCCCGGGTCGGTGTGGCTGCACCGCGCCGAACAGGCCGGGCTGCGCACCGTTCGCGAGGCGTTCGCCGACCGCGCCTACACCCCCGAAGGCACCCTGGTCTCCCGCCGGGAGCCGGGCGCGGTGCTCGGCGACGCCGGGGAGATCGCCCAGCGGTGCCTGGACATGGTGCGCGGCGAACCGGTGGCGGCGATCGACGGCACCCCGGTGCGCATCGAGGCGGAGTCGGTGTGCGTGCACGGCGACAGTCCCGGCGCGGTGGAGATCGCCCGCACGGTCGCCGACCGGCTGCGCGAATCCGGCGTCGAACTGGCCCCGTTCACCGCCGCCGCCCGATGAGGGGCGGGACGGCGAGCGGGCCGCCCGCGCGGCGGCGCGCGGGCG
>NZ_BAAGYZ010000020.1:9859-30594 GCF_054778995.1 Streptomonospora sediminis
GGGGCGCCCGCCCCGCGGCCGGGGCGGTCGGAGGTGCGGCGTGCGGGTGCTGAAGTGCGCCGACTCGGGCGTCCTGGTGGAGGTCGCCGACCTCGACGAGGCCCTCGCACTGCACGCCGCGCTGGTCGAGGACCCGCCCGAAGGCGTCACCGACATCGTCCCGGCGGCCCGCACCGTGCTGCTGCGCCTGCCGCCCGAAGGCGGCGACGCGGGCGCGGTGGCCGCCGCCGTCAGCCGGATGCGGCCGCAGCGCGGCCACCGGGCGGTTGCGGGGGAACTGGAGGTACCCGTCCAGTACGACGGTGCGGACCTGGCCGAAATCGCGGCGCAGACCGGGCTCAGCGAGCGCGGAGTCGTGGCCGCCCACACCGGCGCCGATTGGACGGTGGCCTTCTGCGGGTTCGCGCCCGGATTCGGCTACCTGGTCGGCGACGACCCCCGGCTGCGCGTGGCCCGCCGCAGCGAGGCCCGCGCCCGGGTCCCTGCGGGGGCGGTGGCACTGGCAGGGGAGTTCACCGGGATCTACCCGCGCGTCTCACCGGGAGGCTGGCAGCTGCTCGGCCGGACCGAGCTGGTCACCTGGGATCTGGACCGCGACCCGCCGGCGCGGCTGCGCCCCGGCGTCCGGGTGCGCTTCACCGAGGAGCCGCCGCCGCAACGCCACCGGTCCGGCTGCGCAACCGCGGCCGGCAACAGGAACACAGGAGGCACCCGCGCCGATGCCGGCAGTTGAAGTGGTGCACACCGGAGTCCTTACGACCGTGCAGGACACCGGCCGGCGCGGGCACGCGGCCCTGGGGGTGGGCGGCTCCGGTGCCGCCGACCGGGTCGCCTACGCGCTGGCCAACCGGCTGCTGGCCAACCCCGAGGGTACCGCGGCGCTGGAGGCGACCATGGGCGGTCTGGCGCTGCGGGCCCGCGGCTCCGTCACGGCCGCCGTTACGGGCGCGCCCTGCCCGGTCACCATCGACGGCCGCGGCGCGGCCACCGATACCGTCCTGCACCTGAGCGACGGCGCCGAACTGCGGTTGGCGGCCCCGCCCACCGGGCTGCGCAGCTACGTTGCGGTGCGCGGCGGGTTCGACGTCGCGCCGGTGCTCGGCTCGCGCAGTACCGACACCCTGGCCGGCCTCGGCCCGCCGCACCCGGAGCCGGGGACCGTGCTGGGCATCGGCCCGCCGCCGGCCTCCCAGCCCGCAGCCGACTGGGTGCCGGCCCGTCCGCTGCCGGACGGCGAGGCGGACCTGCGCATCGTGCCGGGCCCGCGCGACGACTGGTTCACCGGCGACGCGCTGGAGGTGCTGCTCGGGTCGGCCTATGAGGTGACCTCGCGCAGCGACCGGATCGGGGCCCGCCTGTCCGGTCCCGCCCTGAACCGGCGCGGGCGCGGCGAGCTGCCCAGTGAGGGGATGGTCCCGGGTTCGCTGCAGGTCCCGCCGCAGGGACTGCCGGTGCTGTTCCTGGCCGACCATCCGGTGACGGGCGGCTACCCGGTCGTCGCCGTTGTGGCGGCCGCCGATGTCCCCCGCGCCGCCCAGGCCCGCCCGGGCACGCGGCTGCGGTTCCACCTGTGAGGGGCCGCAAGGCGCGCGCCCAGGGGCCGTCCAGGGCCGCTGGCGCGGGCACAGGCGCGTGCGGCCGCCCCAGCGGCTGCTGGGCCGTCCGTTCGGTTGGCCGCCAGCAGGATCCGCGGGTGGAGCGGACGGCCCGCCCTACCCGCCCTAATCGCTCCCGGAGGTAGCACTATGCCCGAACCAGCAGTCCCGCCCGGTTCCCCGCAGGTCCGGTCCGGTGCCGCCGCCCGGGTCCCCGGTGACCCTGCGCAGTGGAGCCCCGCGCAGGCACGTGCGGCGTTCCGCGCCGGGCACCGGGCGCCCACGGCCGGCTATTGCGCCGGCCATGCCCAGGCCAACCTCATCGCGCTGCCGCACGATCTGGCCTTCGACTTCCTGCTCTTCGCCCAGCGCAACCCCAAGGCGTGCCCGGTGCTGGACGTCTCCGAACCGGGGGAGACCGCCGCGTCGGTCTTCGCCGGCGATCTGCGCACCGACCTACCCGCCTACCGCGTATACGAGCACGGCCGCCTCACCGCCGAGACGGCCGACGCCGCCGGCCACTGGCGCAGCGACCTGGTCGCCTTTCTGATCGGGTGCAGCTTCACGTTCGAGACGCCCATGCTGGAGGCCGGGATCCCCATCCGCCACATCGAGTCCGGCGGCAACGTCGCGATGTACCGGACCGACCGCGCCTGCCGCCCGGCGGGCCGGCTGTCGGAACCGCTGGTGGTGTCGATGCGGCCGATCCCTGCCGAGCGGGTCGCCGACGCGGTGCGGATCACCGCGCGCTACCCCTCCGTGCACGGTGCGCCGGTGCACGTGGGCGACCCCGCGGCGCTGGGCATCGCCGACCTGGGCGCGCCCGACTTCGGCGATCCGGTGGAAGTGCGTCCCGGCGAGGTCCCGGTGTTCTGGGCGTGCGGTGTGACACCGCAGGCGGCGGTCATGGCCTCGGCGCCGGAGTTCGCCATCGCGCACGCGCCCGGCCACATGGCGGTCACCGACGTCCGCGACACCGAGTACCAGGTGCCATGAACCCCTGAGGGGCGGCGGCCGCAATGGTCGGGCGGGGCCGCGCGGCCCCGCCCGTACCTGCGCCCGGTCCGGCTCCGGGATCTGTACCCGGTCCGATGCCGATCAGTGGGTGAGGTCGTGCCGGGCCAGTTCCCGTACGACCGGTTTGGGCGACTCGTTGGGGGTGAGCCGCTTCGCCGCGCGCTTGGTCAGCGGTGAGGTCGACCACGCGACCTCGGCGCGGCGGCCGTCCAGCACCAGTGTGGCCAGCGAGTTGGCGTACCACGGGCCGCCTTCCATGCGCCAGCGCATCCGGGGCGGTGCAACGCCGGCCATGCGCGCCAGCCCGGCCCCGATCATCCCGGCGACCGCGCGGGCGCTCAACCAGGTCGCCTCGCGCAGCATCGGCGCCATGCGGTTGCACGTCGGCGAGCACACCAGTTGGGCGAGGGTGCTGTGGCCGGGGGTGGAGTAACGGGCGCGCGCCAGGTACGAGAAGTGCACGTCGCCGCCGAGGAACAGCACGCTGGCGGGTGCCGCACCGCGCTCGCCCGCGATCACCTCCAGCACAGCGTCGCCGACCGACTGGAAGGACCCCTGGAAGGCCGCCCAGTGCTCCAGGTCGACCTCCTGGCGGATTTTCTCGCCGACGCCGCGCAGGCCCTTGCCCCACACGCCCGCGCAGACCGCCTCGTTCCACGCCTCGACGTGGTGGATGCCCATCGGCAGCAGGAACGGCAGGGTGCTGGCCAGAACGAGGTGGTCGACGTCGCCGGTGATCTGCTCTTCCAGCCACTTGCCGGCCTGCGGGCTGAGCATCCTGCGCTGGGCGTCGTCCTCGACGTCGCGGCCGCAGCGGGTATCGATCATCAGGATCCGGCTGCGCCCGATGTCGAGGCGGAAGCTCCAGCGGTAGGTGTCGGGCTCCTGGTGGACCCGCCAGGCGAAGGAGTCGAGTGCGGCGGCGCCATCGCCCGGAGCGGCCTCGGCCACTGGTGCCGCGCCGGGTGCCGGTGTCGGTGCCACGGTCGGGGCCTGGCCGTAGTCGGGGAGCTCCTGGGCGTCCGCTGCCGCCTCGGCCTCCAGGGATCCGGGCACCTGCCCGGCGGTGCCCTGATCGGCCTCCGGCTGCCCGGTGGCGGGCTCCACCGGTGCTCCGGACTCGACGATCTCGGTGAAGACCGGATCGGCCGCGCGCTGCGCCGCGGAGAGGTTGCCCACGTGCTGGTAGATCCAGTAGGCGCCGAGCCCTGCGGTGATGCGCGGCCGCCACCACGGGTTGCGGCCCATCTGGGCGCGCCAAGCGCCCGAAGTGTTCCAGTCGTCGCAGATGTCGTGGTCGTCGAACAGCATGAACGTGGGCACGGTCGACATCAGCCACCGGATGTCGGGGTCCGTCCACGACTGCCGGTACAGCTCGGCGTACTCGTCGAAGGACACGACCTCGTCGGCGGGCGGCTGATGCCCGGCGCCGGGCGTGTAGATCTGCGCCCGGCGCTTGGCCAGGTACTCCTTCATCGGCGTTTCGAGCTCGTCGGCGTAGATCTGGTCGCCGATGAGCAGCAGCACCGAGGGGTCGGCCTCCAGGCCGGCCTCGCTGGAAGAGGCGGGAGCCCCCGAGCGCGCCGCCGCCAGTTGCTGGGAGTAAGCCCGCAGCATGTCCACACCGTAGTGCAGGAGGTCCTCGCGCGAAGTGCCGCTGGGTTTGTGGCAGGACCCGAACAGGATCCGCGAGATCGCGGTGGAGTCGAGAGTGCGCACCTGGCTCGGCGGGTGGTGCGAACCCGGCGCGGGCCAGACGGTCTCGCCGTCGAGGTGGACCTCGTAGGGCAGCGCGGCGCCGATGGGCAGGCCCTCCAGGTCGCACAGTGCGTAGTGGTGCCCGTGCACGGTGAAGGTGCGGGCTTGGGCGGTATGTTCGCCGGCGGTGACCGTAACGAGGCAGGGCGCCTCGGTCTCCACCCAGATGGTCGCCGTCGTGTCCGTCACATGCCGCAGCAGCGGGCCGAGGCGCAGGCCGATGCCCACGTGAACCCCTTCCGTCAACGAAGCTCGAGTGGTTTCGGACGGCGAGGGACCGTCCGGATGTTCCGCACCCGAGTATGGCCGCACCCGCAAGCGCCGGATACCATCCCCAATCCGGCGCACGCGGAGGGTTGGACCCGGTACCAATGTGGGTACGCGTTGGCGCATGCGGACAAAACTTCTCGACCTGCGAACCGGCGGGTCCGAGAGCATCACCGACATCACCGGCATGTGCCGGGAATTCGCATCCGAGAGCGGCGGCGACGGCCTCCTGCACGTATTTGTGCCGCACGCCACCGCCGGCGTGAGCA
This sequence comes from Streptomonospora sediminis, assembly GCF_054778995.1. Classification (NCBI taxonomy): domain Bacteria; kingdom Bacillati; phylum Actinomycetota; class Actinomycetes; order Streptosporangiales; family Nocardiopsidaceae; genus Streptomonospora; species Streptomonospora sediminis. The sequence goes on from NZ_BAAGYZ010000020.1 coordinate 14,766, forward strand.
TCATGGAGCTGGGTGCGGGATCCGACGACGACCTACTGGCCGCTTTGGGGGATCTGCTCCCCAAAGACGACCGGTGGCGGCACCGGCACGGCTCGCCCGGCCACGGACGCGACCATGTGATGCCGGCCCTGATTCCGCCCTACGCCACAGTGCCTGTGGTGGGCGGGCGTCTGGAGCTGGGAACCTGGCAGTCGGTCGCGTTCGTCGACCTCAACGTCGACAATCCGAGCAGGCAAGTCCGCCTCTCGTTCTTGACGGGTGCCGCATAGCGGCCAGGATGGTAAGTGGAGTGCACCGAGGGCGCAGGCGCGTTGACGGATCAGGTCCCCAGCGTGTGAACTTAGCCCTCAACAGCGGGGTCGCCCCGGTGATACGGGACCGCGCACGGTCGGCCCGCTACACGAGCGGGACCGGCGCGAACAGCAGAACTTGTGGAGGAGGACTTTCGTGAGCGCGACCGCGGGCCAGGCACAAAGCGAACGTGGCCTGGCCGATCGACTCGGATTCAAACCGGGTCAGGTGGTGCAGGAATTCTTGTTCGACGACGACGTGGACGAGCAGTTGCGCGCCTCGATCGCCGAGCGCACCGGCGAGGAGTTGGTCGACGAGGATTACGACGGCGTCGTCGACGCCGCGCTGCTGTGGTGGCGGAGCGACGAGGAGGACGACCTCACCGATGTCCTGGTCGACGTTCTGGGGGCGGTCGAAGGCGGGGGCATCATCCTCGTGCTGACCCCCAAGCCGAGCCGGGAAGGCCACGTCTCGCCCAGCGAGGTCGCCGAGGCGGCCACAACGGCCGGCCTTTCGCAGACCAGCGCCGTGAGCGCGGGCGCGAACTGGTCGGGGACCCGTCTCGTCGTACCGAAGATGCAGCGCTGAACAGGTTCCGTCCCACCCCAGGGCGGCGTCCCACGAGCGGATTGCCATAGGGTGATCCGCAGGTGTGCCGTCCGCTGGTAGCGGCGGGCGGCACACAGCCATGCCCTACACCAGCAGGAGACACCGATGCCGCCGACGCCGATCGAGCCCGGACACGCCGCACCCGGCTTCGAGCTGTCCGACCAGCACGGCCAGACCGTGCGCCTCGCCGACTTCGCCGGCCGCAAGAACGTGGTCCTGGTGTTCTACCCGCTGGCGTTCTCCGGCGTATGCGAAGGCGAACTGGCAGCCCTGCGCGACGCGGCGGCCGACTTCGTCAACGACGGCGTGCAGCTCCTGGCGGTCTCGGTCGACTCGATGTTCGCCCACCGCGCGTGGGCCGACCGCGAGAACCTGGCGTTCCCGCTGCTATCGGACTTCTGGCCGCACGGCGCGACGGCCCAGGCCTACGGCGTCTTCGACGACACGCGCGGCGTGGCGGTGCGCGCGACCTTCATCATCGACAAGGAGGGCACCGTCCGCTGGAAGGTCGTCAACCCGATCTCCGAACCCCGCGACCCCGACGCCTACCGCAAGGCCATCGCCGACCTAACCTGACCGGTCCCGCCCACCCCCCCGCGATCCGCCGGCTCTCCCCGACCGCACCGCCCCGCGGACCCGGTACGATTTCCCTGTCGCCGGATCGACAACCCGACATCCGGGCGCGTAGCTCAGTTGGCAGAGCCCCCGCCTTACAAGCGGGTGGTCGGAGGTTCAAGTCCTCTCGCGCCCACCGGAGACACCGAACGCCCCCTGGCCTGCGGATGCGGGCCAGGGGGCGTTGTCGTGCATCAGGGGCGGGCGACGCACTGACCCTGCAGAGATGCCCAAATATGAAGGCTCAGACGGTCATTTTTGCATGATCATCGCTCGGTGAGCGCCTGGCGGCCCGTATCCGAGGTCGTGAATGGTCAGGGTGAGGTCTTCAAGGCGGCGGACCGCGTCTTCGCCTTCGTACCCCCGGGCCATGGCCCCTCCGGGTGCGCAGCCGGTGGTGTGGCCATCGTCGGTCGGCGCGGTCGCGTCGACAATTGGCGACAAGGTGAGAGAACCCTGCGGAGCCAGAGTCCGCACCGCCCACAGGTCCGTACCGCCGATCAGCTGGTGGACAGGGCGCAGCCCATCTGGCCTGCGGTTGTAGGCCGGAGCGGTTGTTTGGTCCCGGGCAGTGGGTCGGGAGGTCTCGTTGCGCAGGCTGCCTCAGCCGAGAGCACCGGGTGGGGGTTCGGATGGTGTCAGTAGTGGGAGCCACACGTCGTCGATGATTTCGGTGATCGACTCCTCCGGTACCGGGCGCATTGTGATGAGTATGTCGTGGCGGAGCAGGTTGAACGGCAGGTTTACGACGCGGGGTGAGCGCGGTACGTCGGGGAGTTCGCCGCGTTCGACCGCGCGGGTGACGATCGTTTCGAAGGGCGGCGTACTGCCCGGTGCGAGGGCGTCGCGCAGGTCGTTGAAGCTGGTGCCGCTTTCGCGGAAGTACTCCATCAGCTGCACGTTGATCATCGCGATCACGGGCGTGCGGACGGCCTCGGCGTTGCGCAGTAAGCCGATCGCGTCGTCGCGGAGGTTGCCGGTGTCGGGCACCGCGATCGGGTGCGACCTGCGAAGATCGGCGAGCGTGGCCAGTAGCAGGTCGTCGCGTCGCGGCCAGCGCCGGTAGAGCACGGGACGACTCGTGCCGGCGCGGGCGGCGACCGCCTCGTAGGTGAAGCCGAGGTACCCGTCCTCGACCAGCACGTCCCATGCGGCGTCGAGGATCGCGTTCTCGAGTTCGGGGCCGCGGCGGCGGGTCGCGCCGCCGCCGGCCGCCTGCGCCCCGTCCTGCCCCGCACCCCCATCGCGTTTACGGTTCATCTGTGTATCTTATCTGATTATTAGGTACATGATTGTATCTTAAGGTGTCGGTACGCGAATGCGGACGAGTCACCAAGGAGCGCTCACGGATGTTCGACGTCGTCATTGCCGGTGGCGGACCCACTGGCCTGTTTCTCGCCTGCGAGCTCCGGCTCGCCGGGGTCCGGCCCTTGGTGTTGGAACGGCGGTCGGAGCCCGATCAGCGGGACCGGGCGCACGGGCTCGTCGGCCAGGCTGTGCGGCTGCTGGACAATCGCGGCCTGTTCGAGCGGTGCGGCGGCAAAGGGGTGCCGGAGCCGGCGCCCGGGCACTTCTTCGGCGGGATGCCGCTGCCGCTGCATCTGCTCGGTGACGAGAACCCGCTGTACCTCCTGCACTGCAATCAGCGCGACCTGGAACGGGTGCTCGCCGAGCGTGCCGCCGAACTCGGCGTGGACGTCCGGCGGGGTTGGGAGGTGCGCTCCTTCAACCAGGCCGGAGGCAGCCCGGGCGCAAGCAGGCCCGGCGCCCGGACCGATGAGCGGGTCGGCGTCGTGGCACGCGGGCCGGACGGAACCGAGACCACGTTCACGTCCTGGTACCTCGTCGGCTGCGACGGCGCCCACAGCCAGATCCGCAAGCAGGCGGGAATCGCCTTCCCTGGCACCCGGGACGCCAACGCCGTCGACCGGACTGCCCTGATCGGACCGAGCGAGCGCTTCCGCCCCGCGCCGGGTGGACGTGCCGTGGTCGACGGCCTCGGCGAGATCCCGGCGCGCCACCGCACCGAACGGGGCGTTTTCACCCTGCTGGCACACGATCCGCAGCGGCCGCTGGTCAGCACGACCGAGTGGGAGGACCACCCGGCGGGCGATTCCCCGGGGCCGGGTACGCCGATGACGCTTGCCGAGATGGAGGACAGCGTCGAACGGGTCACCGGGGTGCGCCTGCCGCTGACTCGGCCGCCCGAGGGCGCACCCACGCTGCTCCGCCGCCTGTGCGGGCGGAACACCCGGCTCGCCGACCGCTACCGCGCCGGCCGGGTCTTCGTTGCCGGCGACGCCGCGCACGTCAGCCACGGGCCGACCTTGAACACGGCCTTGCAGGACGCGGCCAACCTGGCATGGAAACTCGCCGCCGCGCTGCGGGGATGGGCGCCGGACGGTCTACTGGACAGCTACGGAACCGAACGCCGCGTGCTCGGCGAACGGGTGGGCATGCAAACCCGGGCCGAGGATGCTCTGCTGGCGCCGGGAAACGACGTCACCGCGTTGCGAGGGCTCTTCGCGGAATTCTTGGACCGTACGGAGAACGTACGCACGATCGCCGCCCTGGTGGCAGGCGCTGACGCCCGCTACGGCATGGGAGCCGGCGACACGGACACCGGCCACCCCGCCGCGCCCACCGGCTATTTCGCCCCGCCCCTGGACGTGGCCACCGGCAACGGAACCCCGCGGCGGCTCGCCGAACTCCTGCGCGACGCCTGCCCCGTGCTCGTCGACCTCACCGGCGGCACCGAACTCGCCACCGCCGCCGGACTCTGGAGCGACCGAGTGCGCCGCGTGACCGCGACCGCCGACGACGCCCCGGCCCCCGCGTTGCTGATTCGGCCCGACGGCTACGTCGCCTGGGCGGGGGCCGACCCCGGCGGGCTGCAGGCGGCCCTAACCCGCTGGTTCGGCCAGGCTTCCGCCCGACCCGCGGGCCGCGCGAGCGCCGAGCAGGGCGTGCGGGTCTCGAGCGGGCCGGTCTGACCGGGTTGCGGCCGGTCTGACCGGCGGAATCACCGGCTTCGGTCCGGTCACCGGCAGGTGCCGAGCGGGCGGCCGCACCGGTGGCGAGCACCGATGGCCGCAGCGTGCACCGTATTGGCGGCGGCGCGCGCACGGCGGTGTTCGCGCACGGGGGCGGTCCCGCAACCGGCGCCCCCGGACGTGCAAGAACGGCAGCAGGCCACTGAGGATCGAGGACACATGAGTATTCACGCCGTTGGCAAGCAGCCTTTTGGCAACCACTTCGTTTTCGTCGTTGGACCGGGCGCCGGGCATGTCAATCCGACACTGCCGCTGGTGGAGGAATTGGTGGCCCGCGGCCACCGGGTCACCTACATCACCGGAGAGCCGTTCCGCGCCCCGGTCACCGCGGCCGGCGCCGCGACACTGGACCTGCCCTGGGAGGTGCCCGCTCCCGAACCCGGCCAGACCATGGCCGAGGGCATCCAGGTCCTCATCGCCAAGATGCAGCAGCACGCCCAGGAGAGCTTCGGCGCGGCGGTGGCGCACCTGCGGCGGGATCCGGCCGATGCGGTCTGCTACGACATGACCACGCCGCTGGGTACGCTGCTGGCCGACAAGTTGGAGGTTCCCGGAGTGATGCTGTCGCCCAGCATGGCGACCAACGAGCACTTCAGCATGGCCTCGTTCCTCGGCCCCATCGCGGACAACGACGATAGATGGAGCCGGATCTTCACGGATGCGGTCGAGTCCGAAACCACATTCCGGCGGGCCAACGGCCTGCCTGACGCGACCGTTCCGCTGCCGGTGTTCGGGTCGTCAGCGGTACTGAAGCTGGTGTTCGTGCCCCAGGACTTCCAGACCGCCGGCGACACGTTCGACGCCAGCCACGTTTTCCTGGGTCCGTCAGTGGGGGCGCGTGCAGCCAGCGGGGGATGGGCACCCCCGTCGGACGGCTCGCCCGTGCTGTTCGTCTCGTTGGGGACGGGATTCAACGAACGACCGGAGTTCTTCGCCAAGTGCGTCGAGGCTTTCCGCGACAGCCACTGGCATGTGGTGATGGCCGTCGGGGAGCGGGTGCAGCCGCCGGACGTGCCGGCCAACTTCGAGGTGGCACCGTTCTTCCCGCAGCTGGCGGTGTTGGAGCACGCCTCGGTGTTCGTCTCGCACACCGGGATGAACTCCACCATGGAATCCCTGTATTACGGCGTGCCACTGGTCGCGGTGCCGCAGGCGGCCGAGCAGGAGGCCAACGGCGCCCGGGCACAGGAGTTGGGCCTGGGGCGCCTGCTGGACAGTACCGCCATCACCGCGGGGCTGCTGCGGGAAACAGTGGACGCGGTCGCGGCCGATCCGGTCATCCGGGCGAATGTCGGCAAGTTCAGTGAGCGGTTGCGCGCGACGAACGGTCCGGCGCTGGGCGCCGAAACCTTGGAACAGCTGGTGGACCCGGCCTGAGACCCCCGGCCGGCACCGCGGTCCCGGCGGGCGCATACCGCCCTGCCGGGCCGCAGCCGCCGGAACGGGCCTGCCCGCCGAGTACGTCCGTGCTCCCGTGCCCGCTCGGACGGATGCGCCGCCGGCCGCCGCTGCGGCGGCTTCCGGTTCAGGAGTCGTCCAGCAGCCGCCATGCGGTGAGGGCGAGGCGGGCGCGTGTCAGGCCGGTGGGATCGGTGGGATCGATGCCCAGGGTCCTGCCGATCTGTTCGAGCCGGCGGGCGACGCTGCTGTGGTGCAGGTGCAGGAGGTCGGAGGCCCGGCGCAGGGAACCGGTGGCGCAGTAGACGTCCAGGGTCTCCAGGTCTTCGGGAGCCGCGGCGACGCGGGCGATCGCGGCCACGTCGGCGTTGTCCCGCGCGGCGTCCGGGGGCACCTGGGCGAGCAGTTCCAACGCGCCCAGGTCGCCGTGGTGGACGACGGGCCGGCGCGGGGTGGCAAAGCGCAGGGCGGTTCGGGCCTGCCGCCAGGACCGGGCCGGGGTGTCGGCGGCGCCGATGCCGGCGTTTACGCCTGCCGGAAACCCGGCCGGGTCGATTGTGGCGGCCAGGATGACGCCCACGCCGGCGACCGACGCCGCTTTCACCGGGCGGCCGGGGCAGATCAGGGCGCCGATCCGGTCGAGCGGCAGCCGCGACCGGACGGCGGCGGCGCGGATCGGCAGGTCGGCGGCGAAACCGAGCAGCCGCAATGCCCGGGTTCCGGCCGCCTCGTCGCTGCCGGCGCTGATCGCCAGTTCGACGAGTGCGGGATCGGCCATGGTGGTGTGGGCGGGGCCGTGCCGTTCGACGGCCGCCGCAGTGGCGAGGGCGAGCCGGTCCAGCAGCAGTTCGTCGAGCGGGTGGGGCGGTCCCGCGCGTTCCAGCCACACCGAGCCGATCTCCTCGTCGTCGAGGGTGACGGGCACCGCGGTCGATGCGCAAAGCAGCGCGGCGGACGTTTCCCGGCCGTCCGGCGCGTACCGGAGTTCGCGCCCGGTGCCGTGGAGCCGGATCCCGGCCGCGCACTCGGCCAGCCCGGCCGAGGCCCTGGCCAGGGCCGGAAGGTCAACCCGCCGGCGCATCAGGGTGTCGTAGAACGTCACGACGCGCAGCGCGCCCGCGGCTTCGGCGTCCAGCTTCGACAGTCGAACGACCAAGGCATCCATCCCCGGAGGATACGCGCGGTCGTCGCGGAATAGGGCGGGAACGCGCAACGGATGGCGGATGATCCCGGCGGCGGCGATCGGGATGATGACTGCCATGGATCCCGAACTCGAACCATTCCTGTCCCTGTTCCCGCCGTCCGACCTGAGCGACCCGGTCACCGCGCGGCGGCAGCTCGCCGAGCTGGCAGCCTCGGCACCGGCCCCCGACACCTCGCACCTGGACATCGAAGACCGCACGGTTTCCGCCGACCCCGATGTGCGGGTGCGCATCTACCGGCCGCACCGGCCCCAGGGGGCGATGGTGTGGCTGCACGGCGGCGGATACGTCATGGGCGATCTGGATACCGAGCACCCGTGGGCCGCGCTGCTCGCCAACGGCTCCGGTGCGACCGTGGTCTCGGTGGAGTACCGCCTCGCCCCGGAAAACCCGTTCCCGGCCGCGAACGACGACGTCTATGCGGTGCTGAACTGGGCGGCCGACCATGCGGCCGAGCTCGGGACCGACCCGGGACGGATCGCGATCGGCGGCCACAGCTCCGGTGCGGGGATCGCGGCCGCGGTGGCGCTGCGCGCCCGGGACCAGCAGGGACCGCAGATCCGTTTCCAGCTGCTCAACCAGCCCAGCCTCGATGACCGGCAGCAGACGTGGTCAGCGCGCAACTTCACCGATACCCCGTTTGTGGCCAGGAACAAAGTCACCCAGATGTGGGGGCACTTCCTGGGGTCGGGGTCCGCCACGCCCTACGCGGCGCCGGCCCGGGCCGCGGATCTGTCCGGCCTGCCCCCGGCCTACATCGCCGCCGCCGAGTTCTGCCCGAACCGCGACGAAAACATCGAGTTCGCCATGCGGCTGCTGCAGGCGGGGGTGTCGGTGGACCTGCACCAGTGGGCCGGCACGTTCCACGGGTCGCTGCAGATCCTGTCCGCCGAGGTGTCGCAGCTGCAGGTGGCCGAGCTCGGTACCGCCCTGCGGCGCGGGCTGGCAGGCGGCTGAGCCGGTGGCGGCGGTGCGGCGCCGGCCCGTGCATGCGGCGCCCCGCCGCCGCCCCGCCGCCCACCGACCGGTCACCGTTCGGTGTCGGCGGCCTCGGCGGTGTCGTTGAGCAGTTCGGCGAAAGGCACCGGGTCGGCGAACGGGTCCGCCCGCGTTGCGGCGGGGCGCCGGGTGAGTTCTGCGGCGAACTCCGTTGCGGCGCGGGTGATCCGCTCGCCGAGTTCGGCGTTGCCGCCCCAGTCGCCGCCGGCGGCATACACCGCAGTGGGAACGACCACTGCCCGCAGATACGCCAGCACCGGGCGCACGGCGTATTCCAGCACCAGGGAATGGCGCTCGGTGCCTCCGGTGGCGCCGAACAGTACCGGCTTGCCGTGTAGCGACTCGGGTTCGGCGATGTCGAGGAACGACTTGAACAGCCCGCTGTAGGACGCGGTGAACGTCGGGGTCACCAGGATCAGCCCGTCGGCCGCGTCGAGGCTGTTGAGTACCGGCCGCAGCCGCTGGTTGGCGAACCCGGTCAGCAGGTGGTCGGTGATGTCGTGGGCGTACTCGCGCAGTTCCACCGTTTCGGTCTCGGCGTCTGCGGGCAGCTCGGCGCGGGCCGCGGACGCCAGCCGGTCGGCCAGCAGCCGCGAGCTGGACGGCTGGGACAGCCCGGCCGAAACCACCAGGATCCTGGTCATGACTCGGTCGCCTCCGTACTCTGCGCGCCGGCCGCGCGCAGCGACTGGTGTGTGGGGCCTTCGGGGACATGGGCCGGGGTGCGGGCGCCGGTTTCGCGGCGCAGGACCGGAAGCACCTCTTCGCCGAGTATGTCGAGCTGTTCCAGCACGGTCTTGGTCGGCAGGCCTGCGTGGTCGATCAGGAAGAGCTGCCGCTGGTAGTCGCCGACGTAGTCGCGGAAGCCCAGGGTACGGTCGATCACCTGCTGGGGTGAGCCCACGGTCAGCGGGGTTTCGGACATGAAGTCCTCCAGCGACGGTCCACCGCCGTAGACCGGGGCGTTGTCGAAGTAGGGCCGGAACTCCGCCACGGCGTCCTGGGAGTTCGGCCGCATGAACACCTGGCCGCCCAGCCCGACGATGGCCTGGTCGGCGCTGCCGTGCCCGTAGTGCTCGAACCGTCGGCGGTAGAGCTCGACCATCCGCCGGGTGTGCTCGGCGGGCCAGAAGATGTGGTTGTGGAAGAACCCGTCGCCGTAGTAGGCGGCCTGCTCGGCGATCTCCGGGCTGCGGATGGACCCGTGCCAGACGAACGGCGGCACGCCGTCGAGCGGCCGCGGGGTCGAGGTGAAGCCCTGCAGCGGCGTGCGGAACTTCCCCTGCCAGTCCACGACGTCCTCGCGCCACAGCCGGTGCAGCAGGTGGTAGTTCTCGATCGCCAGCGGGATGCCCTGGCGGATGTCCTGGCCGAACCACGGGTACACCGGCCCCTGGTTGCCGCGGCCCATCATCAGATCCACCCGGCCGCCGGACAGGTGCTGCAGCATCGCGAAGTCTTCGGCGATCTTGACCGGGTCGTTGGTCGTGATCAGCGTCGTCGACGTGGACAGGATCAGCCGTTCGGTCTGTGCGGCGACGTAGCCCAGCATCGTGGTGGGGGAGGAGGGCACGAACGGCGGATTGTGGTGCTCGCCGGTGGCGAACACGTCCAGACCGATTTCCTCGGCTTTGCGGGCGATGGCCACCATCGCCCGGATCCGCTCGTGCTCGGTGGGCTCCCGCCCCGTCGTCGGGTCCGGCGTGACGTCGCCGACCGTGAAGACTCCGAACTGCATGCGTGTCCTCCCCGGAAGAAGATTCAAAATTCAACTAATTCTTCCGGGGAACGCCGGGTCCGTCCAGGCTATTCCGGTCGCCGATCCGGGCTCCGTGCCCGACGCGGGTGCCGGCACCACCGGTGGCGGCAGGCGATGATCATGCGGGAATGCCCGGCTGAGCCGTGAAATCCGGGCATTCCCGCACGGTCGGCTAGAACCCGGCGCCCCGCAGCAGGTCCTGCACCTCGGCGTCGTCGATCTGGGGGAAGTCCTGGTACCAGAGGCTGACCGCTTGGAACTGCGGCGGGCTGTGCACGCACACCACCCGGTCGCACACGTCGCCGAGGGCTCCGGCGGCATCGGGCGAGCAGACCGGGACCGCCAGGGTCAGCGACCCCGGCCCCTGCTCGCGCAGCGCCGACAGGGCGGCGCGCGCGCTCATCCCGGTGGCCAGGCCGTCGTCGACGACCACCGCGTCGCGGCCGGCGATCTGCGGAGCGGGCCGGTCGCCGCGGTAGGTTTTGACCCGGCGCCGGGCCTCGGCGCGTTCCTCCTCGACACTGCGCGCCAGTTCTCCCTCGCGCGCCTGGGTCAGCCGGCTCAGCCCTTCGTTGATGATGGGCTCGCCTTCGGCCGTGACGGCGCCCACGGCCGTCTCCGGGAAGTCGGGAGTGGCGATTTTCCGCACGACGGTCACGTCCAGCGGGGCGCCGAGCCGGGCGGCGACGATGGCGGCGACCGGAACACCGCCGCGGGGCAGCGCCAGGATCACCGGGTCGGGCAGTTCGAGTTCGCGGACCCGCTCGGCCAGCATCCCTCCGGCTTCGTCGCGGTCGCGGAAGACCTGCACGAGGCCACCTCCTCCACGCCTTCGCGGGGTCGTCGGTGCCCGGCTACCCCCGCGCCGGCAGCGGAAACGCCGCGCTCGGGGCCGGCCGCCGCCCCGGCGAGCGCGCCCGCCCCGACCGGACCCGGCTACCCCGGCCATGCCGGTGGAGGACACGCCCGCAAGCGCGCCCGGCACGACCGGCCGCACCCGCGGTCTGCGACCCCGCCGCGCAGCGGTTACCGCACGCCCCGACCGGGTAGCGAACAACCCAACGGCGGTACGCCCGGGTTCGCGGATTTTGTCGGTGATTGCGGGCGCTTTCCCGTGCCGCCGTGCCGTAGCGGGGAATGCGGTCCCGCGCGGCACCGCCCCACCAGCCAAGACCGAATTCCCGGCTCCCGGCGGCAGCGCCAGCGCTGCCGGGCCGGACCGACCGCACCGCGAGCCGCCGCCGGCAGCCGGGCCACCAGCTCAACACGGCGGTGATCCATGGCCAGCACCCAATCGGCCCGCGGCGGCTCCCCGGATGTGCCGACAATGGGGGTCGAAGAGGAGTTCTTCCTGGTCGACGAGGCAGGACGGCTCGCGCCCCGCAGCGTGGAGGTCCTCGCCGGCGCCGCATCGGGCTCCGGCGAACTGCTCGGCGAGTTCACCCGCAGCCAGGTCGAAGCGGCCGGACCCGTCTGCGGCACGGTCGAGGAGCTGCTGGACGGACTGCGCACCTCGCGGCGGCGCCTGGCCGAATCCGCCGCACGGGTGGGCGTGCGCGTGGTGGCCGGCGCGGTGCCGGTGGTGCCCCAACCCAGCCCGCTGCTGCTCAACCCGGGGTCCCGATACCGCCGCATCGCCGAGCGCTTCGGCGCCGTCGCCGAGGCCGCGGGCACCAACTGCGGCTGCCACGTGCACGTGGCGGTGCCCGACCGCGACAGCGGGGTGGTGGCCAGCAACCGGTTGCGCCCATGGCTGCCCGTGCTGCTGGCGCTGAGCGCCAACTCGCCGGTCTGCGACGGTGCCGAGACCGGCTACGCGAGCTGGCGCCAGCCCCGCTGGTCGCGCTGGCCCACCGCCGGCCCGCCCCCGCCGATGGAGTCGGCCGCGCACTACGAGGCCTGTGTGGCGGCACTGCTGGAGTCCGGGGCCGCGCTGGACCGGCGGATGCTCTATTGGGACATCCGGATCTCCGACCGCCACCCCACGGTCGAGATCCGGGTGTGCGACGTCCCCGCCACCCCCGAGGAGTCGGCGCTGGTTGCGGTGCTCGTGCGCGCGCTGGTCAGTGCCGCCTTGGACGACCACGCCGCCGGCCGCCCCCACGTCCGCCGCGACCCGGCCGTGCTGCGCGGCGACGTGTGGCGGGCGGCGCGCGACGGTTTGGAGGGCAGTTGCCCCGACCCGCTGGCCGGGGGGCGGCTGCGCCCGGTCCACGCGGTGCTGGAGGGCGCGGTCGAGCACCTGCACACCTACCTGGCCCGCTCCGGCGACCTCGGCTACGCGCAGGCGATGCTGGCAACCCTGCGGCTGAGCGGCGGCGGCGCGGTGCGCCAGCGCACCGCCTACGCGCGCCGCGGGCGGGCGTGCGATGTCGTCGACCATCTCGCCGAGGCCACCGTGGACGGCTTGGAGGTATCGGCCGCCCCCCGGCCGGTATCCGCTCCTCCGGCGCATGCACGCCCGTTGGGCGGGTAGCGGGCCGCCGCTGCCGTGCGACGGCGTGATGCCACATGAGGAGGAAGAACACGATGACCGACCGGCAACGGCTCACGGAGCTGGGACAGCAGTTGCGCGTCGATGCGGTCCGCGCCGCGGACGCCGCGGGTTCGGGGCACCCGACCTCGTCGATGTCGGCGGCCGACCTGATGGCGGTGTTGGCCTCGGAGCACCTGCACTACGACTTCGAGGCACCCGAGCACGCGGGCAACGACCACCTGGTCTTCTCCAAGGGGCACGCCTCGCCGCTGCTGTATGCGCTGTACAAGGCGTGCGGTGCGATCTCCGATGAGGAGTTGCTGCGCTACCGCCGCCTGGGCAGCCCGCTGGAGGGCCATCCCACGCCGCGGCTGCCCTGGGTCGACGTTGCCACGGGTTCGCTGGGCCAGGGGCTGCCGGTCGGGGCGGGCATTGCGCTGGCCGGGGCGGATCTGGACCGGCTGCCCTACCGCGTCTGGGTGCTGTGCGGCGACAGCGAGCTGGCCGAGGGCTCGGTGTGGGAGGCCATGGAGTACGCGGGGCAGGCGGGGCTGGCCAACCTGACCGCGATCCTGGACATCAACCGGCTCGGCCAGCGCGGGCCCACCCGCCACGGTTGGGACCTGGACGCCTACCGGCGCCGGGTCGAGGCGTTCGGCTGGCACGCGGTCGAGGTCGACGGGCACGACGTCGAAGAGGTCGACTCCGCCTTCCGCGAGGCCCGCGATACCACCGACCGCCCCACGGCGATCATCGCCCGCACCGTCAAGGGTGCGGGTGTGGCCGCGGTCGCCGACCAGGAGGGCGCCCACGGCAAACCGCTCTCCGACACCGAGCAGGCCGTCGCGGAGCTCGGCGGCCGGCGCGACCTGCGCATCGAGGTGGCGGCGCCCACCAGCGGCGGTGTCCGCCAGCGGCCCGGCGGCTCGCAGGTGGATCTGCCGGCGTATTCGGCGGGCGAGGAGGCCGCCACCCGCGACGCGTTCGGCGAGGCTGTCACGGCCCTGGGCGGCGCGCGCCCCGATGTGGTCGTCCTCGACGGCGAGGTGGCCGACTCCACCCGCGCCCAATCCTTTGCCGCGGAGCATCCCGACCGCTTCTTCGAGTTCTACATCGCCGAGCAGCAGATGATCGCCGCGGCGGTGGGGCTCCAGGTGCGCGGATGGACCCCCTACGCCGCCACGTTCGCGGCGTTCATGACCCGCGCCTACGACTTCATCCGCATGGCGGCGGTCAGCCGCGCCGACATCAACCTGGTCGGATCGCACGCCGGGGTCTCGATCGGCGAGGACGGCCCCTCGCAGATGGGGCTGGAGGACATCGCGGCCCTGCGCGCGGTCCACAACAGCGTGGTCCTGCACCCGTGCGACGCCAACTCCGCGGCCCGGCTGACCGCCGGGATGGCCGAGCACGACGGGGTCAGCTACCTGCGCACGCTGCGGGGCAAGACGCCGGTGCTCTACGGGGCCGACGAGGGCTTCCGCATCGGCGGCAGCAAGGTGCTGCGCTCGTCGGGCGAAGACCGCGCAACGATCGTGGCGGCGGGGGCGACCGTGCACGAGGCGCTGGCCGCGGCCGACGCCCTGGCCGGTGCGGGTATCGCCGTGCGGGTGATCGACGCCTATTCGATCAAGCCGGTGGACGCCCCGGCGCTGCGCACCGCGGCCGAGGAGACGGGGCGCATCGTCACGGTCGAGGACCACTGGCCCGAGGGCGGGCTGGGCGACGCCGTGCTCGACGTGTTCGCCGACACCCGCTCCACGCCGCGCACGATGAAGCTCGCCGTGTCGGGCATGCCGGCCTCGGCCTCCCCTGAGGAGCAGCGCCGCGAGGCCGGGATCGACGCCGGGGCCATCGAGGCGGCCGTCCGGGGGATCCTGCGCCAGGAGCATTCGGCTGCCGCTGCGGCGGCGGGCGGCTGAGGGGTTCCGCGGCGGGCGGGGCGACCGGCAGGCCCCGCCCGCCGCGGCGCCGCCGCCACGGGCGGACGAAACGCGAAGATTGAGTTCTGTGGGCAGTTCGGGGCTTCCGGGCTGCTTTTTTGTTTTTTGTGGATTTAGTCCCTAATATTAGGAACGGCGGGCGGTGGTCGGGGTCGATTTCCAGTCCTGCGGATATCCCGGTTTATGAACGTCCGTATGGCGGCGCGCCTCCGCGGTGTTTCGGTGCTCCATGTGATTCGCAAAACAGAGTTAAAGTCGTCCCTAATGCGGTGTCATGTGGCACTGGTGCTGGTCGACGGCTTGCCGAGCGAATAACCTGCGCCGTTCCTGTCATGCCCAATTTGGTGGCTATGGGGCTGCGATGGGCGTCCGAGGTGAAAGACCGCATTCGCGGTGCATGGCTGTGACTTCGCCGGGTAAGTGCGTGCCGACCAGGCGTGAGACCGGCTCACCACGACCCCGGGCCGGCAACGGCCGACTCCTGAAAAGCGGAGTACACACGTGCGCACCCCCGTGCACTTACCCGGCGATGGCGGGCGGTCCGAACAGCCCCATGGAAAAGGAATCGCATTACCTTTCCGACCGGCGCCGACGGTGCGGTCCCCACAGGCCGCACCGCCCGCACGAACCGGAACCGGAACCGATGCCGAATTCCGCGGGGCCGTACACGCCTGGTCGAACCAAGTCGAACTGAATCGGCACATCATCAACGGTCGACACGATTGGGTGGAAGCACCATGACCGAGTCCGGTGTGGAGAGCGCACAGCAACCGCTGAGCCTGGGAACCGAGGCCGCGCGCAACCTCGCGACCACAACCAAGACCCCTCCGCAGATGCAGGGCATCACCTCCCGCTGGCTGGTGCGCCTGCTTCCTTGGATCGAGGCCACCGGCGGCGCCTACCGCGTGAACCGGCGCCTGACCTACACGGTCGGCGACGGCCGGGTCAGCTTCGTCACCACCGGAGCCGACGTCCGCGTCATCCCCCGCGAACTGTGCGAGCTGTCGCTGCTGCGCGACTTCGACGACGAATCGGCGCTGGGGGCGCTGGCGGCACGCTTCACCCAGCAGGAGTACGCCCCCGGCGACCTCATCGTCGAACGCGGCGCCCCGGCCGACCGCGTCCACCTCATCGCCCACGGCAAGGTGAACCGGCTGGGCGCCGGCGAATACGGCGACGAGACCATCCTGGGCACCATGATCGACGGCGACCACTTCGGTTCGGCCGCACTGCTCGAGGAGGACGGCACCTGGGACGCCACCGCCAAGGCGGTCACCCCCTGCACCGTGCTCACCCTGCCGCGCTCGGAGTTCCAGCAGGTCGCCGACAACTCCGAGACCCTGCGCGCCCACCTCGCCGAAGTCCGGTCCCGGCCTGCCCCCAGCGCCGACGCCGCGGGCGAAGCCGCCATCGCCGTGGCGGCCGGCCATGCGGGTGAGCCCGATCTGCCGGGCACGTTCGTGGATTACGAGTTGTCTCCGCGC
>NZ_BAAGYZ010000021.1:0-261920 GCF_054778995.1 Streptomonospora sediminis
GATCTTCGGCGCCCTTCGCCATGCCCGCAGCCGGTTCGGGAAACTCCCATCAACGATCTAGGGTGTGTTTGGTGGGTCCGTCCGTAGCGAGCGGCGCACTCGTGTGTGCCCCGCGCCCGATGCGCGAAGCGCCGTTGCGGCGCGGGGTGCTGCGATAGGGCCGCCCCTACTCGGCGGACTTCGCCATTATCGCCGAGCGGGGCCCGTGCCGCTCTCGCAAGGCCGAGGAGGGAGTAAGGGTGGTTCACCTTTCGACCGACGAGAACACTGCGAGAGTGAGAATCCCTACCCGAGACGGCCGCGCAGTAGGACAGCGACCCACTAAACGCACCCTAGGTTGGTGACGCAGGCCACGCCGCGGCGGGCGGCGCGCCAGGATGCGCAACGGTCTGCTCGTTTCGGCTGCGGGAGGCCACATGGGATCCGGTGACCCGGTACCGACCAGGGCGAGCACGGTCGATGGGGTGCTGCGCCGCAGCGCTGCGCGTACCCCGCGCCGGGTCGCGCTGCGGTTCGGCGACCGCGAATGGACCTTCGGCGAACTCGACCGGGGCGCCACCCGGGTGGCCGCCTGGCTGCTGGGTCTGGGTCTCACCCGCGGCGACCGTGTCGCCGCCTACGGCCACAACTCCGACGCCTATCTGCTGGCGTTTCTGGGCTGCGCCCGCGCCGGGCTGGTGCACGTGCCCGTGAACCAGAACCTGGGCGGCGCCGAACTCGGCTACCTGCTCGCGCAGTCGGGCAGCATCGTGGTACTGACCGATCCCAAACTCGCCGGCCGCATCGAGGAAGTGCGCCGGCAGATCCCCGCCCGCGACGTGCTGGCGCTGCGCGGCCACGAGGAGTCCGTGCTGGAAACCGCGCGCGACCCCGACGCCCCCGAGGACGTGTTCACCGAGGCCGCCGATACCGACCTCGTGCAGTTGCTTTACACCTCGGGCACCACCGCCCAGCCCAAGGGCGCGATGATGACCCACCGGGCGCTGGTGCACGAGTACCTCAGTTGCCTGCACGCCCTCGACCTCGGCGCCAACGACCGCATGCTGCATGCGCTGCCGCTGTACCACTCGGCGCAGATGCACGTGTTCCTCATGCCGGCCCTGGCCGCGGGGGCCTATAGCGAGCTGGTCGAAACCCCCGAACCCGCCGATCTGCTGAACCGGATCGAGGGCAACGGCATCACCGCTTTCTTCGCGGCCCCCACGGTCTGGTCCGCGCTGGCCAACCACCCCGACTTCGCCGAACGCGACCTTTCCGGGTTGGCCAAGGCCTACTACGGCGCCGCCATCATGCCGGTACCGGTACTTGAACGCATCCGCGAACAGCATCCGGGCATCGGCTTTTACAACTGCTTCGGGCAGAGCGAGATCGGCCCGCTGGCCACGGTGCTGCGCCCCGAAGAGCATGTGGCGGGGCGGATGGAGTCCTGCGGGCGCCCGGTCCTGTTCGTCGAGGCCCGCCTGGTCGACGAACAGGGCGCCGATGTGGCCGCGGGCGAACGCGGCGAGATCGTCTACCGTTCCCCGCAGCTGTGCGAGGGCTACTGGGACAAGCCCGAGGAGACCCGCGAGGCGTTCCGCGACGGCTGGTTCCGCTCGGGCGATATCGCACGGCGCGATACCGAGGGGTTCTTCACGATCGTGGACAGGGTGAAGGACGTCATCAACACCGGCGGGGTGCTGGTGGCGCCGCGCGAGGTCGAGGATGTCCTCTACCGGCACCCCGCGATCGCCGAGGTCGCGGTGGTGGCGGTGCCCGATCCGCACTGGGGCGAGGCGGTCACGGCGGTCGCTGCGCTCAAGGAGCCCGCCACGGAGGACGAGCTGATCGCGTTCGCGCGCGAACGCTTGGCGGGCTTCAAGACGCCGAAACGCGTCCACATGGTCGACGACCTGCCGCGCAACGCCAGCGGCAAGCTGCTAAAGCGGGTGCTGCGCGAACGGTTCAGCGGCGGCTGAGCGTCCCGCTCCGCGGGCTGCGGCGCGGTCCGGCCCACCGGGTGGCGGGCGTGCTGTGTGCCTGTTGTGCCGCTTGTCGCATCAGGGCATAGCCTGCGGGTATGCGAATCGTCATCGCCGGAGGACACGGCAAGATCGCGCTGCGGCTCGAACGGCTCCTGGCCGAGCGCGGTGACACACCGGTCGGCCTCATCCGCAATCCGGAACACGCCGCCGACCTAACGGCGGCCGGAGCCGAACCCGTGCTGATCGACCTGGAGGACACCACCGCGACCCGGCTCGCCGAGAAGCTGATGGGCGCCGACGCCGTGGTATTTGCCGCGGGCGCCGGTCCGGGCAGCGGCGCGCAGCGCAAGTCGACGGTCGACCGCGACGCCGCGCTGCTGCTCGCTGATGCGGCCTCGCTGGCCGGTGTGCGCCGCTACATCATGGTCTCGGCCATCGGGGTCGACGACGGCCCGCCGCCGGGATCGGAACCGGTCTGGGCGGCCTACATCGAGGCCAAGCGGGCCGCCGACGACGAGCTGCGCCAGCGCAGCTTGGAGACCGACTGGACGATCCTGCGGCCGGGGCGGCTCACCGACGATCCGGGAACCGGAACCGTGTGGCTCGCGCCGAAGGTGGAGCGGGGGGAAATCCCGCGTGAGGACGTTGCCGCGGTCATCGCCGCGCTGCTCGCCGAACCGGCCACCGTCGGCCGGGTGCTGGAACTCGTCGGCGGCAACACGGCGGTCGGCGAAGCGGTCGCGGCCGTCGGGGCTTAGCGGCCGGTCAGGGATTTCTGGCTAGAAGTCGCCCAAAGAAGGCATCATGGGTGCGGACGGGCCCGGCGGACCGATTCCTCGGCTGACGTGGATGGCGGGCAACGCTCAACGGGCAGGCGAAATGCCGCACAGAGCAGATAGGTACGGTTGACAAATGAGCGTCACGCAGGTCGTGAGGGACAGCACCGTCGTCGAGCACGCGAAGGTCGCCGCGCAGCAGAAACGCCGGATGTTCATCGTGCAGTTGGACATCAACAGCTACGACGAGGCCTCCAGCAAGGTCCGCCCCGGCCTGACCCGCATCCTTGAGGGGATCGAGGAGGCCGGGTGGCTGCTCGACCAGATCACGCCCAGCGCGGGCGAAGAGTCGGAATCCGCGCGCCTGTTCCTCTTCCGGCCGAACACGGCCGGTACGCCAGCGGCCGGCGGCCACGAGGCCGCCGACCACAACAGCGGGCAGCAGCAGGCCTACCAGCAGCACCACACCGGTGCCCAGCAGCAGCAGGACCCCTACGCCGGCTACCAGTACCCGACCGGGCAGCAGTACAGCCAGGGTTACCAGCAGCAGCACTACCAGCAGCAGTACCCGGGCTACGGGCAGCAGCAATACCCCGGTTACGGACAACAACAGCAGCCCGGTTACGGACAGCAGCAGCCGGGCTATGGGCAGCAGTACCCGGGATACGGCCAGCAGGGCTGGTGATCGCAGACCCGGCCCGGAGCGGCGCATTCGCCGGCTTCCCGGCCGGCGGCGGCCGGCTCCGGCCGTTCCCGTTCGATTCGACCGAACGGCCCCAACGGCCCGCGTGCGCCGCACGCGGGCCGTTCGCATGTCTAAGGGCGCCTTCGGTGGGTCGCTGCGCCAAGGGCGCGAACCGCGGGTGCCTGCGCAACGGCGCCGGGAGAGTCGCGGTTGCGGCGGATCCGCGCCTGGTCGGCGGCCGGTCGGCGACACACCCGCAATGCGCCTGCGATGTGCCGGTTCCACCGCATTAGCCGGATCCTTGCAGGCCATGGGCAAAATAATCGGCGGCATTTTGCCCGCAATAACGTGACGCGCTTAAACGGCTACGTTAAGTTACTTCCCGCGGGGCGCAACGCGCCGCCCCTTCGAGCTTCCCGTACGTCCGAGAGGATTCCCATGAAGCGCATCGCCACGGTATCTGGCCTCATCGCCGCCACCGCTCTCGCCTTCGGCGCCATGTCCGGCACCGCCAGCGCCGACAACAACGCCGAAGTGCAGAACATCACTGTCCCGATCTGCGTCGACCTGCTGCAGGCCTCGGGCGTCGCCCCTGACGGCTGCTCCGTCGTCGACGTGCACAAGGAGAAGGGCCTCGGCATCAGCTGACCCGGACACGCTGGCGTGACAGGGCTCGGGCTCCGGTTGCCGGCCGCCCGGGCCCTCGCCTGTGCCCGGGGGCGGACCCGCCGGCGGGTGTGTCGCGGCCTCCCGGTAGAGCCGCCGGTGGCGGCGGGATGCAGATATGCCGCAAACCGCGGCGGATCGGGCGGCAGCGCACCGCAATCTCGGCGTACCCGCCCGTAACCGGAACCGCGGGCTGAATACTGGCCGCCATGCAGCAGAGGAGGCAGTATGGCAATCATGAGCACCGACAAGCCCGCCCCGTCCACCCGGCGCCTGACAGTCGACGACCTGGCACGCATGCCGGACGACGGCAGGCGCTACGAGCTCGCCGACGGGGAGCTTGACGTGTCGCCGGCACCCGTGTTCCTGCACACGGTCATTGAGTCGCGGCTCACCACACACCTGGGGTTGATCGCCCCCGAGGACTACTACGTCCTCCACGGGGCGGGCATCAACTTCAACGCGGACCGCACGCACCACCGCATCCCCGATGTCGCGGCGGTCCGCACCGAAGACGCCGAGCACCCCTACCTCACCCGGCCGCCCAAGCTCGCCGTCGAGGTCGTCTCCCCCGAAAGCGTCATCCGCGACAACCACACCAAGCGCCGCGAATACGCCGAGTTCGGCATCGAGTCGTACTGGATCATCTCCCCCGCGCCCGACAAGACCAGCCTCATCGAACTGCGGCTCCGCAACGGCCGCTACGAAGAGGCCAACCAGGTCCACGGCGAGGACCTCTTCGAAACCGACCTCCCCTTCCCGGTCAAACTCGTCCCGCACTGGCTCACCGCCGACGGCCCCTGGCGCAGCCACATCGGCGGCGCGTGAAACACCCCCGCCGCCGCGCAAAATATGCCGCAAACCGCGGCGGATCAGACGGCAGCGCACCGCAATCTCGGCGTACCCGCCCGTAACCGGAACCGCGGGCTGAATACTGGCCGCCATGCAGCAGAGGAGGCAGTATGGCAATCATGAGCACCGACAAGCCCGCCCCGTCCACCCGGCGCCTGACAGTCGACGACCTGGCACGCATGCCGGACGACGGCAGGCGCTACGAGCTCGTCGACGGGGAGCTTGACGTGTCGCCGTCACCCGTGTTCCTGCACACTCGGATCGAAGCCCGGCTGATGTTCTGCCTCCAAACGGCGGCGTCCGAGTACTACGAGGTCCAAAGCGGAATGGGCGTCAACTTCAACGCGGACCGCACACACCACCGCATCCCCGATGTCGCGGCGGTCCGCACCGAAGACATCGAGCACCCGTACATCGCCCGCCCGCCCAAGCTCGCCGTCGAGGTCGTCTCCCCCGAAAGCGTCATCCGCGACAACCACACCAAGCGCCGCGAATACGCCGAGTTCGGCATCGAGTCCTACTGGATCATCTCCCCCGCACCCGACAAGACCAGCCTCGTCGAACTCCGGCTCCGCAACGGCCGCTACGAAGAAGCCAACCAAGTCCACGGCGAAGACCTCTTCGAAACCGACCTCCCCTTCCCGGTCAAACTCGTCCCGCACTGGCTCACCGCCGACGGCCCCTGGCGCAGCCACATCGGCGGCGCGTAAAACACCCCGCCGCCACGCAAAATCCGGTGTCGGCCGCGGGTCCTTGACACCGGTTGTCAGGTATCCGCGGCAGACTCCCCGCCATGTACGAGACCCAACCCGAACTCGATGACCTGCAGCTGCTGCTCGACCGCTCCCTGGAGGGCTCCGGCTCGCATCTGCGGTCGATTTACCAGGCCGGCAGCGACCACCCGCACACCCTCACCGCCGCTCAGCTCACCCGGGTGCTCACCGGTATGTGCACGCTGGCGATCTCGACCGTGACGGCGCGCGGCGAGCCCCGCATCAGCGGCGTGGACGGCCACTTCCTGCACGGCCGCTGGATCGTCGGCACCGAGCTTTCCGCAGCCAAGGCCCGCCACTTGGCCGCCCGCCCCGCGGTCAGCGCCGCCCACATGCGGGGCGAGGCGCTGGGGGTGTTCACCCACGGCACCGCCGTGCCCATCAGCCCGCTGAACGCCGCCGACCCCGAAGCGGAGGGGTGGCCCGCGGTGCTCGCGCACCTCACCGCCCACTACGGCGATTCGCCGGAGAACTGGGGTCAGGTCGTCTACTACCGGATCGAACCGGAGTGGATGACCGCCTACTGCGCCGACCCGGAAAAACTGCTCTCCGAGTCCTGAACGGTATGGCCGCGGACCCGGCGCACTGGCCGCCGGGGCAGCCGCGGCGCGCAGCGCCCACCGAGGCGGGCGCCGGGGTTGCCCGGCGCCCGCCTTTTCTGCTGCCGGCTCCCGCGCCCGGTCACGCCGCTGCCGGGGCGGCTGTTGCCTCTTGTTGCGGATGTGGGTTCTGCAGCGGATGTCCAGCAGGCTGCACCACCGGCCGTGGCGTCCACGGGCGGGCGAACAGGGCAGCACGCTCCGCAGACCCGGAAGTGCCCGTCTCCCTAGAGTTTTCTCATGTCGGGACCGGTCGCAAAGGTCCCGCTTCTTCCCTCCCCCGCCGACGAAGATGAGGAGACGGCACCGTGTCGTCACGAATCCGATCCGCGCTCTCACTGTGCGCCGCGGCGGCGCTGACCGTCGGAATAGCCGTACTTCCCGCATCCGGCGCCGCTGCCGACGAGACCGGCGCAGCCGGCAACGCTCCCGCCGAGGCAACCCCCGCCAACGTGCAGCGGTTCCTCGACAAGCGGATCCCCGAACTGCTGAACGAGTACAACATCCCCGGCGCCACGGTGTCGGTCGTGGCCGACGGCCGACCGGCCGTCGCCGGCGGATACGGCGAGGCCAACGTCGAGAACGGCACCCCGGTGGAGGCCGATAAGACGTCCTTCCCCATGGCCTCGGTCAGTAAGACCTTCACGGCGACCGCCGTGCTCCAGCTCGTGGACGCGGGCGAACTCGACCTCGACGCCAACGTCAACAAGTACCTGCCCCAGGACGCCCGGATCCCGGACACCTACCCGGGCGAACCGGTAACCCTGCACCACCTGCTCACCCACACCGCCGGCTTCGAAGACAGCGCTCTGGCCATCGCGGCGACCTCTCCCGAGGACCACATCGACCTGAGGCAGTACACCGTCAGCCACAAGCCGGACCGTATTTACCCGCCCGGCCGGTTCATCGGGTACAACAACTACAGCACCACGCTGGCCGGTTTCATCGTCCAGGAAGTCACCGGCACGGAGTTCAACCAGTACATCGGCGAGAACATCTTCGCGCCCCTGGGCATGGAGGAGAGCGCCTTCGCCCAGCCGGACGAGGCCGCCGACATGTTCGACACGCCCACCCTCTACGACCCTTCGGCCACCAACGAGGCCGCCACGCTGTGGGTCAACCAGGCGCCGGCCGGCGCCGGCTGGGCAACGTCACCGGACATGGCGCGCTTCCTGGCCGCGCTGCTGAATGGCGGCACCTATGACGGCGCGACCATCCTCTCGCCGGAGAGCGCCGGGATGGTGCTCAGCCCGCAGACCACCATGCACGAGGAAGTGACGGGGTCGGGCTACGGAAGCTGGGAGACCTCCGGGTACGGCCAGTTGGTGATGAACCACGGCGGCGACATCCACGGCGGGCACACCCAGTGGCGGGCCGCACCCGAGGAGGACTTCGCGGTTTACGTCGCCGTCAACGGTGACGGGACGGGCGCCAACTCGCTGCAGGACGGCCGCGCGCACATGGTCGAAGACGTGATGGCCGAATTCGTCGGTGAAGCGACCGCCGAAAAGCCCGAAGCGGCCGATATCCCGCTGGAACGCTACGTGGGCACCTACCGGACCACCCGCATCAACCACAGCGACGTCAGCGAAGCGGCGAACGCCATGACCATGTCGAACGTCACCACCACCGGCGACGGCCGGCTGCAGACCGTCGACCTGCTGGGCAAGACGACCTGGACGCCCATCGAGCCCAACCTGTTCCAGAACAAGGACGGGGACCATCTCGCGTTCGTCGAGGAGGACGGCGAGGTCATCGGCTTGGCCATCGACGCCATCCCCGAAATGGCCTTTGAGCGCATCTCCACGCTGGAGAACTTCAACGTGCACGCCGCCGCGGCCGGTGCGGCGCTGGTGATCATGCTGACCGCCCTCGTCTGGCCGCTGGCCGGCCTGGTGCGCCTGATGCGCGGCCGCCGCGCCACCAGCACGGCCGGCTCGGTCAGCGCCCGCGTCCTAGCGGGAATCTCCGGGGCGATCTGCATCTACTACACCGGTTTCCTGGTGTACCTGGTCTCCAACGGGTCGCTGCTCCAAGAGATGCTGTTCGACGTGTCGCCGCTGCTGAACGTCCAGCTCCTGCCCGCGGTCCTGACGGGGGCCGGCGTCCTGGTGTCCGCGGTCGTCGCCTGGACCAACAAGTGGTGGAGCGTCGGCGGCCGGATCCACTACACCGTGATCACCCTGGCCCTGATCCTGTACCTCGTCATCGCCGCCAAATACGGCATGATCGGTGTCCCGCCGGAGTAACCGGCCCACGCACCACCCGATGAAGCGGGCGCGCGGGAGCACTTCCCGGCGCCCGCTTCTCGTTTGCACGCCCGCCCACCGGGCGGCGGCCGGTTTCCGCACCGGAGACCGAGCCGAGGGGCGGGCGCCTATGGGCCGGCGGGCGCTGCCTAACCTTGTTGACGTGGCCAGACAAGACACCCGACCGGACCCGGCAGCCGGGGTGCCGGATGCGGGACCGCCCGACGCCGGGCCGGCGCAGCGCGGCGCGGTCGACCGGCGCAGGCTTCCCCTCTACGCCGCCGGCGAGATCGAGGTGCCGTTCGCCGTCGCGAGCAGGACCGAACGCCTCCCCAGCGATACCTACTGGGAGGAACACTCGCACCCCACACACGAGCTGCTCTGGAACCAGCAGGGCGCCTCCTCGGCGCGGATCGGCAGCCGGGTCTGGACGATCACCCCGGCGGTCGGCCTGTGGATTCCGGCGGGCGTCCGGCATTCCGGCTGGACACCGGCCGGTGTGCTGCACCGCGCCGCGCAGTTCGCCATCGACGCGGTGCCGCCGCTCGCGGACCGTCCCGTCGCAGTGGAGCTCACTCCCCTGCTGCGGCTCCTGCTGGACCGGCTCGATACCGGCACCCTTGCATCGGCCGCCCGCTCGCGGACGGAGGCGATGGTGCTCGACCTGCTCGCCCCCGCGCAGCAGCAACTGACGCTGCAGATACCGGAGTCGCCGCTGCTGGCCCCGATCTGCGCGGCCGTGCGCGACGATCCCGCTGATACCACGACGCTGGCCGTGTGGGCGGCGCGGCTCGGGGTGAGCACCCGGACCATCACGCGGGCGTTCCAGGCCGAGACCGGCCTGGGGTTCAACCAGTGGTTGGCCACCGCCCGGATGCAGCACGCGGTCTCGATGCTGGCCCGCGGCGAACGGCTCGACGAGGTCGCCGTGCGTGTCGGGTACCACTCGGCGAGCTCGTTCGGCGCGGCCTTCCGCCGGATCACCGGGATAAGTCCCGGCCGGTTCCGCTCGCGGTGATGCCGTTGCGGTGCGCCGGGGCACCCGGTACCGGCCGCTGGGTACCACTGCGCAATGCTTGTCCGTTTTGCGATAGATGCTGTCTTATTTGCGCGATTGCGCGCTCACCAGCAAGCACTCTAGTTTTGGTTAGGCAAACCTAACCCCCCAATACGTGACCTCTCGTCGCAGTGGTGGCGGCAGTACGTTCCGGCTGCCCCGGCCGCCCTGCCCCCAGCGGCCGCGCGCCACCGGCGCGCCCCTGCGGCGGGACGACCGCACGCCCCGCCGCAACCGGAAGGAAACCATGCCCCGCGTTTCAAGGCCGGCCGCGCTCTCCGCGGCGGCCCTGCTCACCGTCGGGCTCGCCGCCTGCGCCCCCTCGTCCGGCGAAGAGGACGGCGGCTCGGCAGGCTGGGAGCCCATCACCATCGAACACGCGCTCGGCACGACGACCATCGAGTCCGAGCCCGAGCGTGTGGCGACGGTCAACTGGGCCAACCACGAGGTCCCGCTGGCCCTGGGTGTCGTACCGGTCGGGATGGCCGCGGCCAACTTCGGTGACGACGACGGCGACGGCGTACTCCCCTGGGTCGAGAAGAAGCTGAAGGACCTGGACGCCGAGACACCCGTGCTGTTCGACGAAACGGACGGCATCGACTTCGAGGCCGTCGCCGACACCCGGCCGGACGTCATCCTGGCCTCCTACTCCGGACTGACCCAGGAGGACTACGACACGTTGAGCGAGATCGCTCCGGTCGTCGCCTACCCGCAGACCGCCTGGGGGACGCCGTGGCGCGAGGTGATCGAGATGAACAGCAAGGGGCTGGGCATGGCCGAGGAGGGCGACAAGCTCATCGCCGACCTCGAAAAGGACATCGAGGAGTCGGTCGCGGAGTACCCGCAGCTCCAGGGCAAGTCGGCGATGTTCCTGACCCATGTGGACACCACGGACCTGAGCGAGGTCAGCTTCTACACGTCGCATGACACGCGCACGATGTTCTTCGAGGATCTCGGCCTGGACATCTCCGAGAGTGTGGCCGACGCATCGGCCGAAACCGAGAAGTTCTCGCTGACCCGCAGCGCCGAGCAGGCCGACTCGTTCAACGACACCGACATCATCGTCACCTACGGCGGCGACGAGCTCGTGGGCGACCTGCAGGACGATCCGCTGCTGTCGCAGATGCCGGCGGTGGCCAACAACTCGGTCGTCAACCTCCCTGAGAGCAGTGCGCTCGGCACGGCCGCGAACCCGACCCCGCTGTCGATCTCGTGGGTGCTCGACGACTACCTGTCGCTGCTGGCCGAAGCCGCCGACGAGGCGCAGTGACCGCAAGCACCGCGCAACCCGTTTCGGACGCCGCCGCCGGGCGGCGTCCGAAACGGGGCAAGACCCTGTGGCTGCTTGTCGTGCTCGCGGCGCTGACCGCGCTGATGTTGGCCTCGGTCACCGTCGGCTCCCGCGACGTGCAGTTGCACGACATCCTGGCGGCTTTCGGCGGCTCCCCCGAAGGCTTCGACCAGGCGGCTGTCGCAAAACGGATTCCCCGGACGCTGCTCGCCGCCATCGCAGGTGCCTCCCTCGGCGTAGCGGGCGCGGTCATGCAGGGCGTGACCCGCAACCCGCTGGCCGACCCGGGCATCCTGGGCGTGAACATGGGTGCCTCGCTCGCCGTCGCCGTTGGGATCGCCGTCTTCGGTCTCACGTCGGCGACCAGCTACATGTGGGTGGCGATCCTGGGCGCGGGCGCCACAGCGGTGTTCGTCTACATCATCGGATCGCTGGGGCGGGGCGGGGCGACACCGCTCAAACTGGCGCTCGCCGGCGCGGCGACCTCGGCCGCCCTCGCGTCGTCCATCAGCGGCGTCGTGCTCTCCCACGGCAACGTCGCCGACGGGATCCGCTCGTGGCAGGTCGGCGGGGTCGGCGGCGGGACGTTCGAGGCCATCGCGCGCGTGCTGCCGTTCCTCCTGGTCGGGATGGCCATCTGCCTGCTGTCGGCGCGCGGGCTGAACCTGCTTGCGCTGGGCGACGACCTCGCCGCGGGTTTGGGGGAACGGGTCGCGGTGGCGCGCGGGGCCGCCTCGCTCGGCGCCGTCGTGCTGTGCGGGGCGACCACCGCGATCACCGGTCCGATCGCCTTCGTCGGCCTGGTCGTACCGCACGTGTGCCGGCTGCTCGCCGGTGTCGACCACCGGTGGTTGCTCCCGTTTTCGGCCTTGGCGGGTGCCGCGCTGCTCACCGCGGCCGATATCGCCGGACGTATCGCGGCCCGCCCGGGAGAGATCGACGTGGGGATCGTGACCGCCTTGATCGGCGGCCCGTTCTTCATCTATATCGTCCGCCGTCAGAAGGTTCGTGCACTGTGAGCGCCCCCGTCTCCGAGACCGCCGCGGCCGCGGAGAGCACCGAGACCGCCGAGACCGTGGCCCGCGGCCGCAAACGCCGGACGCGCCGGCGGCGCACCGTGGTCGCCATCCTCGCCGCCCTGACCGCCATCGCGTTCGCCACCGCCCTGATGGTCGGGCGGACCTTCTACCCGCCCGCCGATGTCATCGGTGTGATCCTCGGCTACGACGTGCCGGGCGCTTCGTTCACCGTCGGACGGCTGCGGCTGCCGCGTGCCGTACTGGGCCTGGTCGCCGGAGTCTGCTTCGGGCTGGCGGGTGTCACCTTCCAAACGATGCTGCGCAACCCGCTCGCCAGCCCCGATGTCATCGGCATCAGTGCCGGGGCCAGCGCGGCGGCGACCTTCGCGATCGTGGTGCTCTCCCTGGACGAGACCGCGGTGTCGGTGTTCGCGATCACCGCCGGCCTGGCGGTGGCGGTGGCCATGTATCTGCTGTCGTTCAAGCAGGGGGTGGCCGGAACCCGGCTCATCCTCATCGGTATCGCCGTCGCGGCCATGCTCGACAGCATCACCGCCTATGTGCTCGACCAGGCGGCGCAATGGGACCTGCAAGAGGCGATGCGGTGGCTGACCGGCAGCCTCAACGGCGCCACCTGGGACGAGGCGGTCCCGGTGACGGTAGCGCTGCTGGTGCTGGCCCCGGTGCTGCTGTACCAGTCGCGCAACCTGTCGATGACGCAACTGGGCGACGACACCGCGTCGGCACTTGGAGTCCGGGTGGAGCGCACGCGGCTGATCGCCATCATCGGCGCGGTCGGCCTGATCTCCTTCGCCATCGCCGCAGCCGGGCCGATCGCGTTCGTGGCCTTCCTAGCGGGCCCGATCGCGGCCCGGATCGTGGGGCCGGACGGATCGCTACTGGTCCCCTCGGCGCTGGTCGGGGCCCTGCTGGTACTGGTGGCCGACCTGTGCGGCCAGTACGCGTTCGGCACCCGGTACCCGGTCGGCGTGATCACCGGCGTGCTGGGAGCGCCCTACCTCGTGTACCTGATCATCCGCAGCAACCGCACGGGTGGGAGTTTGTGAGGCCGGCTGCCGCGACGCGGAACGTCTACCGGCTCATTCGTAGTCCTCCATGCGGAACGCAACAAACTCATCGCGTCCCGCCCGGATATCGTCCTGCACACGATCGATCTCTGCACCATCGATCAGGTCCTCGTAGCGCGCCACCCACTCAAACCGCGCAGCCTCGTAGGCTTCCAAGGCACCGTGCTCCGCCATACGGCTGTCTCGCAGTTCGTGCCAATCCGAACGCGGGTTCATCCCAGGCCTCCTCCTCGCCGACGAGGGTGTGCGCATCAACGACACACAGGTTCCTGGCACGCTGCAACACCTCGCAGGCCCTCCCGGGGGGAGGGCCGTGGAGGTGGTGCGGGCCCGGCGGGTTAGCCGGGTGTGCGGGCCACGCCTACCGGGCAGGTGGCTCCGGTTTCGCCCAGGCCGCAGTAGCCGTTGGGGTTCTTTGCGGCGGACAGATACTGCTGGTGGTAGTCCTCGGCGAAGTAGAAGGGGCCTGCGGCGGCGATCTCGGTGGTGATCGTGTTGAAACCCGCGTTGGTGAGGACCTGCTGGAAGGCGTCGCGGGAGGACTCTGCAGCGGCCTGCTGGGCTTGGTCCTGGTAGTAGACCGCCGAGCGGTACTGGGTGCCGAGGTCGTTGCCCTGGCGCATGCCCTGGGTGGGGTCGTGGTTCTCCCAGAAGACCTTGAGCAGGTCGGTGTAGGAGATGCTGCTGGGGTCGAAGACCACCCGGACGGCTTCGGCATGGCCGGTGCGGCCGCTGCACACCTCTTCGTAGGTGGGGTTGGGGGTGTAGCCGCCGGCGTAGCCGACCGCCGTGGTGATGATGCCGGCGCCCGCACCGAGCTCCCAGAAAGCGCGTTCGGCGCCCCAGAAGCAGCCCATGCCGAACTCGGCGATCTCGCTGCCCTCGGGGTAGGGCGGGGCCAGCGGTGTGCCGAGCACCTCGTGGCGCTCGGGCACCTGGATCGGAGTGTCCCGGCCGGGCAGCGCCCGTTCCGGAGTGACCATGCTCATCTGCTTGCCCAACATGCCTCCAGATTACCCGCGCAACCGCCCGCGGGCGTTCCCGTATCCCCAAGACAGGCAGCGCTTCGGGTACTCATGGGATGAATTTTCGCTTACGCTGGCGCGCGTGCCTGAATCCAACCGCGGTGTACTTTTCGGAGCCGGCGCCTATCTGATGTGGGGGCTGTCCACCCTCTACTGGCCGCTGGTCGCAGCCGCGGGCGCCACCGAGGTGATCGCCCACCGCATGGTGTGGTCACTGCTCACGGTGCTGTCCGTGCTCGCGCTGCGCGCGCACTGGCGGTGGCTGCTGCCCACGCTGCGCCGGCCCCGCCAACTCGCGATGCTGGCCGGCGCCGCGGCGGTGATCTCGGTGAACTGGGGACTGTTCGTCTACACGGTCAACAGCGGGCAGACCAGCCAGGCCGCGCTGGGCTACTTCATCAACCCGCTGATGAGCGTACTGGTCGGTGTGCTGTTCTTCTCCGAGCGGCTGCGCCGCGCCCAGGTGGCCGCCGTCGCGCTCGGTGCGGTGGCCGTGGCGGTGCTGAGCGTGGCCTACGGCGGCGTACCGTGGCTGTCGCTGGGCATGGCGGCTTCGTTCGCCACCTACGGGGCGTTGAAGAAGATCGCCGGGCTCGACGGGGTCGAGAGTCTGGCGGTGGAGACTCTGCTGCTGTTCCTACCGGCCACCGGCTACATTGTGTTCCTGCAGGCCACAGGGGCGGGAACATTCGCCACCGGCTCGCCCTGGCACTCCGTGGCACTGGTGGGTTCGGGCGTGGTGACCGCGCTGCCGCTGCTCGCGTTCGGTGCCGCCGCCCAGCGGGTGCCGCTGACCATGCTGGGGCTGCTCCAGTTCATCGTGCCGGTGATGCAGTTCCTCTTCGCCTGGCTGGTGTTCGAGGAGCAGATGTCACCCAGCCGGTGGATCGGTTTCGCGATCGTGTGGACCGCGCTGGCCGTGTTCGTCACCGACATGCTGCGCAACAACTCCCGCGCGCAGAGCGCCCGGGCACCGGCGCGGCCGGCCGGCTCCGCCGAACCCGCGACCGACCCGCCGAAGCCCTGACCGGACGAGCGTTTCCGGCGGCACGGCGGTGCCGGTGCGGCGGTGGCGCCGTTGCCGCCATCGCCGCACCGGTGAGACACCGCCGGACGAAGGCACCCGGATGGCTCACCCCTTGTCCGCACCGCGCTGCGAGGACTGCGGGCGCTCGCTGTCGGGTTCCCAGATCCGCTGCCGGGCCGGCTCCCCTTCGCGGCCGTCGCTGCGCCCGGCCCGCTCCGCGGACTCCCCCGCCTCTGCGGACTCCGCCGACTCCGCCGGCCCGCCCTGCTCAGCCGGTTCGGGGCGCGCGTGCCGCCCCCGCGGGCGGCTGTACTGCTCGGGGACCCGTTGGCCGGGCACTTCCGGGGTGAGCCCGTAGTGCTCGTAGACCCGGTCCTCCTGCTCCACCGAGATGTGCTGGTCGATGTCGAAGCTCGGAGCGCTCTTGATCTTGTTGCGGGACCAGGGCACCTGCAGGGCGTCGTAGACCATTTCCGCGCCCACCAGCGGCACTAGGTTCTCGCGTGAGCCGAACAGGCCCATCCGCACCGTGATCCACTTTGCCGTGTCGGTCTGGTCGTCGTAGAAGACCTGGCCGATCTTGCCGACGGCCGCGCCGTCCCTGTCGACCAGCCGGTGCCCGATAAGTTGCTGGGTTCCCATCTGCGGTGCCACGGCGACTCACTTCCCCCCGTTATCGCCCGGTGCTCCTCGGCCGGCGCCCGGTGCGCTGCACCGGGGCCGCCAGTCGCCAGATTCCCGCAGGTGAATGGGCGCATGCGACCGCCGTGGGGACATTGCCCGCAGATGACCGATTCGGTGACCGGCCTTTGCTCCCGGGCACCCGCCGCGCCTCTGATCGGGCACGCAGCTCGGGCGCCCAGGAGAAAGAGATGTCAGCCGCTGCGCCGCACCGCGTAGTCGCACAGGGCCTCGAACGCCTCGCGGGGCGGGCCCTGCGGAAGGGTGGCGAGTTCCGCGCGGGCCCGGTCGGCCCACTCCCGGGTGGTCTCGCGGGCCTCCTCCATCGCCTTGTGCGGACGCAGCAGGTCCAGGGCCTCCCTGGTCTCGGCATCGTCGAGCGGGCGGCCCAGCAGTTCGCTCAAGCGCCCGGGCGCACTACCGCCGGCCTCGGACCGCAGCGCGTACAGCATCGGCAGGGTCAGCACGCCTTCGCGCAGGTCGGTGCCTGGCACCTTGCCCGAGGAGCTGGGGTCGCCGGCAACGTCGAGGATGTCGTCGGCGAGCTGGAAGGCCATGCCCAGCGAGTCGCACGCGCTGGTGATGGTCCGGATGACCGACGCCCCGGCACCGGAGTAGGTCGCGCCGAACTCCGCCGACGAGGCGATGAGCGAAGCCGTCTTGTCGGAGATGACCCGCAGGTAGTGGTCCAGCGGGTCGGCACCCGCCTGCGGCCCGGAGGTCTCCAGGATCTGGCCCTGCACCAGCCGCCCGAAGGTGCGCGCCTGCATCCGCACCGCGTCGGTGCCCAGGTCGGCGAGGATCTCCGACGCGCGGGCGAACACGTAGTCGCCGGTGAGGATGGCGACACTGTTGCCCCACCGCTGGTTGGCACTGGGCTCGCCGCGCCGGAGGTCGGCCTCGTCCATGACGTCGTCGTGGTACAGGGTCGCGACGTGGGTCAGCTCGACGACGGCGGCCGCGCGCACCAGATCGGGCACCGTGGGGTCGCCGAAGTGCGAGGCCAGGAGCACGAGGGTGGCGCGGAACCGCTTGCCGCCCGCCGAGAGCAGGTGGGAGGCGGCCTCGGTGAGCAGCGGGTCGCTGGCCGACACGCTTTCGCGCAGCAGCTTCTCGACTTCGTCCAGAGCCTCCTGGACCTCCTTGGCGAGACCCGCGTCGATACTCGGCAGAGCGAGGAAATCGCTCGGGACAGCACCGCTCACCTGGAAGCTCCACACGTCAGCAGGCGCGCGATACCTCCGGAATCGGACGTACCGCGCGCTCTCGGGATGAACAACAAAACCGACTTGCCAAGTTATCTGACCCTGATTCGGCTGCCAAAGCCACCCACCGGGTGCTGCCGGCTACTGCGCACCTTCCTCGCCTGCCGTGGCCAGCAGCGACTCGCTCTGCTCCTGCTCCGGCTGCGGGATGAGATTGTCCAGAACCGGCGAGGGGAACACGCCGAGCAGGAACGTGGCCGCCACCCCGATACCGATCGCCGAGCCGGTGAACACGCCCGCGCGCATCACGGTCGGTCCGGTCTGGGCCGCATCGGCGAAGAACATCAGCACGATGATGCGCACGTAGAAGAACGCGGTCACCGCGCTGCTGAGCACGCCCACCACGACCAGCGGAGTCGCCCCGGCTGCCATGGCCGCCTCGAACACCGCGAACTTGCCGATGAACCCGCTCGTCAGCGGAATCCCCGCGAAGGTGAGCAGGAACAGGGCCAGCGCACCCGCCAGCAGCGGCGAGGACCGGCCCAGGCCGGCCCACTGCGACAGCTCGTTGGCCTCGGGGCCGTTGTCGTGCGTGCGCACCAGGGTGACCACGGCGAACGCGCCGATCGTCGTGAAGCCGTAGGCGGCCAGGTAGAACATCGCCCCGGCCAGACCCTCGGGCGTGGCGGCGATCACCGCGGTGAGCACGAACCCGGCGTGGACCACCGAGGAGTAGGCGAGCAGCCGCTTGATGTCGCGCTGGGTCACCGCGATCACCGCCGAGAGCACCATGGTGAGGATGGCCACCACCCACAGCATCGGCGCCCAGTCGGCGGCCGCGGGGCCGAAGGGGACGAAGAACACCCGCAGCAGGGCGCCGAAGGCGGCGACCAGCGTGCAGGAGGCCATCAGCGCGGTGATCGGGGTGGGCGCGCCCTGGTAGACATCGGGCTTCCAGTTGTGGAACGGCACCGCGCCGACCTTGAACAGCAGCCCGACACCGACCAGCCCGATCCCGAGCAGCAGCAGCGGCCGCCCGCCGCCGTCGGCGAACAGCGGCCCACCGCCCTGCTCGACGGCCCGGGCGACCTCGTCGAAACGCACCGACCCGGCGTAGCCGTAGACCATGGCGATACCGAACAGGAAGAACGCCGAGGAGAACGCCCCAAGCAGGAAGTACTTGACGGCCGCCTCCTGGGAGAACAGCCGGCGCCGGCGCGCAAGCCCGCACAGCAGGTACAGCGGCAGGCTCATGACCTCCAGTGCGACGAACATCGTCAGGAAGTCCCCGGACGAGGGGAACAGCTGCATGCCCAGCAGGGCGAACAGCACGAGCGGGTAGACCTCGGTGTGCTGCGACCCGGCCAGCACGTGCTCGCGCTCCTCTTCGCTGCCGGGCACCGCCGCCGCCTGCGCGGAGAACGCGCTTTCGCCGCGGCGGTTCTCGGCGATGAGCAGTAGGCTGACCAGCCCGAGCACCAGCACCGTGCCCTGCAGGAACACTGACACCCGGTCGACGGCGACGCTGCCGAAGGCGATCGGTACCCCCGCCTCACCAGAGGGCAGCCAACCGGCGACCAGGACGGTCAGCACGAACGCCGCGGCGACCGCGGCCAGCGCCAGACCGAGCTGGATCGGGCGGCGCCGCGCCGCGGGCACGAACGCCTCGATCAGCACGCCCAGCACAGCGGCGCCGAAGATCACCAGCATCGGCGACAGCAGCCAGTAGTCGATCTGCGGCGGGTTCTCGGTGATGACCGGCGCGGCCATCAGCGCCTGTGCCGACGGCAGCATCAGAAGTGTTCTCCCATCTCACTCACCATTCCTCGCGCGCTGCGCGGACGGTGTATGTCGGCTCCGCATCGGCACCGCCCACTCCGCTTACTCGTCGGGCTCACTCGTGCCTGCTTCTCACTCACCGCTCCTCGCGCGCTACGCGGACGGTGTATGTCGGCTCCGCATCGGCACCGCCCACTCCGCTTACTCGTCGGGCTCACTCGTGCCTCCTGGTTCGTGGTCCGCAGCTTCGGCTTCGCCGATCGCCGGCTGGGGGTCGGTGACGCCGACGGACTCCATGGTCGCCTCGACGGCCGGGTTGATGACGTCCAGCAGCGGCTGCGGGTAAACACCGAAGACGACCAGCAGGGCGACCAGCGGCGCGACCGCCAGGGTCTCCCGGCGGGAAAGGTCGCGCAGCCGCGCCAGCCCCTCGGGCAGCGGTCCGGTCATGGTGCGCTGGTACATCCACAGGATGTAGAGCGCGGCCAGTACCACGCCGACCGACGCGATGATCGCGGGCACCGGGTGGAAGGCGAAGGCGCCGATGAACACCAGGAATTCGCTGACGAACGGCGACAGCCCCGGCAGCGCGAGCCCGGCCAGCCCGGAGACCAGGAACATGCCCGCCAGCACCGGCGCTTTCTGCTGCACACCCCGGTAGTCGGCGATGGCCGTGGACCCCCGGCGCGCGACCAGGAACCCGACCACCAGGAACAGCGCCCCGGTCGCGAACCCGTGGTTGACCATGTACAGCGCCGCACCGGACTGGCCCTGGGAGGTCATGACGAACACGCCCAGGGTGATGAACCCGAAGTGCGACACCGAGGTGTAGGCGATCAGCCGCATCATGTCGCTCTGCGCGATGGCCAGGACCGCGCCGTAGACGATGCTGACCAGGCTCAACACCACCACCGGCCAGATGAACCAGGTGGCGGCGCCGGGGAACATCTCCAGGCAGTAGCGCAGCATGCCGTAGGTGCCGACCTTGTCCAGCACGCCCACCAGCAGCACCGCCGTGCCCGGGCGGGACGACCCGGCCGCGCTGGGCAGCCAGGTGTGCACCGGCCACATCGGCGCCTTGATGGCGAACGCGATGAAGAAGCCGAGGAAGAGCCAGCGTGCCACCGCCGGGTCCAGCCCGGCCAGCGCGCCTTGGGCGCCGACCAGCTCGCTCCACAGGAACGTGCCGCCGTAGACGTAGACACTGATGACGGCCACCAGCATCAGCAGCCCGCCGAGCAGGCTGTAGAGCAGGAACTTCACGGCGGCCGCACGGCGCGCGTCCCCGCGCCCGTAGCGCCCGATCATGAAGTAGACCGGGATCAGCATGGCCTCGAAGAACACGTAGAACAGGAAGACGTCTGTGGCCGCGAACACGCCGATCATCATCGCCTCCAGCAGGAGGATCAGCGCGAAGTAGCCCTTGCCCGAATCGGGGGCGTCGTCGTTCTCCCGCCAGGCCGCCAGCACCACCAGGGGTACCAGCACCGCCGACATCAGGATCAGCACCAGCGCGATGCCGTCGACCCCGACCGCGTAGTTGATGCCGAACCGCGGGATCCACGGGTAAACCTCGGCGAACTGCAGCCGGTCGCCGCCTGATGGCGTGAACCGGGTGGCCATCGCCGCGACCAGCAGCAGGGTCGCCGCGGTGACGGCCAGCGCCGTCCGTTTGGCCGTTTCGGCCCGCTCGCGCGGGAGCAGCGCCACCGCCAGACTGCCCAGGGCGGGCAGCGCAATGGCGAGGGTGAGCCAGGGGAAGTCGGTCATCTAGATCCTCACAGCCAGCGTTGCGACGACGATGGCGGCGCCGAACAGCATCGTCAGCGCGTAGGTGCGGGCAAAGCCCGTCTGCGCACCGCGCAGCCCGTGGGAGCTGCCTTGCACGCTCCTGCCGACCCCGTTGACCAGCCCGTCGACCACCTTGGTGTCGAAGGCCTTCAGCGCCGCGGCAAGGGCTTGGCCCGGGCGCATGAACAACGCTTCGTTGAGGGCGTTGCCGTAGAGCTCGTTGCGGGCGAAGGCGGTCACCCAACCGGGCCGCGGCGCCGTGGCCGGTACCTCGCGGCGGCCGTACATGAACCAGGCGGCGCCGGCGCCGACCACCATCAGCCCCAGCGCCGCCAGGCTCGGCAGGCTGGTGAACATGGCGGCCAGGTGGAACTCATGCGCCTCTTCGGGCGCGCCGACCGCCGGCTCCAGGAAGTGCGCGAAGCGGTAGCCGAACACCAGGACCGCGCCCAGGAACACCGACCCCGCGGCCAGCACGATCATCGGCGCGGTCATCGAGGCCGGCGACTCGTGCGGGTGCGCGCCCTCGGCCCAGCGGCGCTCGCCGAAGAACGTCATGATCATCACGCGGGTCATGTAGAACGCGGTCAGCCCGGCGCCCACCAGCGCCGCCGTGCCCAACCCGGTTCCGACCGCTCCGCCGGAGGAGAAGGCGGCCTCGATGATGCCCTCCTTGGTCCACCAGCCCGACAGCAGCGGGAACCCGATGATGGCCAGGTAACCAAGCCCGAACGTGGCGAAGGTGATGGGCATGGCCTTGCGCAGCCCGCCGTAGCGGCGCATGTCGACCTCGTCGTTCATGCCGTGCATCACCGAGCCCGCGCCCAGGAACAGCCCGGCCTTGAAGAAGCCGTGCGTGATCAGGTGGGCGATGGCCGCTGCGTAGCCGACCGGGCCCAGCCCCGCCGCCAGGGTCATATAGCCGATCTGGCTCATGGTGGAGCCGGCCAGCGCCTTCTTGATGTCGTCCTTGGCGCAACCGATGACGGCACCTGCCAGCAGGGTCGCCGCGCCGACCACGGCAACGGTGAGCTGGGCGGCGGGTGCGGCCTCGAACACCGGGCCCGCCCGCACGATCAGGTAGACGCCGGCGGTGACCATGGTGGCGGCGTGGATGAGCGCGGAGACCGGAGTGGGGCCCTCCATCGCGTCCAGCAGCCACGACTGCAGCGGCAGCTGCGCCGACTTGCCGCAGGCCCCCAGGAGCAGCAGCAGGCCGATGGCGGTCATCACGCCTTGGCCGGCCTCGCCGGCGGCGCCGAAGACCCCGCTGAAGGCGACCGTGCCGAACGTGGTGAACATCAGCATGACCGCGATCAGCAGGCCGATGTCGCCGACCCGGTTGACCAGGAACGCCTTCTTGGCGGCGACCGCGGCGGAGTCCTTGTGCTGCCAGAACCCGATCAGCAGGTAGGAGGCCAGGCCCACGCCCTCCCAGCCCAGGAACAGCAGCGCGAAGTTGTCGGCGAGGACGAGCACGAGCATCGCCGCGACGAACAGGTTCAGGTAGGCGAAGAACCGGCGGCGCCGCTCGTCGTGGGCCATGTAGCCCACCGAGTAGATGTGGATGAGGGAGCCGACACCGGTGATCAGCAGCGCGAAGCTGATCGACAGCGGGTCCAGCAGCAGGCCCGCCTCGGCGGTGAACCCGCCCGCGGAGAACCAGGTGTAGACAGGGACCGCGAAGCTCCGGTCCTGCGGCGCGGCGGCCAGGATCTGGAACAGGGCCGCCACCGCCCAGCCGAAGCTCGCCAGCGGCAGGGCCGTTGCCAGCAGGTGGCCCCAGCCGTCGGTGCGCCGGCCGCCCAGCAGCAGAATGGCGGCGCCGACCAGCGGAAACGCGATCAGCAACCAGGAGTTGGCCAGGATCGCCCCACTGGCCTCGGAGGTGACAGCGGTCCCGTGCTGCTCGGCGGCGAGGGTTATCTCAGACACAGCCACGTCGCCTTCTAGTGCTTGAGCAGGTTGGCGTCGTCCAGCGACGCCGACCTGCGGGTCCTAAAGATCTGCATGATGATCGCCAGGCCCACCACGACCTCGGCCGCGGCCACGATCATCACGAAGAACGCGATGACCTGGCCTTCGATGTCGCCGAGCATGCGGGCGAAGGCGACGAACGCCAGGTTGCAGGCGTTGAGCATCAGCTCCACGCACATGAACACGATGATGGCGTTGCGCCGCACCAGCACACCGATGGCGCCGATCGTGAACACGATCGCGGCAAGCACGATGTAGTTCATCGGGTCCATGTGGGCTCGGCCTCCTGTCCGTTGGCTCCGTTGGCTCCGTCGGCGCCGTCGGTCCCACCGGCATCGCCTTCGTCCGCGTCCGGCTCGGCGGGGCCGAGCGGGTCGGCCTCCTTGGAGCCGGCCGAATCCGAGGCGCCGCCGGCCTGCGGGATGGCGCCCAGCCGGAAGTCCTCGGGCACGCCCGACTGCAGTTCGGGGTCGCGGGCGGTGAGCACCGGGTTCAGCGACAGTTCCGAGACCGAGCCGTCGGGCAGCAGCGCCGGCATGTCGATGGCGTTGTGGCGTGCGTAGGTGCCGGGCCCGGGCAGCGGTGTGGGGTGGTCGCCGCGGATGCGCTCGCGGGACTGCACCCGCTGCGTGCGGCGCTTCTTCAGCCGGTTGACGTGGGCAAGCACGAGCGCGCCGAGCACCGCGGTGATCAGCAGCGCACCGGTGGCCTCGAAGGCGATGATGTAGCGGTAGATCACTTCGCTCGCGATCCAGGGGACGCTGCCGCCGGCCGCGGCCGCGCCCGCGCTCAGCCCGACCGGGTCGGCGGCGGTGATGCGGGTCAGCCCGAGCGTCAGCGCACCCAGGAAGCACACCGCGACCACCGCGGTGAGCACCCGCTGCCCGCGCAACGTCTCGACCAGGGAGTCCGCCGAGCTGACGCCGACCAGCATCAGCACGAACAGGAACAGCATCAGCACCGCGCCGGTGTAGACGACGATCTGCACGACCATCAGGAACGGCGCCTGGTTGATCCCGTAGAAGACGGCCAGGCCGAGCATGACCATCGCCATCATCAGCGCCGAGTGCACGGCCTTGCGGCTGAAGACCACGCCGATGGCGCCGAGGACCACCACGGTGGCCAGGACCCAGAAGATGGCGGCCTCGCCGCCGCCGATGGGGTTGCCCGGCGCGGCGGAGGCGCCGGTGAGGATGTCGGCGTTCACCTGCTCGCCTCACCCTCGGGCCGGGGCGGCACGGCGGCCTCGGCCGCGGTGGCACCGCTGCGGTAGTACTCCTCCTCGGTGTCGCCGAGCCGCATGGGGTGCGGCGGCGCCTCCATGGCCTCGGTGAGCGGCGCGAGGAGCTGCTCCTTGGTCCAGATGAGGCTTTCGCGCTCGTCGTCGGCGATCTCGTACTCGTTGGTCATGGTCAGCGCCCGGGTGGGGCAGGCCTCGACGCAGAGTCCGCACAGGATGCACCGCAGGTAGTTGATCTGGTAGACGCGCCCGTAGCGCTCGCCCGGGGAGTAGCGCTCCTCCTCGGTGTTGTCGCCGCCCTCCACGTAGATCGCGTCGGCCGGGCAGGCCCAGGCGCACAGCTCGCACCCGATGCACTTCTCCAGGCCGTCGGCCCAGCGGTTGAGCTGGTGCCGACCGTGGAAGCGGGGCGCGGTCGCGCGCTTGACCTCGGGATAGTTGGTGGTCGGCACCTTCGTGAACATGGTGTGGAAGGTGACGCCGAACCCTTTGACGGGGTTGAGCCAGTCAAGCACCGGTAACCTCCTCACGCTTGTCGTCGGGGGCACGCGGGACGTAGCGGGGCCCCTCGGCCGGCACACTGCTGCCGTAGTGGGGTGCGCTGGGCGGTGGCACGGGGAATCCTCCGTAGGCGGGGTCTTCGCGCATGAGCCGCAGCTCGTTGCGGCGCTCTTCGGCCTCGGCGGCGCGCCTGCGCCGCACCGAGCGGGCCCAGGCCACCAGCACGGCGACGGTGATGGCGCTGAAGACCGCCACGACCGCGGCGATCGCCCAGGCGGGTGCGCCCTCGTTGCCGAGGATGCGCACGAACGCCACGGCGGTGATCCACACGAGCTGCACGGGGATGAGGATCTTCCAGCCGAGCTGCATGAGCTGGTCGTAGCGGATCCGCGGCACCGAGCCGCGCACCCAGATGAACAGGAACATCACGAACAGGAACTTCAGCAGCCACCACAGGGCCGGCCACCAGGCCTCGTTCGCGCCTGCCCAGAACATGGTCAGCGGCGGCGGTGCGAGGTAGCCGCCGAGGAAGAAGGTCACCGAGACCGCGGCGACGGTCACCATGTTCACGTACTCGGCGAGGAAGAACATCGTGAACTTCATCGACCCGTACTCGGTCATGAACCCGCCGACGAGCTCGCCTTCGCCCTCGGCGAGGTCGAAGGGCAGCCGGTTGGTCTCGCCGACCATCGTGACCAGGTAGATCAGGAACGACGGCAGCAGGATCACCGCGAACCACACGGGGCGCTGCGCCTCGACGATGCCCGAGGTGGTCAGGGTGCCCGAGTACATGAACACCGCCACAAAGGACAGGCCCATCGCGATCTCGTAGCTGATGACCTGGGCCGAGGCGCGCAGCCCGCCCAGCAGGGCATAGGGCGACTGCGAGGCCCAACCGCCCAGCACGATCCCGTAGACGCCCACGGCCGCGGTGGCCAGCACCAGCAGTGCCGCGATGGGCAGGTCGGTCAGCTGCAGCGGGGTCTGCACCCCGAACAGGTTGACCTCGGGCCCGATCGGGATGACCGAGAACGCCATGAACGCGGGTACCGCGGCGATCATCGGCGCCGCGATGTAGACGGCGCGGTCGACACCGCGCGGGATCAGATCCTCCTTCAGCGACAGCTTGACCCCGTCGGCCAGGGACTGCAGCAGCCCCAGTGGACCGAACCGGTTGGGGCCGTGGCGCTGCTGCATGCGGCCCATGACCTTGCGGTCGGCCATGATCATCATCAGCACGCAGACCATCAGGAAGACGAAGATCGCCAACGCCTTGATCAGCGAGATCCACCAGGGGTCGGTGCCGAAGGCATCCAGTTGGGCCTCGGCGGCCATGGGCACCGCCGCGCCGGCCTGCGCGGTCGTCATCACTGGTCGCTCCCCGCACTCGTCGCGGTCATCTTGGCTTCCACGGCGGTGTCGGCCACGGCCGCTGCGCCGGCTGTGTCGGCGGCGGCGTCCGGGGCGGCGTCGGCGCTGATGGCGACCACCGTTCCGGCGGCGGCGCCCAGGTCGCGGTGGATGTCGCAGTCCTGGGCGTTCTCGGGCAGCCACACCACCCGGTCGGGCATTGCGGTGACGATGGCGGGCGCGCTCACCGAGCCGCCGGGGCCGCTGACCCGCAGCCGGCCGCCGTCGGCCAGCCCGATCTCCGCGGCGGTGGCGGCCGAGACGCGGGCCAGGGCCGGGCGCGCGGTCCCGGCGAGGTAGGGCTCGCCGTCCTCCATCCGGCCGCGGCCCAGCAGCTGGCGCCAGGACGACAGCACCGCTTCGCCCTTGCCGGGCTCGGGCGCTTTGGCGGGGCGGGCCAGCGGATCGGGCACGCGTTCGCCGGCCCAGCCCCCCAGTTCGTCGAGTTCGCGCCGCGCTGCCGCGTCGTCGGGCAGGCCCAGGTGCACGTCCATCTCGTCGGCCACCGCCGAGAGCACCCGCAGGTCCGAGAGGAGCCCGGGTTTCTTCAGCGCGTCGCCGAACGGGCGGCGGCGGCCCTCCCAGTCGACGAAGCTGCCGCTCTTCTCGGCGACCGCGGCCACCGGCAGCACCACGTCGGCCCGGTCGGTGACGTTGCTCGCCCGCATCTCCAGGCTGACGACGAAGGGCACGCGGGCCAGTGCGTCGCGGGCGGCGGCCGGGTCGGGCAGGTCGTCCAGGTCGACACCGGCGATGACCAGCGCCTCCAGTTCGCCCGAGGCGGCCGCCTCGATGATCTCGCCGGTGGAGCGGCCCTCGCGTTCGGGCAGGCTGCCCACGCCCCAGGCGCGGGCGGTCTCGGCGCGGGCCGTGGCGTCGGTGACCGGGCGTCCGCCGGGCAGCAGGTTGGGCAGCGCCCCGGCGTCGGCGGCACCGCGTTCACCGGCCCGGCGCGGCACCCAGGCCAGGCGGGCGCCGGTGCGGTCGGCCAGCCGCGCCGCGGAGGACAGCGCTCCGGGGACCGCGCCCAGCCGTTCGCCGGCCAGGATGATCGCCCCCCGTTGCCGCAGCGCCTCCAGCGCCTCGGGGTCGGCGTTGCCCAGTTCGTCCAGTACCCCGGGTTCCGCGCCGGGTGCCGCGGGCACGAGCCGCCCGCCCGCCTTGGTCAGGCCGCGTACCTCGTGGGAGGCCAGGGAGAACACGCGGGTGCCGTTGCGGCGGTGGGCCTTGCGCAGCCGCAGGAACACCACCGGCGACTCGTCCTCGGGGTCGAAGCCCGCGAGCAGCACCGCCGGGGCGTTCTCCAGGTCGGAGTAGGTGACGCCGATGCCGGTGCCCGCCACGCGGGCGGCCAGGAAGTCGGCCTCCTCGGCGGAGTGGGGGCGGGCCCGCATGTCGACGCTGTTGGTGCGCAGCGCGACCCGGGCGAACTTGGCATAGGCGTAGGCGTCTTCGAGGGTCAGCCGCCCGCCGGTGAGCACGCCGACACGGCCGCCGCGGTCGCGCGCCTGCGCGAGGCCGCGCGCGGCCAGGGTCAGCGACTCGGGCCAGGACGCGGTCTCCAGGGCGCGGGTGTCCTCGTCGCGCACGAGGGGGTGGTCGAGCCGGTCGGACTGGCTGGCGTACTTGAACGCCCACCGGCCCTTGTCGCAGTTCCACTCCTCGTTGACCTCGGGGTCGTCGCCCGCCAGGCGCCGGGTGACCTTGCCGCGCCGGTGGTCGGTGCGCTGGGCGCACCCGGCGGCGCAGTGCTCGCACACGCTGGGCGTGCTGACCAGGTCGAACGGCCGGGAGCGGAACCGGTAGGCGGCGCCGGTCAGCGCGCCGACCGGGCAGATCTGCACGGTGTTGCCGGAGAAGTAGGACTGGAACGGCTCGCCCTCGGCGATACCGACCTGCTCGTCGGCGCCGCGTTCGAGCAGTTCGATGAACGGGTCGCCGGCGATCTGCGCGGAGAACCGGGTGCAGCGGGCGCACTGGATGCAGCGCTCGCGGTCCAGGAGCACCTGGGAGGACAGCGCGATCGGTTTGGGGAAGGTCCGCTTGGTGTCGAGGAAGCGGGTCTCGCCGCCCCCGTTGGACATCGCCTGGTTCTGCAGGGGGCACTCGCCGCCCTTGTCGCAGACCGGGCAGTCCAGCGGGTGGTTGATCAGCAGGAACTCCATGATCCCGCGCTGGGCCTTCTCGGCGGTCTCGGAGGTGAGCTGGGTCTTGACGACCATGCCCTCCATGACCGTGATGGTGCAGGAGGCCTGCGGTTTGGGCATCGCCCGCCCGTTGCCGGCGTCGGGGATCTCGACCAGGCACTGGCGGCAGGCGCCCACCGGCTCCAGCAGGGGGTGGTCGCAGAAGCGCGGGATCTGGATGCCCAGCAGCTCGGCGGCGCGGATCACCAGTGTGCCCTTGGGGACCTGGATCTGGAAGCCGTCGATGGTGACGGTGATGAGGTCCTCCGGCGGCACGGCCGGTGTGCCGCCCGAGGCGCTGTTGGTCGTGACGGTCACTGCTCCTCCTCTCCTTCCTGCGCCGGCGGCGCTCCTGCGGCGGCCGCGGACTGGCCGGTCATGCGGTGCCTCCCCACAGGGTCGACTTGCGGTGGTCGAACGGGCAGCCGCCCTGGGTGACGTGGTCGATGTACTCCTGGCGGAAGTACTTGATGGAGGACATCACCGGGCTGGCCGCGCCGTCGCCGAGCGCGCAGAAGGAGCGGCCCAGCAGGTTGTCGCAGATGTCGAGCAGTTTCTCCAGGTCGGCTTCAGTGCCCTCGCCGCGTTCGAGGCGGTCCAGCACCTGCACCATCCAGTAGTTGCCCTCGCGGCAGGGCGTGCACTTGCCGCAGGATTCGTGGGCGTAGAACTCGATCCAGCGGCCGACGGCGCGCACCACGCAGGTGGTCTCGTCGAAGATCTGCAGGGCGCGGGTGCCCAGCATCGACCCGGCCGCGCCCACGGACTCGAAGTCCAGCGGGGTGTCGAGGTGTTCGTGGGTGAAGATCGGGGTGGAGGATCCGCCGGGTGTCCAGAACTTCAGTTCGTGGCCTTCGCGGATCCCGCCGGACATGTCGAGCAGTTCGCGCAGCGTGACACCGAGCGGCGCCTCGTACTGGCCGGGGCGGCGCACGTGGCCCGACAGCGAGAAGAACCCGAATCCGGCGGATTTCTCGGTGCCCATGGACGTGAACCACTCGGCGCCGTTGCGCACGATGCTGGGGACGCTGGCGATCGACTCGACGTTGTTGACGACCGTGGGCGAGGCGTAAAGCCCGGCCACCGCGGGGAACGGCGGCTTGAGCCGCGGCTGGCCCCGGTAGCCCTCCAGCGAGTCCAGCAGCGCGGTCTCCTCGCCGCAGATGTAGGCGCCGGCGCCGGCGTGCACCACCACGTCCAGGTCGAACCCGCTGCCGAGCAT
Source organism: Streptomonospora sediminis (assembly GCF_054778995.1). Lineage (NCBI taxonomy): Bacteria > Bacillati > Actinomycetota > Actinomycetes > Streptosporangiales > Nocardiopsidaceae > Streptomonospora > Streptomonospora sediminis. The sequence goes on from NZ_BAAGYZ010000021.1 coordinate 29,064, forward strand.
GTCGGGGCCGATCAGGTTGGCTTCGCGGGCCTGTTCGACGGCCTGCTTGAGCCTGCGGATGACGTGCAGCACCTCGCCGCGCACGTAGATGAACGCCTGGTTGCTGCGGATGGCGTAGGCCGAGATCGCCACGCCCTCGATGAGCGCGTGCGGGTTGGCGAGCAGCAGCGGGACGTCCTTGCAGGTGCCCGGCTCGGACTCGTCGGCGTTGACGACGAGGTAGCGGGGGTTGGGGTTGTCCTTGGGCAGGAACCCCCACTTCATCCCGGTGGGGAACCCGGCGCCGCCGCGCCCGCGCAGGCCCGATGCCTTGACCAGGTCCACGAGCGTGTCGGGTTCCATGGTCAGCGCGGTGCGCAGCGCCTGGTAGCCGCCGCCGGCGCGGTAGCCCTCCAGGGTGAAGGAGTCGGGGCGGTCCCAGTTGGCGGACAGGACCGGGGTCAGGGTGGTCACTTCGCGCTCCCTTCGTCGCCGCCGGCGGCGCCCGGCTCGGGCGCGGTCCAGCCGCGCCGCTGCGCCAGCCGCAGTCCCTCCAGGGAGGGTTCGCCGGCCTGGGTGCCTTCGCCGCCGCGCCCGTCGGAGAACCCGGCGAGCAGGCGGCTGGCCTGTTTCCAGGTGCAGAGCTGCTCGGGGCCGCGGGTGGGGCGTACGTCGTTGCCCAGGCGCAGGTCGTCGACGAGGCGTTTGGCCGACTCGGGGGTCTGGTTGTCGAAGAACTCCCAGTTGACCATCACGACCGGCGCGAAGTCGCAGGCCGCGTTGCACTCGACGTGTTCGACGGAGACGCGGCCGTCGTCGGTGGCCTGGTCGTTGCCGACGCCCAGGTGCTCCTTGACGGAGGCGAAGATCTCGTCGCCGCCCATGACCGCGCACAGCGTGTTGGTGCACACCCCGACGTGGTATTCGCCGGTGGGGCGGCGCTTGTACATGGTGTAGAAGGTCGCCACGGCGGTGACCTCGGCCGTGGTCAGGCCGAGTTGTTCGGCGCAGAACCGGATACCGGCGGTGGAGACGTAGCCTTCCTCTGCCTGCACCAGGTGCAGCAGCGGAAGCAGCGCTGAGCGTTCGCGCGGGTAGCGCGCGATGACGTCCTTGGCGTCGACCTCCAGCCGCGCGCGGACCTCTTCGGTAAAGGTGCTGCTCACCGGTCCACCCCTCCCATCACGGGGTCGATACTGGCCACCGCGGCGATGACGTCGGCCACGGTGCCGCCTTCGCACATGGCCGCGACCGCCTGCAGGTGAGTGAAGGAGGGGTCGCGGAAGTGCACGCGGAAGGGGCGGGTGCCGCCGTCGCTGACGGTGTGGCTGCCGAGCTCGCCCTTGGCGCTCTCGACGGCCGCGTAGGACTGCCCTGCCGGGACCCGGAAGCCTTCGGTCACGAGCTTGAAGTGGTGGATCAGCGCCTCCATCGACCCGCCCATGATGTGGGCGATGTGGTCGGGCGAGTTGCCCAGGCCGTCGCCGCCGAGCTCCAGGCGGGCGGGCCAGCCGATCTTGGGGTCGTCGACCATCACCGGTCCGGGCTCCAGCCGGTCCAGGCACTGCTCGATGATGCGCAGGCTCTGCTCCAGCTCGGCCACGCGCACCCGGTAGCGGGCGTAGACGTCACCGCCGTCGGACACGGGGATGTCGAAGTCGTAGTTCTCGTATCCGCAGTAGGGCTTGGCCTTGCGCAGGTCCCAGGCCAGACCCGAGGCGCGCAGCATCGGGCCGGTGACACCCAGGGCCATGCACCCGGCGAGGTCCAGGTGGGCGACGTCGCGGGTGCGGGCCAGGTACAGCGGGCTGGCGTCGAGCAGTTTGCGCAGGATCTCGATGCGCTTGGGCATCTCGTCGAGCAGCTCGCGGATCTTGCCGACCGCGCCGTCGGGCAGGTCCTGGGACACGCCGCCGGGGCGGATGTAGGCGTGGTTCATCCGCAGGCCGGTGATCAGCTCGAAGATGTCGAGCACCAGCTCGCGCTCGCGGAACCCGTTGGTCATGATGGTGGTGGCGCCCAGTTCCATGCCGAACGTCGCCATCGCCACGAAGTGCGACGACATCCGGTTGAGCTCCATCATCAGCACGCGGATGACGTTGGCGCGCTCGGGGATGCGGTCGTCGATCTCCAGCAGCCGTTCCACCGACAGGCAGTAGGCCACCTCGTTGAAGATCGGCGTGAGGTAGTCCATGCGGGTCACGAACGTGGTGCCCTGCGTCCACGTCCGGAACTCCATGTTCTTCTCGATGCCGGTGTGCAGGTAGCCGATGCCCACCCGCGCCTCGGTACAGGTCTCGCCGTCGAGGGTGAGGATGAGCCGGAGCACGCCGTGCGTCGAGGGGTGCTGGGGGCCCATGTTGACCACGAGGCGCTCGGCGCCGCTGCTCTGCGCCTTTGCGACGACCTCTTCCCAGTCGCCGCCGGAGGCGTCGATGTAGTCCTCTGTGACATTCGTCATTGGTATGACCTCCGCTCGTCCGGCGGCGGGACGGTGGCACCGCGGTACTCAACGGGGATCCCGCCGAGCGGGTAGTCCTTGCGCTGGGGATGGCCGTGCCAGTCGTCGGGCATCTCGATGCGGGTTAGCGCGGGGTGCCCGTCGAAGACGATCCCGAAGAAGTCCCAGGCTTCGCGCTCGTGCCAGTCGTTGGTGGGGTAGACCGACACGATCGAGGGGATGTGCGGGTCGGCGTCGGGGCAGGCGGTCTCCACCCGGATCTCGTTGTTGTGGGTCAGCGAGCGCAGGTGGTAGACGCCGTGCAGCTCGCGACCGGTGTCGTCGGGGTAGTGCACGCCACTGACACCCGTGCACAGCTCGAACCGCAGGGCGGGGTCGTCGCGCAGCAGCCTGGCGACCTCGGGCAGGTTTTCGCGGCGCACGTGGAACGTGATCTCGCCGCGGTCGACCACGACCCGTTCGACGGCCCGCGTGCCGGGGGTGTCCTCGCTGGACAGCGCGCGTTCGAGCGCGTCGGCGATCCCGTCGAAGGACGCGGTGCGGGGGTCGTCCGGGTCGGTGAACGGCCGCCGCGAACCCGCGCGGGGCGGTTTGCGGACCTGCAGCAGGCCGTAGCCGGAGGTGTCGCCGGTGGTCTTGGCGCCGAACATCCCGGTGCGGGCGACGGGCGCGCTGAGCCGTTCCTCGCCGGCGCGGGCGGGCAGGTCGGCCTGCTCCTCGGGCTCCTCGGGATTGCGGCCGTTGGCCCCGGGGCCGTTTCCGTTGGTGCTCACCGGCCCGACACCTCGCTCGTGTCCAGTAGCGGAAGCTCGCGCCGCAGCCGGCGCTCCTCCTCTTCCTCGATCTCGGCCTTGCGGTGCGCGCCGAGCTTGGTGTTCTGCACCTTGTCGTGCAGCTTCAGCACGGCGTCGAACAGCATCTCGGGCCGGGGCGGGCAGCCGGGCACGTACATGTCCACCGGGACGATGTGGTCGACACCCTGCACGATGGCGTAGTTGTTGAACATGCCGCCGCTGGAGGCGCACACACCCATCGAGATGACCCACTTGGGCTCGGGCATCTGGTCGTAGATCTGGCGCACGACGGGGGCCATCTTCTGGCTGACCCGGCCCGCCACGATCATCAGGTCGGCCTGGCGCGGTGTTGCGCCGAACTTCTCCATCCCGTACCTGGCGATGTCGTAGTGCGGTCCGCCGGCCGACATCATCTCGATGGCGCAGCAGGCCAGCCCGAATGTGGCCGGCCACATCGAGCTCTTGCGTACCAGGCCGACGACCTGCTCGACCGTCGTCAGCATGATGCCGCTGGGGATCTTCTCCTCAACGCCCATCCGGCGACCCCCCTTTCCCGTCCGTCGGTTTGCGGTTGTTCGGTGTCTCGGCGCCGCTCGGGCGCGCAGCGGCGGTCAATCCCACTCCAGTCCGCCGCGGCGCCACTCGTAGGCGTAGGCGATCGACACGTTCACCAGGAACAGCACCATCGCGATCAGCCCGAAGACGCCCAGTTCGTCGAAGTGGACGGCCCACGGGTAGAGGAAGATGATCTCGATGTCGAAAACGATGAACAGCATCGCGGTGAGGTAGTACTTGATCGTGAAGCGGCCGCCGCCCGCGGGCTGGGGCGTGGGCTCGATGCCGCACTCGTAGGACTGCAGCTTGGCCCGGTTGTACCGCTTGGGCCCGGCAATGGCCCCCGCGATCATCGAGACCGCGACGAACGCGGCTCCGATGGCGGCGAGGATGAAAACGGGTGCGTACAGCTCCATTGCTAGGCGTTCCCCTCAGTGCCGGTTGGGCGTGCGGGCGCGACCGGTGCACGCGCGCTTGTGATTGCGTTCACGTGCTCGCTATCGAGCAGCTGCCAGATGTCGTACATGGTGTGCGGTCTCTCCGCCTCAGGCCGCGGGCGCGATTTTGGACATGCCGTTGATGACCCGGTCCATGGCGTCGCCGCTGCTGGGTTCGGTCAGATTGGCGAGCATCTTCAGCGCGAACCGCATCAGCGTGCGCTGCGGCAGGCCGTACTTGGTCGCGTACTTCATCAGCTCCGGGTTGCCGATCATCTTCACAAAGACCCGGCCCAGCGTGTAGTAGCCGCCGTAGGTTTCGGAGAGGATCTGCGGGTAGCGCAGCAGTGTGCGCTCCCGGGCCTGCTGTGTGGGGCGCGCGTGGGCCTGGGCGATGACATCGGCGGCCATGTGGCCGGCCTCCATCGCGTAGGCGATCCCCTCGCCGTTGAACGGGTTGATCATGCCGCCGGAGTCGCCCACCAGCATCAGTCCGCGGGTGTAGTGCGGCACCCGGTTGAAGCCCATGGGCAGCGCGGATCCGCGGATCTTGCCCTGCTGGTTCTCCTCGGTGAACCCCCACTCGGCGGGCATGCTGGAGGTCCAGCGCCGCAGCAGCGAGCGGTAGTCGACGTCTTGGAAGGACGCGGTGGAGTTGAGGATGCCCAGTCCGACGTTGCTGGTGCCGTCGCCGACTCCGAAAACCCACCCGTAGCCGGGCAGCAGCACGTCGCGGCCCTGGTCCTTGTCCCACAGTTCCAGCCAGGACTCCAGGTAGTCGTCGGTGTGGCGGGGACTGGTGAAGTAGGTGCGCACGGCCACGCCCATGGGGCGGTCGTCGCGCTTGCGGATGCCCATGGCCACCGAGAGCCGCGAGGAGTTGCCGTCGGCGGCCACCACCAGGGGCGCGCGGTAGGTCACGGGCTCGCGGTCGGGGTCCTTGGCGGTGACACCGACGATGCGGTTGCTGCGCGGGTCGATGACGGGCCCGGTGACGTTGGTGCTCTGCAGCAGGCGGGCCCCTGCCGAGACGGCGCGCTCGGCGAGGATCTGGTCGAAGTCCTCGCGGGTGCGCACGAGGCCGAAGCCGGGGTACTCGGCCAGATCGGGCCACGGGAGTTCGACACGCACGCCGCCGCCGATGATCCGCAGCCCGTGGTTGCGGATCCAGCCTTTGTCGTCGAGGGAGACGCCCATCGCGGTGAGCTGCTTGACCGCGCGCGGGGTCAGTCCGTCGCCGCACACTTTCTCGCGCGGGAACGCGGATTTCTCCAATAGCAGGACGTCCAGCCCGGCCTGCGCGAGGTAATAGGCGGCCGTGGATCCGGCCGGTCCGGCTCCGACGACGATGACGTCGGCTTCGGCCTCAGGGCGGCCCCGGACGGACAGGAGGGCGGGTGCTGTCTCGCTCACGAGTTGGTCCTTGGCTCACTTGGCGCGGCTCCGCGCCTCGGGGGTGCGCCGGCGGCGACGCTTGTGCGGTTCGGCTTGGTCGGTGGCTGGTCTGGCTGCGGTCTACTGCTGGTGTGCTGCTGGCCTGCGGCTGCATTACTGCTGGGCTGCGATGTTATGTACGACTCGTACGCTTGTGAAGTCCTTCACAAGGGCTCTCGGTTGGCAGTCTAGACCTTTCCCGCTGCTGGGGCGACCCCCAAGGCGCATTCATCTTGATGGGCCCCTTACGCTGACAAAAACGACGTTCGGCGCATTACCAGGAGAAGTAAGGCACACCTACGTCCGTTTTGTTGGCATTTGTCCTGACTATCGAAATACGGAAAACCCATGGCCACGGCACCCCGAAGACGGCGGCCCGGGATGCGGGTGTAGGCGCGGCCGCGGGGCGGCCGACCCCCGGTGCCGCCGTCGTCGCCCGCCCGCGGCGCCGTACCGGTCGGGCATCCCCCAGCCCCCATTGCGCACGGACGCCGAAAGTCCTTGGGCGCTCGGCGGTGCCCGCTGCCAGAATGCCCGCATGGATACCGCCCCGCTCTCCCTGCTGCGCTGGCAGTTCGAGTTCACCTGGTCGCTGTTCGAGTACCACTTGGAGCGGGTGGAAGAGGACGACTTCCTGTGGGAACCCGCGGCCGAGTGCTGGACAATGCGGCGCAACGCCGAAGGCGGCTGGGAACCGGACTGGGCCGACACCGAACCCGACCCCGTTCCGGCGCCCACGGCGGCCTGGGTCACCTGGCATATCGGCTGGTGGTGGAGCGTCACCCTCGACCACATGCACGGCCGCGCCCCTCGGGAACGCCACGAGATCGCCTGGCCCGGACCGGGCGAACCGACCGTCGCCTGGCTGCGTGACCTGCGCACCCATTGGCTGGCGGCCCTGGACGGCTTGGCCGGCACGGACCTGGACACCCCGGCGCCGTTCCCCTGGCACGACGAACCCGGCATGACGCTCGCGCACACGATCGGTTGGGTCAACGGCGAACTGATGAAGGACGCCGCCGAATTCGGCCAACTGCGGATGCTCCGCGCCGTGTCCGCCGCCTGAGACCGGACGGCCGTATACCTTAGACCTGCGGAAACGTCCGACTCGGCCTCGGCACGGGTAGCGGGCGGACCGTGTCAGCCGGGCAGTGCGTAGACCAGTGCAGGAGCCCGCTGCACTTCGCCGAACGCGTGGGTGAACGTTCCAATGCGGATCCGGCCCATGCGCTCATAGAGGCGGATCGCCGCCCGGTCCTTCTCCAGTACTTCGAGAACCACCTGGGCTGGTTCGCCGCGCCCACCGTCCCCGACGCCGCCGCGATCATGACCGTCACCAGCGACGGAGCGCCCCATCACTGGCTGCTAACCGATGATTCCTGGGGCGGTCTCGGCGAGGACGGGCGCGTCGTCCAAGGCGGCAGGCGGCGGATATGGGACGAGATCGAAGCCGCCTGGAACGAATGGCTGCGTCTGGGGGAACCCGAACGAGACCGGTTTAGCGTGGCCGTCGGTGCCGATGGTGCCCATCTGCGGCTCGACGGCCCGGAGCAGCGGGGTTGGCCGATGTGACCGCTGCCGCCGCGTCAGCAGGGAAGGTTCAGTCGCGGCGGTAGCCGCGGTGCAGGGCGACGACGCCGAAAGTGAGGTTGCGCCAGGCGACGGACGACCACCCGGCGGACTGCATCCGGCCGGCGAGGGCGCGCTGGTCGGGCCAGTCCATGATGGACTCGGAGAGGTACTCGTAGGCCGCGGACTCGGTGGTGACCAGCCGCGCGATCTTCGGCAGGGCGCCCATCAGGTAGGTGCCGTAGATCCGGTCCAGCGCGCCGACCGGGATATGGCTGAACTCGCACACCACCAGGCGGCCGCCGACCTTGGTCACCCGGCGCAGTTCGCGCAGGGCCTGGTCGGTGTCGTTGGTGTTGCGCAGCCCGAACGAGATGGTCACCGCGTCGAAGGTGTCGTCGGCAAAGGGCAGGGCGAGCGCGTCGCCGGCCGCGAAGGTGACTCCGCGGCGCGAGGCGCCGCCGCGCCGCTGGGCGCCGACACGCAGCATGCCCTGCGAGAAGTCGCAGGCGATCACCCGGGCGCCCTTCTTGGCGAAGGACTCCGAGGAGGTACCGGTGCCCGCGGCAAGGTCGAGCACGAGTTCGCCGCCAAGGGCGTCGACGGCCTGCACCGCCGCACGGCGCCATGCCCGGTCCTGCCCGAGCGATATGACGTCGTTGACCAGGTCGTAACGGTCGGCAATGCCGTCGAACATGCTCGCGACGTCGGCGGGCCGCTTGTCGAGCTCAGCGCGGGTCATGGCACCACTTTAGGGCCGCGGCCATACCGGGCCGAACAGGGTCTGCCGCGCCGCGCGCGGCGGGTGGCGCCCGGCGCACCGATGATCATGCGGAAATACCTAACCACTGAAGCTGAGATGGCCATTTCCGCATGATCGCCACCGATCTCGCGCTGGGCCGCCGCTTGGCTCGCGCGCAGTCCGCGCGGCGGCGGTGGTTCGCCCGAGGACGCGGACGGTTCAGCGGGCCTCTTGCGGGGAGCCGCCGGGCAGGGGGCCCTGCTGCCCGCCGTCCGCGTCGTCCAAGCCATCTGCGCCCTCCGGACCAGCTGCCCCATCCGGAACGTCCTGGCTCTCGGCGCTGTCGGCCCGCGCGCCGTCCTGCGGTTCCGCTTCCGGATCGGCCGCGCCGGTGGTTCCGGCCGCAGCAGCGGCCCGCTGGGCGGCGTCCTCCTTGGCAGCGCCGGTTTCCAGGCGGGCGCCGAGCCCGCGCATGCTGCCGATTCCGCGAGCGATCACACCGGACATCGCATCGCGCTGCCGCGACAGCAGCACATAGCTCACCATGCCGCTGATCAGCACCGCCAGCGCTGCGGCGAGCAGCCCTCGGGCCCCCAGTAGGTAGAGAACGCCGAAGGCCACCGCGAACAGCAGCAGGCGCGCTGCGGTGTAAGCGAGGACGCTACGCATGAAAACCGCCTCACAACGGATCATTCGGCAATAGATTGAGGTCTGGGCGAGGCAGCCGGAGCTTCCGAGCACCTGCGCGGCTCGCGTGCGCGTGCTCGCGGCCCGAACTCAATGACAGGGTACGGGCTGGTCACCGGTGGCCTGCCGCACCCCCAGTGCGGCAGGTCGCGCATGCCCCGTCCGGGGCGCCGAACCGATCATGGGATGGGTTCAATCGGACACTCCGAATTGGAGGTTACGTTCCGATCACATATTGCGTACTCGCCCCCAGTTCCTCTCTGTTTTTACGAAAACTAGGGAGGAAACGGACTAACTCATGCACACTAGGGGATCAAACGCCCGCCTCCCCCCAAGTCGACTGGCGGGCCTGAAGGGGGATTGTGAAGGTGGAAAGAGGAAGCGAACGCTTGCTGACCCCCGGAGAGGTGGCCTCCCTGTTCCGTGTCGACCCAAAGACCGTTACACGGTGGGCCGCATCGGGACGTATCAGCAGCATCCGCACCCCCGGCGGCCACCGCCGGTTCCGTGAGTCCGAAGTACGCGCCCTCCTGCACGGAGAACCGACCGAAACCGCACCCTGACCACACGTCCACCCACTCGCCCTATCGCGTCGGAGCCCCCACGGTGGTCCCGCTCCAGTCAGCCACCGGGCTCCTACGTTCTCCGTTCCGCGGCACGTGCGTGGACGATCCCGGATAGGCTGAAACCATGGTGTGGCTCGCTGGCCTAATCACGCTGCTCACGATCGCGCTGTGGGTCTACGCGTTCTTCGACGCGCTCACCAGTCCCGCCGCGGATGTGCGCAACCTGCCCAAGATCCTCTGGCTGATCGTCATCGTGCTGTTCACGCCGGTCGGTCCACTGCTCTGGCTCTTTCTTGGCCGCCCTCGGGAGACCATCGTCCCCGAAGCGGAGGCCACGACCGCTCAGACCACGTCGCTGGAGCACTTGGACCCGTCGGACTTCCACCAGGCGTCCGACCGCGACCAGCCGCTCGGCCCCGACGACGACCCGGAGTTCCTGCGCCGTTTGAACCGACGCATCAACCCCGAGGACTAGCGCGCCGTACGAGCGCCGCGAGCGTACGGCCCGCCCCGATGGGGTGGGCCGTACGCTCGTGTGCGCCGCTGCAGGGCCCCGCAGCGCCTTTGCGACCGCCGCCGCCCTGTCCGCCGCGACCGCGCCCCCGCATCGCGCGGCGTTGCCGCCCCGGCCCCGCGGCCTGCACAGCATGCCAACGGCGCCGGCGGCAAGAGCGACCAACGCACGCGGCGCAGCCCGCACGGCGCAGGCGGTACCAGGGACGGCGCTCGGGCGCAGCCGGTCAGGCGTAGCTGTGCAGGCCGCTGAAGATGTAGTTCACGCCAAAGAAGTTGAAGAGCAGGCAGGCGAACCCGGCCAACCCGATCCAGGTGGCCTTGGACCCGCGCCAGCCCGCTGTGGCCCGGGCGTGCAGGTACGCCGCATAGACGACCCAGGTGATGAAGGACCACACCTCCTTGGGGTCCCAGCCCCAGAACCGGCCCCAGGCTTCGTCGGCCCAGACCGCACCGGCGATGATCGCGAACGTCCACAGCGGGAATGCCAGGATGATGAACCGGTGGGAGACCCGGTCGAGCAGCTCGGCGGCCGGCAGCTTGGCGGCCACGCCGGCCACCCGCTCCCCCGCCGCCCGCTTGAGCTCGGCGCGGCGCGACATCAGATAGGCGACGGCGCCGGCACCGGCCACCATGAACCCGCCGGTGGCGATGATGGCCGCCGAGACGTGGATCGCGATCCAGTAAGAGTGCAGCGCCGGGATGACCGGGCCGGCCTCGCTGTAGAGCCACCGAGCGGCGATACCCAGCAGCAGCACCACCGGCACCAGCACGAACGTGCCCAGGAAACGGGCCTGGTAGCGCACTGCGGCGAAGAGGAACGCGGCCACACTGCACAGCGAGATCGCCACCACGAACTCGAACATGTTGCCCCACGGCCACCGGTCGGCGGCGATGCCGCGGGTGACGATCTGGGCCAGGTTGAGCAGGAGACCCAGGGCGGTGACCACCAGCGCGACCCGGCCCAGCACATGCTGGGCGGCGGTGGGCTCGGGCTCGTCGCGGCGCAGCCTGACGGACAGGTCGTCGCCGTCCGCGGCGGGGCCGTCGCCGGCGTCGAGGTCGAACCCTGCGGTGCCTGCGGGCGCTGCGTAACCGCCGATGGCCGCACCGGATGCGTCCGCGGTCGCCGCCGCGGGTGCCGCTGCGGAGCCGGCCGTGGCCGGCATCAGCCGGTTCGCGCGCAGCCGCCGCGTGCGGCCGTAAGCGGCCTCGATGGCGAAGAGGAACAGCGCGGTCGCATAGACCACGATCATTGCGACGATCAGGTTGTCGCTGATCGAGGAGAGTTGGTTGTCAAGTGCCGTGTCCGCGGCGAGCGTGTGCACCACCGGCTACTCCTTTGCGCCTGTTTCGGTAGCGGGGCCATCCCGCAGCCGGTCTCTCAGCGAGGTGGCGAAACGATGGAACTCCGTGGTCAGTGCGGCGTTCTCACTCTTGCCCAGGCCGGCCACCTCGACGACCGTGCGCCCGTCCCCTCGGGCGCGGGCCCGCACCCAGACCCGGCGCGGCCGCACGAACAGGGTCGCCAGCAGCCCCAGTACGGCCGTTGACGCGGCCAGGAGCACGGGTAGGCGGGCGGGGTTGCTGTTGACCTGCATGCTGATGTAGTCGCTGTAGCCGGTGAAGGTGACCGTCCCGGCGCCGTCGGGTAGATCCCAGGACTCGCCGGGCCGCAGTTCGGGCGAATCGCCGAGCTTGCTCATGTCGTCGGTGTAGAGCTGGTAGACCGACTGCGAGCCGCCGTCGCCCAGCCCCAGGTCGCCCTGGTATCCGGTGAGCGTGACAACGGGGTCGCGGGGCGCGGGGAAGTCGGAGACCAGCTCGCCTTGTGGGCCTTCGGCCGCCGAAGGCAGGAACACCGCGGTGAATCCGAGCTGCTGCTCGCCTGCGTCGGGCACCTTCAGCACGCCGTCGGAGGTGAACGTGCCCTCCTCGCGCGCGATGAAGGGCACCGGCTGGTCGAACACCACGTCGCCCTCGGCATTCTCGACCTTGAACTCGGGCGCGTAGCCGTGGCCGAGCAGGTAGACCTGGGCGCCGTCCACCGACAGCGGGTTGTTGACCTCCAGCTTGTGGTGGCGTTCGGGGGCGCCGGGAGCCGTGCGGTAGGCCAGGTCGGCGGCGAAGGAGGCCGCCTGCCCGGCGACCTTGCCCTCCTTGACGAAGGTCGCCTGGAAGTCCTCAAGGGTGAAGGAGAACGGCTGGAGGTTCTCCTGGTCCACGGCGTTACCGGGGAAGTAGGAGTCGTAGGAGGTCACCGTGTTGGCGAACCCGTCGCCCTCGACCACCAGCATGTTGCCGCGGTAGCCCAGGAAGGACCCCGCGGCCAGCGCGATGAGCAGCGCGAGCAGGGCCAGGTGGAACAGCACGTTGCCGGTCTCGCGCAGGTAGCCGGTCTCGGCCGACAGCGCGCGGGTTTCCGGTGCGGGTGCGCCGGCGGCGGAGCCGGTGGTGGACTCGGCTGCGGAGTCGGCGGCATCGGCGGTGGCCGCGGCCCGGGCGCCGGTGCCGGTTCCCGTCACCGCCGGTATCCCGGTATCGGTCTCGATCCGGTGGCGCCGCAGCAGGGCGCGTGCGCCGCCGATCACCTGTTCGGGCGCCGCCGAGGTGGTGAAGGTCGCCGAGTACGGCATCCGGCTCAGGTTGCGCGGTGTCCGGGGCGGCCGGGCCCGCATGGCGCGGTAGTGCGCCAGGGCCCGCGGCAGCACGCAGCCGGTCAGCGACACGAACAGCAGCAGGTAGATCGCCGCGTACCAGGGCGAGGAGTACACGTCGAAGAGGTAGAACCGGTCCAGCCACGGCGCAAGGTCAGGGTTGTCCAGGAAGTAGTTGCGCACCTGCTCGACGCTCACCCCCCGCTGGGGCAGCATCGATCCGGGGATGGCGCCGACCGCCAGCAGGAACAGCAGGATCAGCGCGGTGCGCATCGAGGTGAGGATGCGCCAGGCCCAGCGCCCCCAGCCCAGCGCGGAGAGCCGGCCGGCAGTGGGCGCGGGATCGGCGGGACGTCCCTGTTCGGCGATGTCCGCCTCGGACGTTGGGGTCTGTTCGGAAGGCACTGCTATATCACCGTCGAGTAGTCGGCCACCCACCGCTGCATGAGCGCGGTGATGTCGGTCCACAGGCCTGTGGCCAGTAGAATCCCCACCACCACGAGCATTGCCCCGCCGGCGATGGTGATGGCGCGGTAGTGGCGCTTGACCCGGTCGAACGCACCCAGTGCACGCCGGTAGAGCAGCGAAGCGCCAATGAAGGGCAACCCCAGGCCCAGGCAGTAGACCAGCGAAAGCAGCGCGCCCCGGCCCGCGCTGCCTTCGGAGAAGGCGAGGGTCTGCACCGCCGCCAGGGTCGGCCCGATGCACGGGGTCCACCCGAGGCCGAAGACCACGCCCAGCAGCGGTGCGCCGGCCAGTCCCGCGCCGGGCATCCGGTGGATGCGGAACTCGCGGTTGAGCCCGGGGACCGCCCCCATGAACATCAGGCCCAGCACGATGGTCACCACGCCCAGGACGCGAGTGACCGGCTCGGCGTAGTCGAGCAGCAGCCCGCCGATCCCTCCGACGAAGACTCCGACGGACACGAACACCGCGCTGAACCCGGCGATGAACAGCAGGCTGCCGGCGAGCATGGTGCCGCGGCGGCGCTGCAGGACCTCGTCGACGGTTGCGGCCGGCGCACCGCCCTCGCCCGGCTGCCCCGCAGCGCTGCCCGCGGCGCCGCTGCCGCCGGCGGTGCGGGCGCGGCGCTGGGCTGCGATGTCGGCTCCGCTCAGCCCGGTGACGTAGGAGAGGTAGCCGGGCACCAGCGGCAGCACACACGGCGACAGGAACGACACGAGTCCCGCGGCCAGCGCCAGCGGGATGGCCAGGAGCAGGGAGCCGTGCAGGACGGTATCGGCGATCATGCGGGGTCCGCGGTGCGGGCGCCGGTGGTGGGCGCGCCGCCGGTGCGGCCGCCCGCCGCGGAGCCGCCGTCCTCGCCGAGGACGGGCTCGACCAGTCCGCTGAGCTCGTTGTAGCCGGTCTCGCCGATGACCCGGGCGGCGATGCGGCCCTGGCGGTCGATGACCAGCGTGCTGGGGATGGCGGCCGGCGGCACGGTTTCGCGGAACGCCTGGGGCACCTTGCCGGGCTGGTCGTAGAGGCTGGGGTACTCGATGTCCTGGTTTTCCTCGAAGGCCTCGGCCGCGGTGGCGTTGTCCTTGATGTTGACGCCCAGGAACGCGAGTCCGTCGTCCTTGTGCTCGGCGTAGATCTCGTTGAGGACCGGGGCCTCGGAGCGGCAGGGGCCGCACCAGCTGGCCCAGAAGTTCAGGACCAGGACCTCGCCGCGGTAGTCGGCCAGGCTGACCTGATCGCCGTCGAGGGTTTCGCCGCTGACCTCGGGCGCGGCAGTGCGGTCGGCGGGGTCGAAAGCGGTGCTGGAGCCGTCGCCGGCAACATAGCGGTCCTCTTCGGAGCCGCCGCCGGAGTCCGATGCCTGTGAGGCCGTTCCCTGGGTGCAGCCGGCGGTCAACACCGCCAGCAACGCCGCGGCGGCTGCGAAGGGGAGTACCCGAGCGCGGGACTTCCAGAGCATCGGCGGAACCTCAAATGGGGAGGTGGCAAGGTGTCAAGTGCGTCAACGACGAAGTGTAGTAGACGCTTTGGCACCGCCACGGGCACCCCGACCCCCAAGGGGACCGGGGCCGCCGCAGCCCTGAGTACCGCGCTCACCCGCGGGGCGATGGGGTGGCACCGCCCCCGGGGTAAGACCGCCGGTTGCTATCCCGCTTCTACGAAAGCCTCGCGGAGGTAGTCCTGCACGGCACGTTCGGGTACGCGGTAGGAGCGCCCCACGCGAATCGCGGGGAGCGCGCCCGAATGGACCATTCGGTAGACGGTCATCTTGGACACTCGCATGACCGTGGCAACCTCGGCCACGGTCAGGAACCGGACCTCGTCGAGAGGAGCCTTACTCCCGTTCATCTTCCGCCGCCCTCACTTCCGGACGTGAGCGTGGATGTCCCTGCCTCTGCCATCCGGAGCGGCGAAGCGGTCGCCGCCCCGGCGTGTCGTTCGGTAACTGCTGGCACGTCCGTTTTCAGGGTAGAACCGGGTTCACGGCATTGAAAGGCCGGTTTTGCTGTCCCTGCAGCTACATGAGTGCCGCGGGTCGCCTGAGGTTTAGGAAGTGGGTATAACCGGCTCGGCTTAGGTGGCGGGCTAGGCGGCGAGCTAAGCGAGCCCGGCTCTGGCCAGCACATATGCGGCCATGGGCTCGTACTCGGGCGGGGCATAGCCGTCGTCCAGCGGAACCGTGACCAGCAGCTTTCCCTCGTATTCGGCCAGAAACAGCGCTGGATCGTTGCAATCCGCAAAACCGATCGTCGGCACACCCGCCTCACCCGCCGCACCGGCGAACCCGTGATCGGCGATGACCAACTGCGGCCATTGTTGGGATTCATCGGCGAGGGTCTGCAGCGCCGCCCGCATGGCGAACGGGTGGTGGCTGTGCCGCGCGCTGCCGCCGTCCATCACAAAGCCCACACCGTCCTTCCACACCAGCACCCGGCGGTTGGGCGGGTGCTCCGTGGCGACCTCGTAGGAGTAGCCGGCGGCGGCGGTGACGACCTCGCAGCCGCGTTTCTCCAGCGCCGTTTTCCAGGCGCGGTAGGTGTCCGTGAGGTTCTTGGGGTGCCCAGTGGCGAACATCACACGTTCGCGGCGGCTCGCGGCCTCGGCGAGGCGGTCGGCCACCGCGTCGAGCGCCTCGACGGTGCGGTCGGGGTCGATGGTGTCGATCCCCCATTGGTGGGCATCGTCGGCGACCACGCCGCAGCGCTTGGCCATCAGCGCGAGCACCTCGTCGAACTGCCACTCGTGCCCGAAGGTCAGCCCGAACTGGTAGTAGGGGTCCTTGTGGCACAGCCGCCGGTAGTGCCGCAGGTTGTTCTGCCGCGGCGTATCGACGTGCCCGGCGATTCCGGTACGCACGAGATAGGCGACGAGCTCTGCGCGCGATGGCGGCGTCACCAGTGATCCCCTTTCCCTCAACCCGGTGGCCCGGTGATGGCGGCGGCCCCTTGGTGCGGACGCCGGCCTGCACGGTCTAAGGAGGCGTCATACCCTTTTCATGACATATTCAACTTTGAGGCTTGCTAACAGTCCGGCATGCTCGCAGGCGCGCCGCTCCGGTTTCGGTCCAGGCTTAATCGGCGGCGCTTGTCCACCCGAAACCCGCCACCGCGGCAGTGCCGACAGGTCCGGCAGGTCCGCCGGCTCCCGGCGGCCGCGCGGCGCCGGCGCACTGCGCGGCCGGGACCGCTGCCTAGAGGCTCGGGTCCATCCCGTGGCTGGGGAAGACCGCGCGCCGAGTGGCCTGGATGGCCTGGTCGACGGGGTCGTCGGGATCGAACCCGTCCTCGAACGGAGTGACCTCGACGGTGCGGCCATCGGTCATGTACAGCGGCGGGACCTCGCCAGTGCGCTCGCGGACGAAGCCGCGCCAGGACTGCGGGGTCTCGCGGTCGGGGTCGAGTTGCCGCCCCGAGGCCTCGGCCAGCAGGTGGGTCCAGGCGCGCGGCACCACTTGGACGAGCTCGTAGCCGCCCCCGCCCAGCACGACCCAGCGACCGCCCGCGGTCTCCTTCGCCAGCCGGTGCAGTGCCGCGTAGGTACGCCGCTGGCCGTCGACACTGAGCATCAGATTGGCCAGCGGGTCCAGCGCGTGGGTGTCGGCGCCCTGCTGGGTGACCAGCACCTCGGGCTGGAACTCGCGCAGCAGCGGCGGCACCACGGACTCGAACGCCCGCAGCCAGCGGGAGTCGTTGGTGCCGGCGGGCAGTGCCACATTGACCGCGTAGCCCTCGGCCCCGGCCCCGCCGGTCTCGGTGGGCCGGCCGGTGCCCGGGAACAGGGTGGCCGGCGACTCGTGCAGGCTGACGGTCAGCACCCGGGGATCGTCGTAGAACATGGTCTGCACGCCGTCGCCGTGATGGACGTCGACGTCGACGTAGGCGACGCGCTTGGCGCCCTGCTCCAGCAGCCAGGCGATGGCCAGCGCCGGGTCGTTGTACACGCAGAAGCCCCAGGCATGGCCGGGCATCGCGTGGTGGAGGCCGCCGGCGATGTTGGCCGCGTGCTCGGACTCGCCGTTCCACACCGACGAAGCCGCCCGCACCGACGCCCCCGCCACCAGCGCGGAAGCGTCGTGCATGTCAGGGAACACCGGGTTGTCGGAGGTGCCCAGGCAGTACGGGTCGTCGGGCTCCAGAGTCTTGCCGGCCCGCTTGACGGCCTCGATGTAGTCGGCGTGGTGTACCAGCCCCAGCAGGTCGTCGGAGGCGGGCTCGATCGGGCTCAGCGCCACGTTGGAGCGGTCGAAGATTCCGTACTCGCGGGCCAGCGCCATGGTGAGTTCGACCCGCACCGGGGCCAGCGGGTGCTGCGGGCCGAAGTTGTAGGAGGTCAGTGCGTCATCCCAGGCCACGTGCAACGAACAGGCCATGTGCCCCTCCCGCCGAGCGGATCGTGTAGAGCGCGGGTGTGTGGGGGGTCACCCGTCGTATCCCAGCCTAGTCAACGGCGGCGGCCGGCTGCGGCGCCGGGGGCGCCCCGGCCGCGCCGAACCGCCGACCGCCGCGCGGTTCAGACCTCGGAAAGCCGGCGGCTGCGTTCGCGCGCCGCCTCGATGGCATCGGTGAACGCGGTGCGCACGCCGTGGCGCTCCAGTTCGCGTACTGCCGCGGCTGTGGTGCCGCCGGGCGAGGTGACCGCCTCGCGCAGCACGACCGGGTGGGCGTCGGGGTCGTTGAGCATGGCCGCAGCGCCGCCGATGGTCTGGGTGACCAGTTTCTGGGACGCAGCGCGGGTCATGCCCATGGCGACACCGGCCTCGATCATGGTTTCGGCGATGAAGTAGAAGTACGCCGGGCCGCTGCCCGAGATGGCGGTGACGGTGTCCATGTGCTGTTCGGGCACCCGCACGACCTCGCCGACCGAGCGCAGCAGGGACTCGGCGTGGTCCAGCTGGTCGTCGGAGGTGTGGGCGCCGCCCGAGACAGCGGTCATGCCGCGGCCCACCAGTGCCGGTGTGTTGGGCATGGCCCGTACCACCGCCACCCGGCCGGACAGGTGTTTTTCGACCAGCGAGGTGGTGACCCCGGCCGCGATCGAAATGACCAGGGTGCCGGAGGCGAGGTCGCCGTCGAGCCGGTTCAGGAGGTCGGCCATGTCCTGCGGCTTGACCGCCAAGACCAGGGTGTCGGCTCGGCCGGCGGAGGCCGACAACGGGACCACCGCCACGCCGTAGCGTTCGCGCAGTTCCGCGGCCCGTTCCGGAACGGGCTCGGTGACCAGCACCTGGGCGGGTTCGTACCCGGTGGCCAGCAGCCCGGCGAGCAGCGCCTCGCCCATCTTGCCGCCGCCGACGATCGCGATCATGACTTCACCCCATAGTTTTTACGTTTACCCAACGCTATCGGGGCGGCGCTGTGTGCCGCACCACCGGGCGAGCGCCTGTGGACGGGTGGGCACGACGACGCGGGCGGTGCCCGGCCCCCTTGGTTGGCACAGCCGTTTCCATGGCCCGCTCCGCGCCCGCCGGCCTGGCGGCGGTCGGGACCGGCGGACGGGGCAGCGGACGGGACGGCGTCACGCAGGGGCGCCGAGCGGCGGGTGCTCGAGCACGCGGGGCTTGTACTCGACCAACTGGATGCGGCCGTCGAAGGTGCGGTGGTCGATCATCTCCAAGGCGACGTCCGGATAGCCGTCGTAGATGCGTTCCGCGCCGGTGGCCCCGGTGATCACCGGGAACATCACGACCCGGAAGCGGTCGACGAGTCCGGCCCGCAGCAGGGACCGGCACAGGCTCAGGCTGCCGATCGTGCTGAGGGGCCCGGAGCCGCTCGACTTCATGGAGCGGACCGCCTCGACGGCGTCGTCGCGGACGAGCGTGGTGTTGGCCCACGCCAGTGGCTCCTCCAGTGAGGAGGAGAACACCACCTTGGACGCTTGCGTGAGCTCGTCCACGGACGCCTCTTCTTCGGCCCTGAACTCGTCTTGGCCATTGGGGACCTCGCCGGCGGCGAAGCCCGACATCTGGCGGTAGGTGTTCGCGCCCATCAGGTAGGTGGCCTCGGGCTGCTTACCGTCCCAAGCGAGGTACTCCGGCCCCTCAAGGCCCCACCACCCGGGCCATCCCTCTCCCGATGCGTAGCCGTCGAGGGAGGTGATGAAGTCGACGAGAAGCTCCGACATTGCGGTGTCCTTTCCTAGGGTGTCACGAGCTTTGACCGGCCGGGAGCCGCAAACTCATCGGTCGCGCCGCGACGATCCCCACCCGTGCGATCTCTGAAAAGGCCGGCCGCATTGGCCGTGGGCACAACAATGCCGGAGGTGCCGGGGGACCCCTTATTTCAAGTCAACCCGACACCACCCCCACACCACCAGCCCGATCCGCCGACCTGTGGAAACCCGCGCCGCGCCCGCCCCGGCAGCACCCGCGGCACCCCGATCAGCCGCGGCCCAGGACCGCCCGCGCCGCAAAGGCCGCATTGGCCGGGCGCTCGGCCATGCGCCGGACCAGGTAGCCGTACCAGTCGCGGCCGTAAGGCACGTACACCCGCATCCGGGCGCCCAGGTCGGCGATGCGCTGCTGCTCGTCGGGGCGGGCGCCGTAGAGCATCTGGTACTCGAAGTCGTCGTAGGTGCGTCCGTACCGGCGGGCCAGGGTGGTGGCGATGTCGATCAGCCGCGGATCGTGCGTGGCGACCATCGGGTAGGCCTCGCTGTCCATCAGCCGGCGCAGCGAGCGGACATAGGCGGCGTCGACGTCGCGGCGCTGGGTGAACCCGGTGCCGGGGTCGGGGGCGTAGGCACCCTTGCACAGCCGCACCCGCGAGCCCTCACCGGAGGCCATGGCGGCGGTGTCGCCATCGGTGCGGTGCAGGTAGGACTGCAGCACGCAGCCCAGCCAGGGGTACTCCGAGCGCAGCGAGGCGACCAGGCGCAGGGTCGGGCCGACGTGCTGCTCGGCCTCCATGTCGAGGGTGACCGCGGTGCCGGCTTCGGCGGCCGCGGCACAGATCCGGGCGATGTTGTCAGCGGCCAGCTCCGGGCCTTCGTCGCCGAGGGCCAATCCGACGGCGGTCGGTTTCACCGATACCTCGGCGGCGGAGGTCAGCCCGGCATCGGCCAGCAGCCGCAGCAGGTACAGGTACTCCTTGGTGACATCGCCGGCCTGCGCGGGGTGCCCGATGTCCTCGCCGAGGTGGTCGATGGAGGCCAGCAGCCCGCGTTCGGCCAGCTCCCCGGCAACACGCACCGCGTCCTCGGCGTGCTCTCCGGCCACGAACCGGTTGACGATGCCGCGGGTGAGCCTGCTGCCCGAGACGATCCCGCGCAGCCGGTCGCTGCCCGAGGCCGCCAGAAGTGTCTGCCGCAGAGCCATCCCGCACTCCTCACTCGCCGGTTCGCGCCTTGCCGCATTGTCCTACCCTCCTGCCCGCCGGAGCCGCGAATGCACACCCGCGGCGGGCTGCATCAGAGGCTACGCCGCGGCAACCCGCGCCTGCCGGGACCGGGCCCGCAGGTGCCCGGGCCGCCGTCCGGCCTGGCGCGGAGCGATGAAGTAGGGTTTGTCGTCGTTCCGCCCAGCGGCGGCCCGGCGGCCCGCGGGCTGCGGCGGCAGCGGGGGCACACCATCCAGACCAAGGACACGCACAGCCATGGAACTCGTCCACTCCGGCAAGGTCCGCGACGTCTACGCCGACGGCGGCGACCTGGTCCTCGTCGCCTCCGACCGCGTGAGCGTCTATGACGTGGTCCTGCCCACCCCCATCCCCGACAAGGGCCGCATCCTCACCCAGCTTTCGCTGTGGTGGTTCGGGCAGCTCGCCGACATCGTGCCCAACCACGTCGTCTCGGCGAGCGATGTCCCCGCCGAGTGGGCGGGCCGGGCGATCCGGTGCCGGCGGCTGGAGATGCTCCCGGTGGAGTTCATCGCCCGCGGCTACCTCGCGGGGCTGGGCCTGCAGGAGTACCGGAAGCAGCAGGCGGTATCGGGCGTGCCGCTGCCCCCGGGGCTGACCGAGGCCTCGCACCTGCCCGAACCGGTGTTCACGCCTTCGACCAAGGCATCCGAGGGCCACGACGAGTACATCACCTTCGACGGCGTCGTCGCCGAGATCGGCGCCGAGACCGCCGAGCGCCTGCGCGAGACCACCTTGCAGGTCTACTCGCGCGGCGCCGAACTGGCCGCCGAGCGCGGCATCATCATCGCTGACACGAAGCTGGAGTTCGGCCGCGCGGCCGACGGGTCGCTGGTCCTGGCCGACGAGGTGCTCACCCCCGACTCCTCGCGGTTCTGGCCCGCCGACCAGTGGCGGCCGGGCCGCCCGCAGAACTCGCTGGACAAGCAGTTCGTGCGCGACTGGAGCAGTACGGTCGCGGGCTGGGACCGCACCCCGCCGGGCCCCGAGATCCCCGCGGACATCGTTGAGGCGACCCGCGCCCGCTACGTGGAATGCTACGAACGGATCACCGGGCAACGCTGGCGGTAGTAGCCCTTGCCCTCACCGCACCCGCCGCTGCGCGGGCCGGCCGGCTCAGGCGCGCCGGTCGACGGTGCCTTCGGCGGACACCGCGAACGTGCGCGGCGGTGCGGCGGCATCGGCGAGCGCATCGGCTTCGGCGGCCGCGGCCGCCTCAGCGGCTTCGGCTGCTGCGCCGGAGCGGTCGGCGTCGTTCAGCAGCGTGGCGCGCTCCCGCACGTGCCCGGAGCCCTCGCTGGCGGGATCGCTGCGGATGCCGGCGAAGTGCAGGCGGGTGAACGCCAGGGCCTCGGCGAGTTCGAGGTGGCGGGTCTCGGAGTCGGCGGCCTTGCGGGTGTTGACCTCAAGCACGATCTGCCCGTCGTAACCGGTGGTGGCCAGGTGTTCGAGGACGGCGGAGCAGGGCTGGGTGCCCCGGCCGGGGATCAGGTGCTCGTCGAAGTTCTGGGTTCCCGTGCCGTCGGTCAGGTGCAGGTGCGACAGCCGGTCGCCGAGCTGCTTGGCCATTTCCAGCCCGTCGGAGTGCGACATCGCCGAGTGGGAAAGGTCGAGCGTGACGTCCGGGTAGCCGCGGTCGATCGGATTCCAGCTCGGGGCGTAGGGGACGACCTCGCGGTCGCGCATCCGCACCGGGTACATGTTCTCGACAGCGAAGGTGACGTCGGTCTCGTCCTGCATCCGGTCGATGCCGGCCTCGAACTCGCGGGCGTACTCGCGCTGCCAGCGGAACGCCGGGTGGACCACGATGGTGCGGGCGCCCAGCGCCTCGGCCATCTCCTTGGACTTCACGAGCTTGCCCCAGGGGTCGCGGCCCCACACGAGCTGGGTGAAGATCAGGCACGGTGCGTGCACGGCGAGGATCGGCACGCCGTGGTAATCGGACAGCCTGCGCAGCATGTCGATGTCCTGGCTCACCGGGTCGGTGGAGACCAGCACCTCGACGCCGTCGTAGCCCAGCCTGGCGGCGATTTCGAAGGCCGCCGGAGTTTTCTCCGGGTAGACCGACGCCGTCGACAGCACAACGGGCGCGTCTGGAACCTGGACGGAGTTCACTCCACTAAGACTATGCGCTGTTCCGGCGGCGTGTATCGCAGGGGCCGGGCCAGAACCGAGCCGGCGGGTCGCCGCCGCGGCGCGCGGGGCGGGCCGCACCGGCGGTGTCCGCGGCGTCGCCGCACCGCGTTGGTCCCGGGTTCATCCCGGTGCTGCCTATCCTTCCTCTGGTGAGAGCAGCACTGGCAGGGGCGGTCCCCAGCCCCAACATCTGGCACAACCCGCAGGTTTACGAACTGGAGAACGAGGCCGTGGACCCGGACGGGGTCATCGACGCGGCCATGCGCGGCGTTCGCGGCACGGCCGGCGCGCACGTGCTCGACATCGGGTGCGGCAGCGGCTACCACCTGCCCGGGTTCGCCCGCGAGGCCGCCCGCGTGACCGGAGTCGAACCGCACGCTCGACTGGCAGCAGCGGCACGGGCGCGGACGGCCGGCGCAGCCAATGTCGAGGTGCGCAACGGGGTGGCCCAACGCCTGCCGGTGCCCGATGCCAGTGTCGATGTCGCCCACGCGCGCTGGGCGTACTTCTTCGGGCCCGGCTGCGAACCGGGGCTGGCCGAGCTGCGCCGGGTCATGCGCCGGGGCGGGGCCGCGTTCGTCATCGACAACGACGCCACCCGCAGCACGTTCGGCGGGTGGTTCCGCCGGTTCCTGCCCGAGTACGATCCCGGAGCCGTTGAGCGGTTCTGGTCGCGGCACGGATTCCAGCGCACCCCGCTGACGATGCGCTGGCGGTTCCGCAACCGCACCGACTTCGAGGCGGTGGTGCGTATCGAACTGTCGCCGCAGGTGGCCGCGGAGGTAATCGCCGAGCACCCCGGCACGGAGGTCGACTACGCCGTCAACCTGTGGTGGCGGGAGTACTAGGGCGTGTTTGGTGGGTCCGTCCGTAGCGAGCGGCGCACTCGTGTGCGCCCCGCGCCCGATGCGCGAAGCGCCGTTGCGGCGCGGGGCGCTGCGATAGGGCCGCCCCTACTCGGCGGGCTTCGCCATTATCGCCGAGCGGGGGCCCGTGCCGCTCTCGCAAGGCCGAGGAGGGAGCCTCCCCTACTGTGCGGGCTCCGCAAGCTCCGCAAAATCGCACAGCGGGGGCCCAGGTGGTTCCCCTTTCGACCGTCCCTAACGGGCGGCTTCGCCATTTTGCCCGTCAGGGGCCCGGAGAACGCCGCGAGAGTGAGAATCCCTACCCGAGACGGCCGCGCAGTAGGACAGCGACCCACCAAACACGCCCCAGCCAGTGCCCTGATTGATCGGTCGCAGGAGGCGGGCCACCCGGCGCACCGAAGTGACCATGCGGAAACGCCTGGATCTTAAAGCTGAGAAGGGCTTTTGTGCATGGTCATCGCCATCGCCGAACGCCCGAGCCGGCGCTCAGGCCAGTGGGCTGTTGCGTTCCACCTCCTCGGCTCCCAACGCGGACAGCACACGGTCGGCGACCACCGCCATGCCCGTGGCGTTGGGGTGTACCGGGAAAGTCGGGCGCGACGGGACGATGCCTTCGACCCAGCGCTGCCCCGGCGGCGCGCACATGTCGTGTCCCGGGCCCGAGGTGTCGACGAAGACGGCCCCGGCCGCGGCGGCCTGTTTTTCGAGTTCGGCGTTGAGCTCGGACCAGATGCCGTACATGTAGGGGATGTCGCCCTGGGCGAAGGGCACCTGCAGGCAGGGATCGTCGGACGGCAGGAGTTCGAGGTAGCCCACGACGGCGATGGTGGCATCGGGGCTGCGTTCGCGGATGGCGCCGAGGACATCGCCGATCCGCCCGCCGGCGGAGTCCAACCGGGCGCGGAGTTCGTCGTGGCCGTGGTCGACGTAGTTGTCGCGGCAGGGGGCGCCGCCGGAATCGGTCAGGGAAAGCGCGATGCAGCTGAGCATGATCTCGACGAAGCCGAGGTCCATGCCGCCGATTCCCAACGTCACGAGCGTGGTGTGCGGGGTCAGCGAGTCCAGTTGGGGCGGGTTTGTGGTAAGCAGCAGCTCCTGAGCGGAGGTCATGTGACCGGTGGTGGCGGCAATGCAGCTGGCGTCGGTGAACCGGCGGGCGCCGAGCGCATCGGCCACCAGATTCGGGTAGTTCCGGCCCGAGCGCATGCACAGGGTGGGCCGGTCGTGCGGCGGCGGGATCAGCGGGCCGGCGGTGAACGAGTCGCCCAGCGCGACGTACTCGGCGGCCAGGGCCCGCGTCCGCTCAGCGGCGGTGTCGGCATGGGCCGAGCCTGCGGCTGCCCCGGTGAGCGTGAGCGCGGCGGCGGTGAGGTGCGCGAGGGCTCGGAGGGCTGCGCGGGGGCGGCGGGCGGGTGGTGCGGCGGATGCGGACACGCATGGCTCCTGGGGTCGAAGGGCGGCGCGGGCAGTGCCGCTGGGCTCGGCAGGGGCCTGCGGGACGGGGCGGTGGGGCAGGGTGGAGGAGACGTTGGAACGATCACCTTTCGCACCATAAATATAACCGGGAGTGACCATCCCGCGGCGGTTTTCCCCAGGCCGCACCGGCACCGGTTCGCGATGTCCCCGCCGGCCGCTACCGTGCATCCATGGCCAAGGCTGCAAAGACCACTTTCCGCTGCAGTGAATGCGGCTGGACCACGTTCAAATGGGTCGGGCGCTGCGGCGAGTGCCAGGCGTGGGGCACCGTCGAGGAATCCGGCGCCCCCACCTCCACCGTCATCGCCCCGGCGCGGGTCAGCAGCCCGGCCCAGCCCATCACCGAGATCAGCGTCGAAACCGCGCACGCCGCACCCACCGGGCTGGACGAACTCGACCGCGTCCTGGGCGGCGGCGTGGTCCCCGGCGGGGTCATGCTGCTCGCGGGCGAACCCGGCGTGGGCAAGTCCACGCTGCTGCTCGAGGTCGCCGCGCTGTGCGCCGAGTCCGGCCCCGTCCTCTACGTCACCGGCGAGGAATCCACCGGCCAGGTGCGCCTGCGCGCCGACCGGCTGGGGGCGCTGTCACCCAAACTGTTCCTGGCGGCCGAGACCTCGGTGGCCGCTCTGGTCAGCCACGTCGACGCGGTCGCACCCTCAATGCTGATCGTCGACTCGGTGCAGACCATGAGCTCGCCCGACGTGGCGGGGGTGCCCGGCGGCGTAAGCCAGGTGCGCGAGGTCGCCGGCGCGCTGATCCGGCTCGCCAAGGAGCGCGGCATCGCCACGGTGCTGGTCGGCCATGTCACCAAGGACGGATCCATTGCCGGTCCGCGGCTGCTGGAACACCTCGTCGACGTCGTGCTGCAGTTCGAGGGCGACCGGCACTCGCAGCTGCGCATGCTGCGGGCAGCCAAGAACCGCTACGGACCCACGGACGAAATCGGCTGCTTCGAGCTCACCGACTCCGGAATCGTCGGGCTGCCCGATCCCAGCGGCCTGTTCCTCACCCGCCGCAACGAACCCGTGCCCGGCACCTGCGTCACCGTCACCCTCGAAGGCCGCCGCCCGCTCATCGCCGAGGTCCAGGCGCTGGTGGCCTCCTCCAACCTGCCCCAGCCGCGCCGCGCCAACTCCGGGCTCGACACCGCGCGGGTGAACATGGTCATGGCGGTGCTGGAGCGCCGCGCGCGGGTACGCATCGCCAACTCCGATGTATACGCCTCCACGGTCGGCGGCGTGCGGCTGGGCGAGCCTTCGGTCGACCTCTCGCTGGCGCTGGCGGTGGCGGGCTCGGTGCGCGACGAAGCGCTGCCGCGGGGGCTGGTGGCCATCGGCGAGGTCGGGCTGGCCGGCGATGTCCGCGCCGTCACCGGCGTGCAGCGGCGGCTGGTCGAGGCGCAGCGGCTCGGCTTCACTCGGGCGATCGTGCCGCAGACCAGCGAGGAACCGCTTGAAGGCATCGAGATCGTGGGGGTCGACGACGTCGGCGCGGCCCTGCGATCGGCTTTCCCGGCGCAGTAGCGGTCGGCGGCCACCACCGGCGGGGTTCCGGCAGTCGGCAACCGGCCGTCGAAACGCCCGCGCGGCGCCGCGGTTGCGGCAATGGGGCGCTGTCCGTGCCGCCCCATTGCCGCGGGTGGCGGATCAGTTCAGGCGGAACACCTGCGGCTCGGCTTCGGTGTCGTAGGTGCTGTGCAGTTTGACCACGTAGGTTCCGGGGCGCTTGGCCTTGACCTGCTGGTCGCGGCACTCCTTCCAGGAGCGCCCGCGGTCCCAGGTGACGGTCTTGGAGTAGGGCTTGCCGCGCTCCAGCTTGTGCTTGTCGGTGCCCGAACCCTCGACACAGTCGGCCGTGGAGAACACGCGGTCCTCGCCGGAGGTGATGCGCAGCTCCAACCCCTTGCGGCCCACGTCGACGGTGCAGGTCTGTTCCGCGGTGTTGACCAAGGTCAGCTTGAACCGCGGCTTGTCGTTCCAGTCGTAGTCGCTCTTGTCGGTCTTCAGGGTCGTGACCACGTCGGAGGGTCTGCACGGATCGCCGGCGTTCTCGGGGGCGGCGATGCCCTGCGACTCACCCGACCCCTCTTCCGAATCACCGGAACCCCCGCCCGACTCATCGCCGGAGTCGGTGGAATCTCCCGAATCTTCGGAGTCGCCGGAGCCGTTTTCGCCGTCGCCATCGGCGGCGTCCGCACCGGCGCCGGCGGAAGGGCTGGAAGCGGCACTGGGAGAGGCCGGGGGTGAGATACTGGCCTGCGACGTCTCCTCGGGGGTCGGGCTCGCACCGGCGCCGGAGGCTGCGCCGCCGTCGTCCGTGGCCGAGGACCGGGTGCACGCGTAGGTGATCAGCGCCACGACAACGAAGAGACCCACCAGCACGAATACACGCCTTCTCCAATATGTCTCGGGACTCACCGGTCCCGGTTGTCCAGCACTTGACGCCATAGGCGTAGTATTCCGGGTTTCCCGGCGCTACACCTACTCAACCCGCCGATCCGCTCATCGATTGACATGTTCGACAACCCTTACAGCACCGCCGTTCTGGCGTGGTACGAGACCAATGCCCGCGAACTACCCTGGCGGAGCGACGACGCCTCCCCCTGGTCGATCCTGGTCAGCGAGGTAATGCTGCAGCAGACCCCCGTCGTGCGGGTGCTGCCCGCCTGGCAGGCCTGGCTGGAGCGCTGGCCCACCCCCGCTCATTTGGCCGAGGAGCCTTCGGGCGAGGCGGTGCGGATGTGGAACCGGCTGGGCTACCCGCGCCGCGCCCTGAACCTGCACGCCGCCGCCTGCGCCATTGTCGAGCGCCACGACGGCGAGGTCCCCTCCGACCATGCCGACCTGCTCGCGCTGCCCGGCGTCGGCGCCTATACCGCCGCCGCGGTGGCCAGCTTCGCCTTCGGCCAGCGCCACGCGGTGCTGGACACCAACGTGCGGCGCGTGCTGGCACGCGCCCACAGCGGGGTGGAGTACCCGCCCAAGGCCCAGACCCGGGCCGAGGTGGCGTTGGCCGAGACCCTGGTGCCGCCGGAACCCGCGGTGGCCGCCCGCTGGGCCGTGGCGGTGATGGAGCTGGGCGCCCTGGTGTGCACGGCCCGCTCGCCCGCGTGCACCGACTGCCCGATCGCCACGCAGTGCGCTTGGCGGCTGGCCGGCAAACCCGCCTACGACGGCCCACCGCGGCGCGGCCAGACCTACGCCGGCACCGACCGGCAGGTGCGCGGCCGCCTACTGGCCGTACTGCGCGACTCCCCCGCGCCGGTACCCAAAACGGCGTTGGACGTGGTCTGGCAAGAGCCGGTGCAGCGCGAACGGGCGCTGGACGCGTTGGTGGCCGACGGCCTGGTCGACCCGCTGGACGACGGCACCTACGCGCTGCCGAACTGACCCGCGCCGAGCTCGGCCGACCGGGGGCGCTCCGCTGAGGGGTCCCGGCCGACCGTTCGGCCGTTCGCGTCTTCGGCCGTTCACGCCTTCAGCCATTCGGCAGTCCGGCCATACGGCAGTTCAGCATGCCGGCAGTTCAGCGGTTCAGCGGTTCAGACGGCTTCCAGGGTGGCGTCGGTACCGCTGCTGCAGGGCGCGCCCGGCTCGGGTGTCCGCGGACCCTGCACGTAGGTGTTCAGGAACTCGACCAGGCGCGGATCTTCGGCGTCTTCCAGGACGAGCCGCTTGCCCCAGGCCACCGCGGCGATGGGCGCCTGCTGGCGGCTTTGCGCCGGGCTGATGAGCAGGAAGTCGCCCTGGCGGTAGAGATCCTCCAGCTGGGCCACCTGGTCACCGGGCAGTTCGTCGCGGTAGGTGATCCACACGGCGCCGTGCTCCAGGGAGTGGACGGCGTGCTCGGGCATCAGCTCCTGCTGGTAGACACCGCAGTTCTGCCAGACCGGGTGGTGCCGGCCGCCGGGCGGCGGGTACACGTCGTAGGACACCGGCTCCTCGGTGTGCTCGCGGGACACATCGCCGAAGGTCCGCACGCCTTCGATGTCGCCGGGTTCGGTCTTGCCGGGCTGGTCTTCGGCCACCGCGGTCCCGTTACCGCTGCCGCCATCGCCGAGCAGCAGGTAGGCGGCCACTCCGCCGCCCGCCACCACCAGGACCAGCACCAGCGCGCCCGCGCCCAGGATCCACCACAGCGCACCTGAAGACCGCTTCTGCGGCGCCCCGCCGGGTGGCGGGGGGCCGTAGCCGCCGTAGGGCTGCTGGCCGGGAGGTTGACCCGGGGGTTGGCCCGGAGCTTGGCCGGGCGGTTGCCCCGGCGCCCCGTAACCGGCCGGCGGGCCGTAGGGCCCTTGATCGGCCGGACCGCCCTGCCCGGGATGGCCGCCCTGTGCGGCCTGTCCGGGGCCGGGTCCGGTGTTCTGCTGCCAGGGCTGCGGTCCGGAAGGCGGGGCCGCGCCGCCTTGGGAGGGCGGGGGCGGCCCGCCGTGGGGCGGCTCTGCGCCACCCTGCGACGGGTACTGGTGCGGAGAGTTGCTGTCGGGAGGAACCACAGCCGCCAACCATATCGGGCGGCCGCGGCGAACGGCACGCGCACCGGCACCCGGGGCGGGCCCGCGGCCGGATGCGGGCCCGCCCCGGGTGCGGCCGCGAACGGTGTCCGGCCGGTCCGGCTACCGGGCAACCGCACCGGCCGGAACCGGCGCCGGTGAGGCGGCACAACGAAGGGGGCGGCCCCGAAGGACCGCCCCCTTGTCGCCGTTCGCGCCGCGGCGCCGGAAGCCCGGCGCCGGACCGGCGGTGTTACTCGCCCGTACCGGCCGCGGTCTCCTGCACGGCAGGAGTGTCCGGGACGGCCTCGGGCTTGGGCACACCCTGGAAGGTGAACTTGCCGTCGGTTCCCTCGCCCTCGGCGTCGATCACGACGATCTGGCCGGGCTTGAGGTAGCCGAAGAGGATCTTCTCCGACAGTGCGTCCTCGATCTCGCGCTGGATGGTGCGGCGCAGCGGCCGGGCACCCAGCACGGGGTCGTAACCGCGTTCGGCCAGCATCTTCTTGGCCGCCGGACGCAGCTCCAGCCCCATGTCGCGGTCCTTGAGCCGCTCATCGAGCTTCTCGACCATCAGGTCCACGATGTCGATGATCTCCTGCTCGGTGAGCTGGTGGAAGACGATGACGTCGTCGACGCGGTTGAGGAACTCGGGCCGGAAGTTCTGCTTGAGCTCTTCCTGGACCTTGGCCTTCATCCGGTCGTAGTTCGTCTGTGCGTCGTCCTCCTTGGCGAAGCCCATGGCCGCGCCCTTGGAGATGTCGCGTGTACCCAGGTTCGTCGTCATGATGATGACGGTGTTCTTGAAGTCGACGTTGCGGCCCTGGGCGTCGGTCAGGCGCCCTTCCTCAAGGACCTGCAGCAGCGAGTTGAAGATGTCGTTGTGGGCCTTCTCGATCTCGTCGAAGAGGACCACGGAGAACGGCTTGCGGCGCACCTTCTCGGTGAGCTGGCCGCCCTCTTCGTAGCCGACGTAGCCGGGAGGCGAGCCGAACAGCCGCGAGACGGTGTGCTTCTCCATGAACTCGCTCATGTCGAGCTGGATCAGCGATTCCTCGTCGCCGAAGAGGAACTCCGCCAGCGTCTTGGAGAGCTCGGTCTTACCCACACCGGACGGGCCGGCGAAGATGAACGAACCACCCGGGCGCTTGGGGTCCTTCAGCCCGGCGCGAGTGCGCCGGATGGCCTGCGAGAGCGCCTTGATGGCGTCCTCCTGGCCGATGACCCGCTTGTGCAGCTCGTCCTCCATGCGCAGCAGGCGGGAGGACTCCTCCTCGGTCAGCTTGAAGACCGGGATGCCGGTGGCGGTGGCCAGAACCTCGGCGATGAGTTCCTCGGTCACCTCGGCGACGACATCCATGTCGCCGGCCTTCCACTCTTTCTCGCGCTGCGCCTTCTTGGTCAGCAGGCCCTTCTCGTCGTCGCGCAGCGACGCCGCTTTCTCGAAGTCCTGGGCGTCGATCGCCGATTCCTTGTCGCGGCGGACATCGGAGATCTTCTCGTCGTACTCGCGCAGGTCCGGCGGCGCGGTCATACGGCGGATGCGCATCCGCGAACCGGCCTCGTCGATGAGGTCGATCGCCTTGTCCGGCAGGAAGCGGTCGCTGATGTAGCGATCGGCGAGCTGGCCTGCCGCCACCAGGGCGCTGTCGGTGATCGACACGCGGTGGTGGGCCTCGTAGCGGTCCCGCAGGCCCTTCAGGATCTCGATGGTGTGCGAGATCGTGGGCTCGTCGACCTGGATCGGCTGGAAGCGGCGTTCCAGCGCCGCGTCCTTCTCCAGGTGCTTGCGGTACTCGTCCAGCGTGGTGGCGCCGATGGTCTGCAGCTCACCGCGGGCCAGCATGGGCTTCAGGATGGACGCGGCGTCTATGGCGCCTTCGGCCGCTCCCGCGCCCACGAGCGTGTGCAGCTCGTCGATGAACAGGATGATGTCGCCGCGGGTGCGGATCTCCTTGAGGACCTTCTTCAGCCGCTCCTCGAAGTCGCCGCGGTAGCGGCTGCCCGCCACCAGCGCACCCAGGTCGAGCGTGTAGAGCTGCTTGTCCTTCAGGGTCTCGGGGATCTCCCCCTTGACGATCTTCTGGGCCAGCCCTTCGACCACTGCGGTCTTGCCGACACCGGGCTCGCCGATGAGCACCGGGTTGTTCTTGGTACGGCGCGACAGCACCTGCATGACGCGCTCGATCTCCTGGTCCCGCCCTATGACCGGGTCCAGGTTGCTCTCGCGCGCCGCCTGGGTCAGGTTGCGCCCGAACTGGTCCAGCACCAGGGAGGTCGAGGGGGTGGACTCCGAAGAGGCACCCGTGGCCTGCGGCTCCTTGCCCTGGTAGCCGTGCAGGAGCTGGATGACCTGCTGGCGCACCCGGTTGAGGTCGGCGCCCAGCTTGACCAGAACCTGGGCCGCCACTCCCTCGCCCTCGCGGATGAGGCCGAGCAGGATGTGCTCAGTACCGATGTAGTTGTGCCCGAGCTGCAGGGCTTCCCGGAGGGAGAGCTCCAGAACCTTCTTGGCACGGGGGGTAAAGGGGATGTGGCCGGAGGGGGCCTGCTGGCCCTGGCCGATGATCTCCTCTACCTGCTGCCGAACCGCTTCGAGGCTGATACCCAGGCTCTCCAGAGCCTTCGCAGCGACGCCCTCACCCTCGTGGATGAGGCCGAGCAGGATGTGCTCTGTACCAATGTAGTTGTGGTTGAGCATCCTGGCCTCTTCCTGGGCCAGGACCACCACGCGCCGTGCGCGGTCGGTAAACCTCTCGAACATGTCTCGTCGCTCCTCACAGAGCGGTCAGGCAGGGACGGAAGTTCCGACCCTCGCTTTCCGCATTTCGGCCCCTGCGGGGGGAAAGCCCCGTGGAGGCGCTCGGCCACCCGTCCACCAAGCGGCCGGGGTCCCGGCGCGCCCGACGAACCCATCCTGCACGGAAGGACTGCGGGCCTCCCGTGCCAGAGACTTTCCCCGACGATAGGGCGTTCATCCTCATCCAACTACCTATCGGGGGGTCAGTGTTCCGTCTACGCCGCAAGCGAACGGCCCGCGCACCCCGGTATATCGAGGGCACACGGGCCGTGAACGCGCATTCGCGCGCAGATTTGCTCTCAGCGAACACCGCCGCCGGGACGGCGCTGCCGACAGGTAATGGCCTTGCGCGGGTCTCCCGGGTCCGAAAGAGCTCCGCGCAACCGCCACTCGCATGCCGGCGCCGCCCCGGGCCTCAGCGCTGGGCGGCCTCGTACTCGGCGACGATGGCCGCCGGGATCCGGCCGCGCTCGTTGACCTGCTTGCCTGCCGCCTTGGCCCACGCGCGGATCTCGGCGCTGCGCTCGCGGCTGGGGGCACTGCGCTGCTGCCGCTTGCCGCGGCCGCCGCCGGTCTTGCTGGGAGCCTTGCGCGCGGCCTCGACGTAGGGCGCCACTGCCTCACGAAGCTTGGTCGCGTTGTCGACGCTGAGGTCGATTTCGTAGGAGGTGCCGTCAACACCGAACGAAACGGTCTCCTCGGCCTCGCCGCCGTCGAGATCGTCGACGAGAAGCACCTGAACTTTTTGTGCCATAGATAGAACCTTTCCAGCAGAGCGGTGCGATGGCACCTGAATATAAAACTAGCCGGAGAGCAGGCGAAAGACAATTCTCCACGCGACTGAAAACCGGCCGGACCTATGCCCGGGGCGCGACCCGGAGCAAATCGCAGCTCGTCGGCCGATACGACTCCGCACCCCTGCCCGGGGCCCGGAGTCGTTAACGCGAGGGACGCACCCGTCCCTTTCCCGTGCGTTGCCGGTTAGCGGTCGGCCCGGTCGGGGCCATCGCCGGGGAGTTCCGATCCGGAGCTCTCCGCACCCTTTGCCCCGCCTTCCGCGGCAACGGCTTCGGCACCGGGTTGCGGAGCCGCTGGACCACCCGCGGATCCGCGGCCGGATGGCGTGTCGGTCTTACCGACGAGCCGCCCGTCCGACGTTCTCGGCGCCATCTCCTTGCGGAGCAGCTTCACCACGAACGTGCAGAAGACCGTAGCGACAACAGCAGGGGGGATCAGCGCCGACAAAACGTCTTCCATCGAGCGCACGCCCCTTCCTTGATGTTACTTTATGCAGCAATTACCCCACGCAGGGGTGCCGCCGACTGGGGCCGGCGACCAACCGACACACCCGCTCATACAACGGGCGCGGACTCCGACATCATAGACACCGCGCGTACCTGTTCGGACGCCACCCCGGCGCCGACTTTAGGACGGCCCCAAAAGCCCGCTACATAAGGGCTTCCGGGTGTCCGCGGAGCCGGGTGAACCGTCTCAGCGGAGTCGGCCGCAACCGAATCGCCATTGAAATGACTGTGCATCGTGGCCAACATCGCGGCCAACGGCGAACACGGGTAGCCAACAGCGAACACTGAACGCACCCCGGATTCGGCCTCAGGCGGGACCCGGAGTTCCGCCTGCAGGCGGAGCGGGCATATGGATCGGCGGCCTCCCCACGGGGCAGGCGCCCGCAGAAGCCCTGGCGGCCACTGTCGAGATCTCCCCCGCAATGCACAGATTACCTGTTCGTATACACCTCTCCCACCGCGGTGGGCATAAGCCCGCGAAGGTGCCTGCGAGTTGTGGATCGTGGCATGCTGACTCCGGGGCGAGTCCGGCATCGGTCGGCGAGAGCGGACCCTACTTCGCTGCGCGCGACCGGGTCACTGTGGGCATTGAGAGGACCTCACCGTGGACTTCCACGCAGATCTGCATATTCACTCCAAGTACTCGCGGGCGTGCAGCAAGGATTGCGACCTGGAGCATCTGGCGTGGTGGGCGGCGCGCAAGGGGATTGCAGTCGTGGGCACCGGTGATTTCACTCACCCCGCCTGGCGCGAACAGTTGCGCAGCAAACTCGTGCCCGCCGAGCCCGGTCTGTTCCGCCTTGCCCCCGATATCGAGGCCGAGGTACTGCGCACCCTGCCGCCCTCGTGCCGGAATCCGTCGCGGTTCATGCTGTCGGTCGAGATCTCCACCATCTATAAACGGGGCGAACGGACCCGAAAGGTGCACCATTTGCTCTACGCCCCAACGATGGAGGCGGCCGCGGCCATCACCGCGGATTTGGCCCGTATCGGCAATCTCGCCTCCGACGGGCGTCCCATCCTGGGCCTGGATTCGCGCGACCTGCTGGAGATCACCCTCGCGAGCGACCCGGGAAGCTATCTCGTGCCCGCACACGTGTGGACCCCGTGGTTCGCCGTTCTCGGCTCGAAATCCGGATTCGACGCCGTCGCCGACTGCTATGCCGACCTCGCCGACCACATCTTCGCGATCGAGACCGGGCTCTCCAGCGATCCGGAGATGAACTGGACCGTGTCGTCGCTGGACGCCTACACGCAGGTCAGCAATTCCGACGCGCACTCGCCGCCGATGCTCGCCCGCGAAGCCACCCGCTTCGACACCGAACTCGATTACTACGCCATCCGCCGGGCCCTGGAGACCCGCAACGGATTCCGCGGCACCGTCGAGTTCTTCCCCGAGGAAGGCAAATACCATCTCGACGGCCACCGCAAATGCGGCGTCCGCATGGAGCCCGACACCACGCGCGAGCACGGGGGCCGCTGCCCGGTCTGCGGCAAGCCGCTGACCGTCGGGGTCTCCCACCGGGTCTTCGAGCTGGCCGACCAGCCGCTGGGCCGCCGCCCCGAGGGCGCCACCGGGTTCACCAGCCTGGTTCCGCTGCCCGAAATCGTCAGCGAGATCGTGCGCGTGGGGCCCAAGAGCAAGCGGGTGCAGGGCGAGGTGGCGCGGCTGGTGGGCGAGCTCGGCTCGGAATTGGACATCCTCACCACCACGCCCACCGACGAGGTCGCCCGCGTCGGCGGCACGCTGCTGGGCGAGGCGATCACCCGGCTGCGCGCGGGCGCGGTCGTGCGCGACGGCGGCTACGACGGCGAGTACGGCACCATCCACATGTTCGAGCCCGGTGAGCTGGCCGGAGCCGGTTCCGCACCGGCCCTCTTCGACGCCGGCGACCTCGCGCCGCCGGCCGCCGCACCGCGTCCGCCGCAGCGGGCCGCCCCGGATCGGCGCCGCGGCGGCTCCGGCTCTCCAGCCGCCCCCGGCCAGGAGGACCATGGCCGCGGCTCTGCCGGGGCCGGCAACGGCCGGGGCGGGAACGGAGGCGGAAACGGCGGCGCCCCGAACGGCCGCGGCCCGTCCGGACCGCGTGCGGCAACCCTGTGGACCGACGCGCCCCTCGAGCCCGCCGCCGGGCCCGCGGCCGCCTCTCCCGCCGCGATGCCCGCAGCAGCCACCTCAGCGGCGTCCAGCACGCTTCCGGTAACCGGGCGAGAGGCATCCGGGCAAGAGGCAAATGACGTGGATCCGCCGCTGCTGTTTCCCGATGGCGACGGGACTGCGGTTGCGGCTTCGTCGCGCAGCGTCCTCGACGGCCTCGACCCCGACCAGCGGGCAGCCGCGCAGGCGCCGGGCGGCCCCCTGCTCATCGTCGCCGGGCCGGGCACCGGCAAGACCCGCACGCTGACACGGCGCATCGCCCACCTCGTCGCCGATCAGGACATTCCCGCCACCGGTTTCCTGGCCATCACCTTCACCCGCCGCGCAGCCGAGGAGCTCACCGAACGCCTCGCCGACCTGCTCGGCGACCGCGCCGGCGACCTCACGGTCGCCACGTTCCACCGCCTCGGCCTGCTGATCCTGCGCGAACAGCACGAGCGCGCCGGGCTCTCGGCCGGTTTTGCGATCGCCGACACCGCGCGGCAGCTGGAGGTGGCCGCGGAGGTCGCCGGGTCCGAGCGCGAAGGCCGCCGGCTGCTGGCCCGGCGCGATTCCGGCGAACCCGCGGCCGAAGACGCCGGCTACGAGCGCCGCCTGCGCGAACTCGACCTGGTCGACTTCACCGACCTCGTTGCGCTGCCGGTGCGCCTGCTCGGGGCCGACGATGAGCTGACCGCCGTGTACCGGAACCGCTGGCCCTGGGTCAGCGTCGACGAGTACCAGGACGTCGACGAGCGGCAGTACGCGCTGCTTCGGCTGCTCACCGGCCCCGCCGGCAACCTCACCGCCATCGGCGACCCCGACCAGGCCATCTACGGTTTCCGCGGCGCCGACGTGGGCTTCTTCCTGCGTTTTCAGAACGACTTCCCCGGGGCGGCCGCGGTGCGGCTGGGCCGCAACTACCGCTCCAACGCGGCGATCGTCAGCGCCGCGGTCCAGGCGATCGCCCCTGCATCACTGGTTCCGGGCCGGGAGTTGCGCGCCGTTGGCGACTTCACCGACCCGCCGCGGATCGGCCTGCACACGGCGGCCGACGAACGCGCCGAGGCCTCGTTCGTGGCCCGCTCGATCGACCGGCTGCTGGGCGGCACCTCCTGGCACTCGCTGGACAGCGGCCGGGTGACCGGCGACGGCGACGGCGGGCTGTCCTTCAGCGACTTCTGCGTGCTCTACCGCACCGACGCCCAGAGCGAGGCGGTGATGCGGGCCTTCAACACCGCGGGTGTGCCCTACCAGAAGCGCTCGCACGACAAGCTGGCTGCGCGGCCGGGCGTGCGGATGCTCGCCGAGGAGCTGGCGCACCATCCCGCCGGACCGCTGGTCGACCGCGTGCGATCGGCGGTGGCGCTGCTGTGCGAGCGCCACGCGGGCGGCACCGGCACCGGCACGGACGCCGACACCGGCGCCGAAACCGACATCCGCACCGACCTGCGCACCGCCGCCGACCTGGTGCTGCCGCTGGCCGCCGAGTGCGGCGAGGATCTGGGGGAGTTCTTGTCGGCGCTGGCCATGGGGGCCGAGGTCGACGCGCTGGACCCGCGGGCCGACCGGGTGGCGCTGCTGACCCTGCACGCCGCCAAGGGGCTGGAGTTCCCGGTGGTGTTCCTGGTGGGCTGCGACGACGGGCTGCTGCCCTTCCGGCTGCCCGGCGCCTCCGCCGACACGGACACCGCTGAGGAGCGGCGGTTGTTCTTCGTCGGGCTCACCCGGGCCCGGCACCGGCTGTACCTGTCGCGGGCGCGGCGCCGCACGCGCCGCGGCACCGCGGTCGACACTGCACCGTCGCCCTTCCTGGATGCCATCGACCAGGGGCTGACCATGCAGGTCGATGAGGAGTCGGCGACTCGCAAGCGGCCCCGCGACCGGCAGATGCGGCTGCTGTAGGCCGCCCCGCAGCGCCGTCCCGGTCGGCGGCCGGCTGCTGGAAGGAACGGCCGGCGGGGCGGCGGCCGGGATGCGGCGGCTCCGGCTGTTCCGCGAACTCCCAACGGTTGCGGCGGTCCGGATCCGGGACGGATGCGGCGCTCAGTGCGAGCGCGGGGTTCCGGGTTCGTTCAGGTACACCAGCATCCGGGTGTTGCCCAGGGTGTTGGGTTTGACCCGTTCCAGATCCAGGAACTCGGCCACGCCCTCGTCGTAGGAGCGCAGCAGCTCCTCGTAGACCCGCGGCGAGACCGGGGCGCCCTGGATCGGCTCGAAACCGTGCCGGGCAAAGAACGCGGTCTCGAAGGTCAGGCAGAAGACGCGCCGCACGCCGAGCTCGCGCGCGCGGTCCAGCAGGGCCGCCACGATGCTGTGGCCGACACCGCGGCCCTGCGCCGCGGGATCGACGGCCACGGTGCGGACCTCGGCGAGGTCTTCCCAGAGCACGTGCAGTGCGCCGCAGCCCACAATGGTGCGTTCGGGGCCTTCCCCGGTTTCGGCGACACAGAACTCCTGCACGTCCTCGTACAGGTTCACGGTGCTCTTGCCGAGCACCCGGCGCTCGCCGCTGAAAGAGTCGACGAGCTGCCGGATGCGGGTGACATCGCGGGTACGGGCGCGGCGAACGGTGACCTGGGTTACGGGCATGGCCGAATCAGGTTACTCGTCCGCGGCGCCCCGAGGCCACGAGCGGGGCCGCCGCCCCGGCCCGGAAGGACAGCGTGCCGCCGCGAATGGGTCCATCGCAAGCGCGTTCGGCCGGTTCGAGGGGTTGGGGGTCTGTTTTGCCGGCCGGCGGTGTGCTGGGGTCAGATGAGCTGCTTTCGCGCCGCCCAGACGACCGCCTCGATCGGGGTGTTGACTCCGAGTTGGTCGCAGATGGCGCGCAGGCGGCGCCGCAGCGTGCGTGCGCTCAGCTCCAGTCGGCGCGCTGCAACATCGGTGGTCACACCGGTGGCGATCTCCGCGAGCAACTGCAGTTCGTCGTCGGTCAGGCTGACCGGAAGGTGCTGGCCCCCGTCGGGGACCGGAACCGGCGCCGACACAATGCCCCCGCGCATCAGCGGGGTGCCCGGGTCCTTCACAGCACGGCGTACAAGTGTGGCCTGTTCCACTCCGTCCTCCCTCATCCGTGGTGAGTGCGGAACATCAGCTCGTTGCCGAAGCGGACTAGAAGGGGTGGAGGCGTATGCCTCTGGCACGTGAACGCCGGCGTTGGCCGGATACCGGCACCCGCTGGCGCCCGGGCAGCGAGCCCCTCTGGCACAGGGGCGCACGCCGGGTGAGCCGGGAGTGCGCGGTCCCGGTCGGCGCGATCTGGGACGGACAGATCGCGCGTGGGCGCACACGGCCAAGGATGGTCGGGCGTATCCAGCCATCCTCACTCACCGTCATGTCGATCCACTACGGCAAACCAGCGGAGGAACACTCCGCTGCTTTGAAACGCTAGGTGGATGCGAACTGCCCGTCAAGGTCGATTTGACTACATTGGGTAGCATGGCGATCATCGCAGGTCACAAGCTTAGGCGTCGGAAAGCCCCGAAGAACAGATTGACCTGCGAAAAGAACCTACGTACCGGAGTGTCGCCCCCACTGCGAACAGGGCGGGCGAGGCTCACTGTGTGATCTCGGCAACAATGCCGATGACCTGCGGTTTTCGGAATCCCCCGAATATCACGATCCCGCAACGAGATCGCCGCAAGCGGCCTTAGCAGGGCGGCGCGCGGCCGGTGCCGACGCCGCCGTGCTCACTCGGGCTTGACGAGCGGGAACAGCACGGTCTCGCGGATGTTGCGCCCAGTGAGCGCCATGAGCAACCGGTCGATGCCCACACCCACACCGCCGCTCGGCGGCATACCGTACTCCAGGGCACGCAGGAAGTCCTCGTCGAGCTGCATGGCCTCGGGGTCGCCGCCGGCCGCCATCAGCGACTGCTCGGTCAGCCGGCGCCGCTGCTCGATGGGGTCGACCAGCTCGGAGTAACCGGTGCCCAGTTCCATACCGAACCCGATGAGGTCCCATTTCTCGGTGACCAGCGGGTCGTCGCGGTGCCGCCGGGTTAGCGGGCTGGTCTCCAGCGGGAAGTCGCGCACGAATGTGGGCTGCTGCAGAGTGTGCTCGACCAACTCCTCGAAGATGTGCTCGACCAGCTTGCCCTGCCCCCAGTCGGGGCTCCACTCCAGGCCGCGGGCATCGGCGGCCTTGCGCACCGACTCCAGCGGGGTCCGCGGGGTGACCTCGTCGCCGAGCGCCTCGGAGACCGCGTCGTAGAGCCGCACCGCGGGCCACTCGCCGCCCAGGTCGTACTCCTGCCCGCCCCGCTCGACGACGGCGGTGCCGAACGCCGCGCGCACCGCCTCCTGCAGCAGGTCGCGGGTGAGGTCGGCCATGACGTCGTAGTCGGCGTAGGCCTGGTAGAACTCCAGCATCGTGAATTCGGGGTTGTGCGTGGAGTCGGCGCCCTCGTTGCGGAAGTTCCGGTTGATCTCGAAGACCTTCTCCATACCGCCCACAACAAGTCGCTTCAGGTACAGCTCGGGCGCGATACGCAGGTACAGGTCGAGGTCGTAGGCGTTGATGTGGGTGCTGAAGGGCCGCGCGGTCGCTCCGCCGTGCACCCGCTGCAGCATCGGGGTCTCGACCTCGGTGTAGCCGCGGGAGTCCAGCCCGTTGCGCAGCGCCCGGATGGCGGCCGCGCGGCTCTGCACGATCGCGCGGGACTCGGGGTTGACGATCAGGTCGACATAGCGCTGGCGCACCCGGGCCTCGGGGTCGGTCAGGCCCTTGTGCTTTTCGGGCAGCGGCCGCAGGCACTTGGCGGTCAGCTTCCAGGAGTCGACCTGCACCGAGAGTTCGCCGCGGCGGGAGGTGATGACCTCGCCCTCGACCCCGACATGGTCGCCGAGGTCGACGTCGCTCTTCCACGCGGCCAGGGAGTCGGCACCCAGCTTGTCCAGCGAGAGCATCACCTGCAGGTCGCCGGAGGAGTCGCGCAGGGTCGCGAAGCACAGCTTGCCGCCGGTGCGGTAGAGCATGACGCGCCCGGCGATGCCTACACGCTCACCGGTTGCCGAATCGGGTGCGAGCTGCCCGTGTTTGTCGCGGACCGGACCGATCAGGGTGGTCCGCGGGAAGCCGAGCGGGAAGGGGTCGATACCCTCCGCACGCAGGCGGTCCAGTTTCTCGCGCCGGATGCGCATCTGTTCGGGCAGGTCGTCGTACGATTCGTCCAGTCCTTCGCTCACGCTGTGAATCCTATCGGCCCGTTGCGGGTGGGCCCGACGCGCGCCGGGCGCGGAAGCGGCCGGCAGTGGCCGCAGCCGCCTCCGCGCCCGGCTGCGGCCCTGTTGCCGCCAGGCTCAGCTGTTGCGCTCGTAGACCATCCGCAGGCCGATCAGCGTGAGCCAGGGCTCGTGGGCGTCGACGGTCTCGCACTCGTCGACGACCATGGGAGCGAGCCCGCCGGTGGCCACCACGGTGACGTCGTCGGCGTCGTCGGTGAGCTCCTGGGCCATGCGGTCGACGATCCCGTCGACCTGGCCGGCGAAACCGTAGACGATCCCCGAGCGCAGTGCCTCGGTGGTGTTCTTGGCAACCACCGAGCGCGGTTTGACCAGCTCGACCATGTGCAACTGCGCGCCGCGCCGCGACAGCGCCTCGACCGAGATGTCTATGCCTGGCGCGATCGCCCCGCCTACGTACTCGCCCTTGGCGCTAACCGCGTCGAAGGTGGTCGCGGTGCCGAAGTCGACCACCACCGCCGGGCCGCCGTACTGCTGTACCGCCGCCAGAGCGTTGACGATTCGGTCGCTGCCGACCTCCTTGGGGTTGTCCATCCGGACCGGCACGCCGGTCTTGACCCCGGGTTCGACGATGACCGCGGGCACGTCGCCGAAGTGGCGGCGGAACATTTCGCGCATCTCGTGCTGGACTGTGGGGACCGAGCAGCACATCGAGATACCGCCGACATGCCCGCTGCCGATGATGGAGCTGCCCCCGATCAGCCCGTGCAGCACCACCGCCCATTCGTCTGCGGTGCGCCGCGCCTCGGTCGAGACCCGCCAGTGTTCGACGAGCACCTCGCCGTCGAAAAGCCCGAGAACCGTGTGCGAGTTGCCGACGTCGATCGCAAGGAGCATCTGGGGCCTCTCCTGGTGAGTTATGGAGGATCTCAGCGAATGTCCCGAAGATCGAGTGCAATGTCCAGTGCAGGACTGGAATGGGTCAAAGCTCCCACGGCCAGATAGTCCACCCCGGTGGCGGCCACCGCGGCCGCGTCGGCCGGCACCAACCCGCCACTCGACTCCAAACGCGCACGTCCGGCCACCGCCGCGACCGCTTCGCGCAACTCCCCGACCGTGAAGTTGTCCAACAGGATCTCTGTAGCACCGGCGGATACGGCCGGTTCGATCTGGTCTATCCGGTCGACCTCGACCTCCAGTGGGATGCCCGGGTAGGCGTCGCGCACCGCGCGCACGGCCTCGGCCACTCCCCCGGCGGCCAGCACGTGGTTGTCCTTGATCAGCGCCGCATCGGCCAGCCCGAAGCGGTGGTTCACCCCGCCGCCGCAGCGCACCGCGTACTTTTCCAGCGCCCGCAGGCCCGGGTGCGTTTTGCGGCTGTCGCGGACC
The DNA here is from genome assembly GCF_054778995.1 of Streptomonospora sediminis. Classification (NCBI taxonomy): domain Bacteria; kingdom Bacillati; phylum Actinomycetota; class Actinomycetes; order Streptosporangiales; family Nocardiopsidaceae; genus Streptomonospora; species Streptomonospora sediminis. Next base: position 71,061 of record NZ_BAAGYZ010000021.1, read on the forward strand.
CGGGCACCCGTGCCCGCGATGGCGGCCACCCAGCCGGCGGTCGCGGTGGCGATTCCGGACAGGTGCGTGAGCAGGTTCAGCGCGGTCCGCTCGGCGGTGAGCAGATCGCGGGTGCGGGCGGTGACGCTCATCAGCACGTCGCCGCGGGCGACCCGGTCGCCGTCGGCCGCATGGCGCTCGACCTCCAGGACGCCCCCGGTGACCGCGGCGAAGACGAGTTCGGCGGCAGGCAGCCCCGCCACCACACCGCCGGCTCGCGCCACCACATCGGCGGTGCGCACCTGGGCGGCCGGGATCGTGGCGGCGGTGGTGACGTCGGTGCCGGGCCCGCCCGCGCCGCCGGGCAGGCTCAGGTCTTCCCGCAGCGCCGTATGCACCCGGTCGAGGATGCCGGCCGCTCCGCCGCCGCGGTGCTCACCGGACCGCGCGATGGCGTCCAGTTCGGCGCCGAGCGTGCCGGCGAGCGGGTCGGCGGCCACGGGAGCCGTTCCGCGGTCTCCGTCGAGCCCCACGCGGACATTGATCCGGGCCGGAACCGGGGCGGACGGGGTTTCGGCCGCCGCGCGGGAGTCGGCGCCCACCCGCAGCAGTGCCGAGTTCACCAGTGCGGTGGCGACCGTGAGCAGGTTGGTCGCCTCCCACGCGTCGGTACCGGGCCGGGCCGCTTCGTTGGCGGGGTCGGCGGCGATCCCGGCCAGCTCCGCCAGTGCCGCACGCAGCCCCGCCTCGTCGCGCACCACCCCGGCGTAGCGGGACATTACTGTGCGGATCCGGGTGACGGCGGCGGGCGCGACCAGGCCGCTGGGGCCGGCGGGCCCGGCGGGGCCCGCGGCGGCGGAGCGCGCCAACGGCTCGGCAGGCTCGGGCCCGGTGCGTTCGGCCAGGTCCTCGGCGGCGCGGTGGGCGAACACCACGCTCTCCAGCAGCGAGTTGGAGGCCAGCCGGTTGGCGCCGTGCACGCCGGTGCGGGCGACCTCGCCCACCGCGTAGAGGCCGCTGATACCGGTGCGGCCGCGCAGGTCGGTGCGCAGCCCGCCCGAGGCGTAGTGCGCCGCCGGGGCAACCGGGATCGGTTCGGTCACCGGGTCCACGCCGTGCTTGCGGCAGGAGGCGAGGATGGTGGGGAAGCGCTCCTCCCACATCGCCGCGCCGAAGTGGCGGGCGTCCAGCAGCACATGGTCGGCGCCGGTGCGGGCCATCGCCGCGGCCATGCCTTGGGCCACGACATCGCGGGGGGCGAGGTCGCCCAGCTCGTGGCGGTCGGGCATGAACCGGTGCCCGCCGGTGTCGAGCAGGAACGCGCCCTCGCCGCGCACCGCCTCCGAGATCAGCGGCTGCTGGCCGCGCGACTCGGCGCCCAGCCACAGCACGGTCGGGTGGAACTGCACGAACTCCAGGTCCTCGGCCGTCGCACCGGCGCGCAGGCCCAGCGCCAGGCCGTCGCCGGTGGAAACCCCGGGGTTGGTCGTGGAGGCATAGACCTGGCCGATCCCGCCGGTGGCGAGCACGACCGCGCGCGCCCGCACCCGGCCCACACCGTCGCGCTCGCCCTCGCCGATGACGTGGACGGTGACACCGGCGGCCGCAGGCGCGGACCCGGGGCCGGCGGGCCGGGCGGTCAGCAGGTCGGGCGCGAACGCATGCTCGATCACCTCGATGCGCGGGTCGGCGGTGACGGCGTGTACCAGCGCACGCTCGATCTCGGCGCCGGTGGCGTCGCCGCCCGCGTGGGCGATGCGGCGGGCCCGGTGGCCGCCCTCGCGGGTGAGCGCCAGGCGGCCGTCGGCCGAGCGGTCAAAGGCCGTGCCGCGCTCGATGAGCCAGCGCAGCGCCTCGGGGCCGGCGGTGACCAGGGTGTGCACGGCCGCCGTGTCGCACAGCTCGCGTCCTGCCACGACCGTGTCGACCATGTGCGCCAGCGGCGCGTCGGAGGGGTCGGTGACCGCGGCGATCCCGCCCTGGGCCCAGCGGGTCGAGCCGGTGGAGAGCAGGTCCTTGGTCACCAGCACCACCCGGCCGTGCGGCGCAAGCTCGGTATAGCGCAGGGCCGTGCTCAGTCCGGCGATGCCGGAGCCGACGACCACGGTGTCGGCCGAGGCGGTCCAACCCGGTTCGGGCGCGGCCAGCCTGCGCGGCAACGAGAGCGGGAGTGCGGGCGCAGACGCAGGTGCAGGTGCGGGTGGGAGTGGCGTGTCCGGCACCGCGGATCCTCCTTCATCCAGGGTGCCGCCGCCTGCCGCGGGGGAAGCGGTTCACAGGGTGAGCGGCACGTTGTCGATCAGCCGGGTCTGACCGACGCGCGCCGCCACGAGCAGTACGGCCTCGCCGCGGAAGTCGCTGGGGACCTCCGCAAAGGTGTGCGCGTCGACCAGGGACAGGTAGTCCACGGCGACCGGTGGGTCGCCCGCGGCGGCCTCGTCGAGAACTGCGCGGGCCGCACTGACAATACCGACCGGCCCGGTGACCGAAGCGTCCGCCCCGGACAGCAGCGCCTTGGACAGGGCCAGGGCGCTGCGGCGCTCCTCGGGAGTGAGGTAGGCGTTGCGGCTGGAGGAGGCGAGGTTGTCGGGGTCGCGCATGGTCGGTGCCGCGGCGACCGCGATCGGCATGTTCAGGTCGCGGACCATCCGGCGCACCAGGGCGAGCTGCTGGGCGTCCTTCTGCCCGAACACGGCGGCATCCGGCCGGACCAGGTTGAACAGCTTGTTCACCACGGTCAGCACGCCGCTGAAGAAGCCCGGCCGGAACTCGCCCTCCAGTACCTCGCCCATGGCGCCGGGGTCGATCCGCACGATCTGCTCGCCGGGGTACATGTCCTCCGCCGACGGGGCGAACACCAGGTCGGCGCCCTCCTCGGCGCACACCGCCAGGTCGGCGGCAAGGTCGCGCGGGTAGCGCGCGTAGTCCTCACCGGGGCCGAACTGCAGCGGGTTGACGAAGATACTGACCACGAGCGCGTCGGCCTGCTCGCGGGCCGCGGCCATCAGCGCGCGGTGGCCGTCGTGCAGTGCTCCCATGGTGGGGACCAGGGCGACGCGGCCCAGGCGGGAGCGGAGCTCGGCCAGCTCCTCGGACGTGCGGGCGAGCGCGGGCGCGGTGCGCGGTGCTTCGGCGGGATCGATCATGGGGGTGTCTCCCTGGGTCCGGGGGATTCGCTCACGCTTGGAGGACGTCCAGCAGGCGTTCGGCGTCGTGCGGCTTGAGCAGTCCGGCCGCCAGGGCGCGGTCGGCGGTCAGCCGGGCCAGCGCGATGTAGGCGGGCACGCTCTCGGGCGAGTGGCGGCGCAGTTCGCCGATGTGGGCGGCCACGGTCGCGGTGTCGCCGCGCAGGACCGGGCCGCTGAGGCCGTCCATACCCAGCCGCAGCCCGTTGTCCAACGCAGCGCCGAGCAGCGGACCGAGCATGCGCGCCGGATGCTCCACACCCGCGGCCCGCAGCAGCGAGGCACTCTCGGCGACCAGCGTGACCAGGTGGTTCGCGCCGCCGGCCAGGGCCGTGTGGTAAAGCGCGCGGTGTTCCTCGGGAATCCACACGGGCTCGGCGCCCATCTCGACGACCAGCGCCTCGGCGATGGGCCGCAGCGTATCGGGGGCGGTGACACCGAAAGTGCAGCTCACCAGGCGGTCGATGTCCTCGTCGCGGCCCGTGAACGTCATCACCGGGTGCAGGGCCAGCGGCAGCGCCCCGGCTGAGGTGGCCGGCGCGAGTACGTGGTGGCCGTGGCTGCCGCTGGTGTGCACCAGGAACGTGCCGTTGACGTCGACACCGGTCTCGATGAGCCCGCGCACGAGGGGTTCGAGGGCGTCGTCGGGGACCGTGAGCAGCACCAGGTCGGAGCCGGCCACCACCTCGGCGGGTTCCGCGATACGCGCCGCGGGCAGCCGCCGTGCGGCCCGCTCACGGGAATGCTCGGACACCGCGGAGGCGGCGACAACCTGATGGCCGGCCCGCTCCAGCGCAGCGCCGAGCACCGAACCCACCCGGCCCGCGCCGACAACGCCGACCCGCAGCCGGGCCGGCCGCTGCGTGTTCTCGTCCGCCTGCTGCATCGCACCTCGTTCCAGTCCACCCGGGGTACCGGACATCTGCGCGGCCAGCTTACTTACCGCCGGCGGCCGTGCGGGCCACGCCGTCCCGCCGGGCCCGCCCGCCGACCGCGCTGCAGGACCCGGCGGCGCCTGCGGACAACAGAGAGCCGGCGCCGCCCCGCGGGACGACGCCGGCTCGTGGCTCAGCATGTGCTCCCCCAGCGCGGGAGCACGAGAGCGGTGTTGGTTACTCCCAGACGCTTGCGCCCGACTTGTGGCAGGCGCCGCCGCCGTTGCCGAGAACGCCGATTCCGTTGCCGCAGACGTTAACGGGGACGTTCAGGTCGGCGACGATCTGGTTGCCGCCCAGGAGCGACCCGTTGCCCGACGTCATGATGTCATCGTCGGCGGAGGCGCTCGGCGCGCTCGCGAGGATCGCACCGGCAGCGGCGGCGGTGAGGGCACTGGCGACCAGAGTCTTCTTCAGCACGTGGGTTCCCCTTATGCAGGCCGGACGGCGACACCGCCCGGCGTGTTCGACTGTGCGTGAGAACACGATTACACATCGCGTCCAGTCACCAATCTAGCCACACGCCACCCCCTGTGTCCGGCATTTTCATCAACTCCACGAATGTGAATAACCGGCCGCAATCATTCAGGCACCCTGCGTGGCGGGAATTGTCCGGACATTCCACCACCAACCTCCAGCCTCAGTGGCACGCAGGCGCCACTTGTGTGACACACGCCACTTTGGTCAACACCGGCATCTCCGGGTGCGGGCATGGTTGCGGGCCGGGTTGCCGAAGCCGAATCATCGCGATCTCGACCATGGTGAGGGGTGGAGGGGTGGAAGCGGTGGAGCGGCAAGGCGGTGGGGTGGCAACCATGGCGGCCACGGTCCGCTGGGCGGCCTTGTGACCGGCCGGGTAACGGGCGGCCTACAGGGAAAGCGGAACCAAAGACGACTCGGGCTTCGGTCGACCGCCACGAGTGCCGTGCACAGGTGGTGGCGGCCGCAACGGGGGCGGCGGTGGCAGGCGGCGTTGCGGCCGACCGCGCTGCCTTGTTTCGTCCCGCCCGAATCAGCACGCAATCCGGGCATCTCAGGAGTAATACGTCAGTTGTGAACCCATCGGCGCCCTCGGTGCCGCCTTTCTCTGCAGACCACCCGCCGCCCGGCAGACCACAAGGCCGCGCAGCCGACCGGTCGCCGCAACGTTGCAAATGCTCAGTACGGTCGGCGACCGGCAACCGCGGCTGGGTGTGCGGTCATCCGCTCAGCGGTCGTTAAGCAGAGGTATTGCCGTCGGCCGCCGCGTCGCTGCGGGTGGCCCAGCGCTCCGGGCCGGCATTCAATCGGCGGGCGGTGTGCCCGTAGGCGGCCATGCCGTCGACGATCCGGCGCGCCTCGCCGATCTCGCAGCCGGTGGCCCGTGCCCTGATGGGTCCGGGCGGGGTGTCGACGTCGACGGTGGCCACGCCGCGCCGCCGGCTGAGCGGTCCCGCGCTCATCCGGATGGTCTGCGTCCGGGTGTGCGGCACGATCTCGGTCACCTGGCACACGATGCCGCGGCGCGTCGCGAACAACCGGTCGTCGACACCCACGGCGCCGTCGCCCGGTCGCCCGCTCGCGGCAGGGCGCATTACCGGCGTGTGCGCGACGTCGGTCCCGGGGAACAGTTCGCCGACCAGCAGATAGCCGAGCCGCCGCGGGACGACCGGGAGCAGCGTCGAGGAGTCCATCTGCCGCTCGCCGACGTAACCGGCCACGTTGGCCTCGACCCGCACCACCCCCAGCGCCCGCCACAGCAGCGGTTCGACGATGCGGACGGCCTGCACCCGCCCCGGCGGCACGGTCTGCATGCGGGCTTGGAAGGCACCGTAACGCAGCCGCAGTCCGTCCGGGGACAGTGAGGCGTAGAAGTCGGTGTAGCGCATGAGCGGGCCCAGGAAGCCGCGCATCAGCCCCAGCAGCAGTGGCACGGCGCCGCCGAGCACCCCGGCCTCGAAGATGCCCGTACCTGCACCCACGGCCATGCCGGCCGCTATGAGCAGCACGAACAGCATCACGCTGCCCAGCACGGGCAATCGGAACGCGAGCGCCCCGAGCAGCAGTCCGAACGGCAGCTTGTAGAACGGCCACTCCGGGGCCTCGGGTGTGGCGCCCGAGAGCCCGGCCGCGTGGGCGAGCAGGGTCGCCCGCAGGCGCTCGGCCCGGCCCCAGCTGAGGTAGCGCAACCGGATCTCGCTGGAGTCGCCGCCGGCGAGCTCCACGCGCAGCTCGGCCAGCCCGAGGACCTGCATCAGCAGCGGCCGCACAACGTCGACGGCCTGCAGCCGGCTCAGCGGGATCTCGCGCGAGGACCTGCGGAGCAGGCCCGTGTGCACCACGAGATGGTCCTCGCGCAGGCCAAAGGAGGAGTTCCACCAGGCCAGCAGGGTGAACGCGACCGCGCCGCAGGCGATCGCCAGCGCCATGAGCAGCACCCAGGCGAGCCCGAACTGGAGCAGCAGCGGCCCGGGAAGGGCAAGGAAGACGACAACGGCCAGCAGCACTTGGAGCGGCACGGTCGCCCAGTGGGTGCGGTGGGCGCCGCGGGTGATGTCGGGCTCGTTCGCCTGCTGGTGTTTCTCGGGCCCGCGCTGCGCAGGAGCGGCAGGTGCGGAGCCCGGCGGAGTCTCGGCTGTGGGCGGCAGGAAGCGCACGTGCCCGCCGCCGGAGGTGTCGACGGGCTGCGGGGCAGGGCCCCGCGGCGGTCCAGGCGGGCCGGGAGGCAAACCGGCCCCGGGCGCCTGGCCGGGAGCCGGTCCCGGCGCGGAGGGTCGGCCCGGGGCGGCGGACGGGCCCTGTGGATTCTGCCGGTGCTGGGACTGCTCCGGGTGCGCCTGCGGACCGGCGGCGGGCGGCGGCTGCGGCGAGGCGGCCGGGGGCGCCGGTGGATGCGCCCACTCTTGGGCGGCACCCGTGTGCCGGGGGTCCGCAGCGGGCGGTCGAGCAGGATAGGCGGTAGCGGGCGGCGGGCCGGTCGCCGGTGTTGCGGGCGCGGGAGCGAACCGGGGCTGTCGGCTCCCCCGGTTCGGCGGTCCGGCGGTCGAACGGCCGGGCTGGTCGCCGGCAGACCACTCGACCGGGACACCTGCCGCGTTGATACCGACAATGGTGCCGCCCGGTGACGCGTCGGCGCCGGAACCGCCCGCGGGCTGGTCATCGGGTCGCTCGCCCGACCCGTGCTGTCCGGATTCAGCGGACTCGCCGGCTCCGCCCCGAGCCGCGTCCGCGCCGCCGGTGCCCTCGGCGGTGTCCGCGCCGTCAGTGCTGACAGCCCCATCGGCAGATCCGCCAAGGTCGGCGCCGCTGCCGGCCGCGGTCTCCGCACCTTCCTCGGGCGCGTAGAACGGACGCTCATCCGCCGGCGGCGGCGCAACCTGCTCCGAACGGTGAGTATCGGTTGGAGCGGTCACCGGCCGCAGTCCAGGGATCTCGCGCCGCGGCGGTTCCTCGTCGAAGGCCCAGGCGTCGGGATCGCCGTCGTCCTCATCGCCGCCGTCGTGATCAGCACCGCCGCCCACCGGATCCCGGCCGCTGCCGTATCCCCCGGCGCCGCCGGAACCGCTCGACCGGCGCGGTTGCGCAGTCGGCTCGCGATCGTCCGCCGCAGCCGCGGCGCCTTCGGTGTCCGCCGGGGACCGGCTTTCGGCTCGGGCAGCCGGACCACCGGGGTCTTCGGGGGCCTCGGGGATTTCCGAGTCCTTGCTCTCGTTCGCAGCATCGCAGGCGCGGATTCCGGAGCCGGGTTCGTCTTCGGGTCCGCCGTCTGCCGCCGGCTCGTCTGCACCGGCGTCCGGTTCCGCGGCGAACCAGGCCGCCCCGCGCCGGTCGCCCGGCCCGTGGCCGCCGCGAGCCGGGTTGGCTGGATCGGCCGAGTCAGCAGGGTCAGCGGAGCCGAACCACGTTCCGCCGGCGGGCGGCTCCCGGCGGGGGTTCGCTTGGTGATCGTGCGGCTCGGCTGAACCGCCGCCGGGCCCGCGGCTCTGGTCGTCGGCGGGTCCGCCGGTGTCGGCTCCGGGCCCGTTGCGGTCGGCGTTGCTCACGGTCACAACCCCGTAGAGAAGGTCTCGCTGCGGGCGGCCAGACGGTCGCGCAGCTGTACGGCGTCGTCCAGCAGCAGCCCCGGGATGCGGGTGTCGGCGGTGGTGGCCGCCGTGCGCACCTGCACCGTGGCCGTGCCCAGCGCCTGTTCCAGCAGGTCGGAGGTGACGTCGACCACTTGCATCCGGCCGTAGGGGATCACGACGAGCTGGCGGGTGGCCAGGCCGTAGGTAAGGTACAGGTCGGTTTCGCCTTCGGCGTAACCCCAAGTGCCGCGGATGAGGTCCGCCGCCCACCAGCCGCCGGCGCCTGCACCGGCGACCAGAATGGCCCAGAGCAGGGCCCACGGCCACCCGGCCACCCACAGCGCGGCCCCGCCCAGCAGCAGCACGGGCACGAGCACCGCGAGCAGGACGAAGCGGCGGTACCAGGTCAGCGCCGGGGCGACCCGGTTCCATGGCGCGCCCGCGGGCGCGGCAAAGGCGGCGTCGATGCGGGCGGCCTGTTCGCCCTGGCCACGGCCTTGGGCGGAGTCCGGGGCGCCCTGGCCGGGCAGCGCGCCGCCGGCCTCGGGCGGGCCGGAGGCGGTTTGCTGAGAGTCTGGCTCAGACGCGGCAAAATCCACTATTCCAGTCAATCATCCCGATGCCATTCCGGGGCGCCGCCGCGCACAGGACCGATCGAACCAGTCCGCAACCAGCCATTTCGGACGCCACCCGGCGTGCCGCGCCCGGCGTGTCCCGGACCCGCTCGCCGCTGCCTGCGGTTCCGCACACGCGCGGTTGTCCACAGCCTGTGCAGCACCGGCGGCTCGTCAGGTCTTGGGGCCGTTCGGCTCGTCCTCGCCCGGTACACGGCAGGCGTACTCCAGAAACAGCGCCGCCACCAGCAGGACGATGGCCGCCAGCAGGGTGCCGCCCGCCGTCAGCGCGTCCGTGCGGGCATCGACCGCCGTGAGGCGGCCGGCCAGGGCGGTCAGCATTCCGGCGAAACCGCCGATGGCCACCGACGCGAACATCGCGCTGGCCTTGGCCAAGGCCACCAGGCGGGCGGCGCTCAGCGGTTCGATGGGCTCGGTGCCGGGCACCCGCTGGATCCGGCGCCGGGTGTGCACGGCCGCGATCGCCTCGGCTGCGGCGAGCAGCAGCAGTGTGGGGATCGCGCTCCACGGCAGCATCGGGATGGACGCGTAGACGCTGTCGACCACGAGGTAGGTAAGCACCGCCGCCACAACGGCGATGCCCAGCGGCACGCGCCACCCGGTCGGCCCGATGCGGCCCGGCCCGCCCTCGCCGCCGGAGCCGTGTTCGCCGCCGTGCTCTTCGGGCCGGTCCTCGTTGTCGTCGTACACAGTCCTCACAACCTCGTCGGCGGCCACGCTCAGACCCGCAGTTCCAGATCGTCCCGGCGGTGCAGTTCCTGGTCGGCGACACCGGCGAGCAGGTCGCGCACTGCGCCGCGTCCGGCGATCTCGGCGCCGGGGTCGATATCGGCCCAGGGCCGCAGTACGAACGCCCGCTCGTGGGCGCGCGGATGGGGCAGGGTGAGCCGGGGGTCGTCGCTGAGCTGCCGGTCGACCGCGATGATGTCGACGTCGAGGACCCGCGGCCCCCAGCGCACGTCGCGCACCCGGCCCAACGCCTCTTCCACCGACTGCGCGCGCTCCAACAACACACCCGGGGGCATCCGGGTGTCGGCGGCGATGACGGCGTTGAGGAACGGTCCCTGCTCGGGTCCGCCCACCGGTGCGGTCTCGTAGACCGGTGACAGCGCCACCGGCTCCAGGCCGGGTGCGTCGAACAGCGCGTCGACGGCGTTCTGCAGCGCGGCCAACCTGTCGCCGACATTGCTACCCAGCGACAGCACGACCCGCCGCGGAGCCACGTTTTCACTCATCGCCCACCGCCCCTTTCGTCCACCGCGTGCTGCGGTCCGCGCCCGGTGCCCGGGGCCGTTGCCGCCGGGGGCTCGGCTCGCCGCACTCGTTCACCCGCTTTCACGCACGATCGTGACGGCGACGTCGCCGAACGCGTGCGGGATGGGCGCCTGGGGTTTGTGCACGGTGACCTCGGCCCGGCGCACCCGGGCCTCGGCCAGACACACCGCCGCCAGCCGCTCGGCCAGGGTCTCGATCAGGTCGACCGGATCGCCGCGGACCACCGCCACCAGGCGCTCGGCGAGTTCGCCGTAGTGCACCGTATGCGCGAGGTCATCGCTGCGCCCGGCCTCGCGCAGGTCGACGTGCAACACCGCGTCGACCACGAACTCCTGGCCCTCGCGCCGTTCCTGCGGCAGCACCCCGTGGTATCCGCGGGCGCGCAGCCCGCTCAGCCGGATGCGGTCGGAGGAGGCGTCGGAGGCATGGGTCAAACCGGGTCACCGTCCTGCTCGTCGCCGTCGTCGTCGAGCAGGACCGGCGAGGCATGGTGCGACCACAACCGCCAGCCCTGGGACGTGCGCACGAACAGGTTGGTGGTGACCACCTGCCCGCCCGCGACGAACCCGGGGTTGTCGTCTTCGGCGGTGAGCACGTTCTCCTCGCAGGTGACCATGGCCACCTCGCCGCCGACACCGATGTGGGTCTCGGTCAGCACGTACTGGATGTAGGGAACGTTGGCCATGATCAGCGCCCAGGCGCGCATGATCTCGGCGCGTCCGCGCAGCAGCGGCCATCCGGGGTTGATGCAGACGAGGTCGGGAGCCTCGTCCTCCTCGGCCCATACGCGGCGCATCAGGTCGATGTCGCCGTTCTCGATCGCACCGTAGAACTGCGCGTTGGCCTCGGCCACGCGCTCCATGACCTCCTGCCGGGATTTCACAGGCCGCTCCGGCCGATGGGTTCACCGCGTCCCGCATCGAGCAGCGCACCGCCGGAGCGCCAGGCTCCGGCGACCCGCACCGCGTCGGCGTTGGGCAGCACGTCGTGTACCCGGACCGCCCAGGCGCCCTGAGCGGCGCAGAGCGTGGTCAGTGCGAGAGTGGCGTCGTCGCAGCCGGTGAAGGCGCGTTCGTTGCCGTCGGTGTCGCTGAGCAGCCGGCTGAGGAAGCGCTTGCGGGAACCTGCGATCAAGAGTGGGCGCCCCAAGTCGTTGAAACGGTCGAGATGGGCGAGCAGTGCCCAGTTGTGGGCGCGGTCGGGCAGTTTCGAGAACCCGAGCCCGGGGTCGAGGACGATCTGGGCGGGGTCGACGCCTTCGTCGACCATGGCCGCCATGCGGTCGCGCAGTTCGTCGTGGACCTCGCCGACGACGTCGGCGTAGCGGGCGCGGTCCTGCATCAGGTGGCTGTGGCCGCGCCAGTGCATCAGTACGTAGGCGACACCGGACGCCGCGACCAGGCGCGCCATGGCGGGATCCGCCAGGCCGCCGCTGACATCGTTGACGAGCCGTGCTCCGGCCGCGACCGCGCGTTCGGCGACCTCGGCGCGCATGGTGTCGACGCTGACGGCGATGCCCTGGCCGGCGAGTTCGCGGACCACCGGCTCGACGCGGCGCAGCTCCTCATCGCGGGATACCCGCTGCGCCCCCGGGCGAGTGGACTCGCCGCCCACATCGACGATGTCGGCGCCGTCGCCGGCGAGCCGGACACCGTGCTCGATGGCGGCGGCGGTGTCGAACCATTCGCCGCCGTCGGAGAACGAGTCGGGCGTTACGTTGACGACGCCCATGACCAGGCACCGCTGCCGCACGGGCAGGCCGGGAAGGTCGGCGCCCGAAGGGAGCGGGGCGGGCCCTGCGGCGGCGCCCTCCCACTGCTGGGATCCGTTCGCTTCGATAGCCGTGATCTTTTCTTCCCCTCACGCTCGTGGACCGCCGCGGCCGGGGCGCGGGCGGCGCCCGCCCTCATCCGGGCCGCTGAACGGCGGCGGAGTGCGCCGCGGCGGACCGGCCGATCTTGCCGATCAGCCTACGAGACCCCCGGCTTCCGCTGCGACCCGCCATACGATCGATCATGGGAGTTCACCCAGTCTCAGTGGCGGGGCCGGGCGGCGGAACCCGCGCCGGCACCGGCGGCCGGAGCGCCGCGGGCCCGGCACGCGGGTGTTTCCGAGGGCTCAGTGCTGGCCGAGGATCAGGCTCATGGCCTCGGCGCGGGTGCGGTCGCGGTTGCGGAAGTCGCCGCGCACCGCGGAGGTGACGGTCTTGGCGCCGGGTTTGCGCACCCCCCGCATTGTCATGCACAGGTGCTCGGCCTCGATCACCACGATCACCCCCCGCGGTTCCAGGTGGCTCATGATGCCGTCGGCGACCTGGGTGGTCAGCCGCTCCTGCACCTGGGGGCGGCGGGCGTAGACGTCGACCAGCCGCGCGATCTTGGACAGCCCGGTGATCTGGCCCTTGCTGTTGGGGATGTAGCCGACGTGGGCGCTGCCGTAGAACGGGACGAGGTGGTGTTCGCACGTGGAGTACAGCTCGATGTCGCGGACCAGCACCATCTCTTCGTGCCCGGCCTCGAACACCGTGGTCAGCACGTCCTCGGGCTGCTGGTTCAGCCCGGCGAACTGTTCCTCGTAGGCCCGCGCGACCCGCGCCGGGGTTTCACGCAGGCCGTCGCGGTCCGGGTCCTCGCCGATGGCCAGGAGGATCTCCCGGACCGCTTTCTCGATCCGCGGGTGGTCGACCGCCTTGTTCGCGGGTACGACCAGCGGGATTTCGTCGGGATCGGGGGATTCGGCGCTCACGCCTGGTCCCCGGGCTCGTCTTCGGATTCGCCCTGCGGGCGTTCGCGGCCGTTCACTCCGCCGGTGGACGTACCGCCCTCGGCGTGCTCGCCCTGCCGGTCGGACTCGCCCCAGGGCTCGCCGCCGGAGTAGTCGACCTGGCCGTTGCCCGCCGACAGTTCGTCCAGGTCGCGCGGCCCCATCAGGGCGAGTTCCTTGGGCGTCTGCACGGGCGGGCGGGAGGACGGCTGGCGCTTGCCGTAGCCGGTGTAGGAGCCTCGCGAGGGCCGCTTGGTGATCGGCGCGAAGATCTCCAGGACCTCCTCCTTGGACAGGGTCTCCTTGTCCAGCAGGTGCAGCACCAGGTCGTCGAGGACGGCGCGGTACTCCAGCAGGATCTCCCAGGCTTCGTCGTGGGCCGACTCGATGAGGCGGCGCACCTCTTCGTCGATGACCGAGGCGATCTCCTCGGAGTACTCGCGCGAGTGCGACATCTCGCGGCCCAGGAACGGCTCGGTATTGCCGCTGCCGAACTTGCGCGCACCCAGCCGCTCGCTCATGCCGTACTCGGTGATCATGTTGCGGGCCAGGCTGGTGGCCTTGTCGATGTCGTTGGCCGCACCCGTGGTGGGCTCGTGGAAGACCATCTCCTCGGCGGCGCGTCCGCCCAGCATCATCGCGAGCTGGTCCATCATCTCCGAGCGCGACGTGAGGAACTTGTCCTCCATCGGCACCGACATGGTGTAGCCGAGCGCGCGGCCCCGCGGCAGGATGGTGATCTTGTGGACGGGGTCGGCGTTGGGCAGTGCGTGGCCCACCAGGGCGTGGCCGCCCTCGTGGTAGGCGATGACCTTTTTCTCGGAGTCGGACATGACGCGGGTCTTGCGCTCGGGACCGGCCATCACGCGGTCGATGGCCTCTTCCAGGGTCGCCATGTCGATCTCGTTGTGTCCGGCACGGGCCGACAGCAGTGCGCCCTCGTTGACGACGTTGGAGAGGTCGGCGCCGGTCATGCCGGAGGTGCGGCGGGCGATGACGTTGAGATCGACGTCTTCGGCGACCGGCTTGCCCTTGGCGTGGACCTCGAGGATGCCCTTGCGGCCCTCCATGTCGGGGCGGTCGACGACGATCTGGCGGTCGAAGCGGCCCGGGCGCAGCAGCGCGGGGTCGAGGATGTCGGGGCGGTTGGTGGCGGCGATCAGGATGACCCCGCCCTTGATGTCGAACCCGTCCATCTCGACCAGCATCTGGTTGAGGGTCTGCTCGCGTTCGTCGTGGCCGCCGCCCATGCCGGCGCCGCGGTGGCGCCCCACGGCGTCGATCTCGTCGACGAAGATGATGGCCGGCGCGTTGGCCTTGGCCTGCTCGAACAGGTCGCGCACCCGCGAAGCGCCCACACCGACGAACATCTCGACGAAGTCGGAGCCGGAGATGGAGTAGAACGGCACACCGGCCTCGCCGGCGACCGCGCGGGCAAGCAGCGTCTTACCGGTGCCGGGGGGACCGAAGAGCAGCACGCCCTTGGGGATCTTCGCGCCCATCGACTGGAACTTCGAAGGGTTCTGCAGGAAGTCCTTGATCTCCCCGAGTTCCTCGATGGCTTCGTCGGCCCCCGCGACGTCGGCGAACGTGCTCTTGGGCGTGTCCTTCGTGATCAGCTTGGCCTTGGACTTGCCGAAGTTCATCACACGGCCGCCGCCGCCCTGCATCTGGTTCATGATGAACAGGAAGATGGCGATGATCAGGACCAGCGGCAGGAAGCTGAACAGCAGCGACACGAGCATGCTGTCCTGCGGGACCTCGATGTCGTAGGACTGCAGGTTGCCGCCCTGGTCGGCGTTGCCGCCGTCCTGCTCGAGGTCTTCGAGTTGCTGCGCGATCTCCTGGCCCTGGCCGGCGACCCAGTAGGCCTCGTAGACCTTGCCGCCGGTGGTGGTCAGCTCGATGCGCTGTTCTTTGTCGATCAGCCGGGCGTTGTCGACCTTGTCCTGAGCGATCAGGTCGAGGACCTTGGAGGTGTCGACTTTCTCCGGTTCATTACCGGAACCCGGTCCGATGAACTGGAAGACGGCGAACAACATCACCAGGCCGACGAGCAATATCCACAGCCATGGCCCGCGGTAATAGCGCTTGAGATTCATCTATCCGGAACCCCGCTGGGTCCGTCCCTCCTGACCAGGCGGCTTGCCCCGAAAACCGCAGGGGTCGGCACGGCCTCAGCAGCGGACGCCGGCGCCTGTGCGCCGTGTGCGCAACCCGCACTGTTGGTCGAGAAGCCCCATGTGGCCGCCGGAAGCGGAACCTATCGGACACTTTCCTATATTCGCTGCGGAGGCGCGCAGTGTGTACGCCTGCCCGCAGAGTCCCTACAGCTACGCCGGGATAACCGACGGTACACCCCGTTCATTACCAGGTGCACTGACGTCTCCCTGCGTTCGCGGACGGTGTACAACCGTCATGTCTCAAACGTACAAGGAGGGGCGCGTTGTTCCCGCTCCTGCGCTCCGGCTACCGCTGCATCATCGCACCGGCCTGCCCCCGCAGGGACCATCGGCCGCAAAGCCCGCCGTGCCCCTGCCGCAGCGGGCGCGGGCCCGAGGGCACCGGTCAGCTCTGGTAAACGTGCTCGGCGAGGGTGCCGATGAACGGCAGGTTGCGGTACTTCTCGGCGTAGTCCAACCCGTAGCCGACGATGAACTCGTTGGGCACGTCGAAGCCGATGTAGCGCACGTCCAGGTCCACTTCGAAGGCGAGCGGTTTGCGCACCATCGTGCAGATCTCGACCGACTCGGGTCCGCGCGACCGCAGGTTTCCAACCAGCCACGACAGTGTCAGCCCGGAGTCGATGACGTCCTCGACGACGAGGACGCTGCGGTCCTTGATGTCGATTTCGAGGTCCTTGAGGATGCGCACGACCCCCGAGGAGGTCGTGCCTGCCCCGTAAGAGGACACCGCCATCCAGTCCATCTCGCACGGGTGGTGCAGTTCGCGGGCGAGGTCGGCCATCACCATGACGGCGCCCTTGAGGACACCGACGAGCAGCAGGTCCTTGCCGGCGTAGTCGGCGTCGATCTCGGCCGCCATCTCGCTCAGCCTGGCACTGATCTGGCTCTCGGTCGCCAGGACCTTCTCCAGATCCTCGCCCATGTCTTTCGCGTCCACGCTTGGCTGACCTCGCTGCTCAGGTCGGAGTTGGCAGAACGTCCCCAGAATAGACGGACACCGCGCGGCGCCCGTCCCCGCCCGCCGTGCTCGGCGGCGGCACCGCCCTGATACGCGGCACACGCGCACCGCTGTGCGGCCGCTGTACCCCGCCTGCCCCGGCACCGGGCGGGCCATGGTGAGTTGGGCCACCACGGCCGCCCGATAATCCGCTACCCCGGATCCGGCGCCGCCCGATCAAAAGAGATGCGGCCCTGTTCGCGCAGCCCGCGCACCCCTCCGGGCAGGTCGATGTGCGCCTGACCGCGCCAGTCGGCCACCAGCCGGTCCAGCTCGGCGATATGGACCGCGCCCAGTGCGCCCGCCGGCGCCCCGGCGGCGATCGCGGCGCGGCGCAGCAGCCTGGTGCGTACGGCGCGCGGCAGCTCGGCCAGCGCGGCGGCGTCGAGGACCCCGCCGCTGCCGGAACCCGCGCGCACCTGCGCGTCGGCGGCATCGGCCCAGCAATCCAGCGCTTCGGCGTCGTCGCGCAGCAGGTCGGCGGTGCGGGCCAGCGCCTCGGCGATCCCCGGCCCCAGTGTCGCCTCCAGGACCGGCAGCGCATCGCGGCGCACCCGCGAGCGCGCGTAGGCCGGATCGGCGTTGTGCGGATCGCTCCACGGCACCAGCCCCATGTCGGCGCAGGCGGTGTGCACCTCGGCGCGGGAAAGCCCCAGCAGGGGCCGCAGGTAGCGCCCGGTCCGCGCGGGCATCCCGGCCAGCGAACGGCCGCCCGAGCCCCGCGCCAGGCGCAGCAGCACGGTTTCGGCCTGGTCGTCGCGGGTGTGCCCCAGCAGGACGGCGGCCGCCCCCAGCCGCTCGGCCGCCCGGTCCAAAGCGGTGTAGCGCGATGTGCGGGCCGCGCCCTCGGGGCCGCCCTCGGCACCCACGTGCACCGCTGCGCTCTCAGCGGGGTCCAGGCCGACGGCGCGCATGGTGGCGGTGACCTCGGCCGCGCGGTCGGCCGAGCCGTCCTGCAGCCCGTGGTCGACGGTGATACCGCCGGCGCGCAGCCCCAGCCGCGGGGCCGCGAACGCGGTCGCGCCGGCCAGCGCCAGCGAGTCGGCGCCGCCGCTGCAGGCCACCAGCACCAGCGAGTCGGGCGCCAACCCGGCCAGCGTGCCGCGGACGGCGCGGCGCACCGCGGCGACCGCGGCGGGCGGACCGCTCACGGCCGGCCCCCGGCCGCGACCCGAATCACCCGCCGGTCGAGCCGCCCGGGGCCCCGGCCGCAGGCGGCGGCCCGGAGGGGCCTTCGCCGAACTCCTGCGGCAGCGCCGCCGGGCGCACGACCCGCTCGACCCAGGAGTCGGGGTTGCGGATCTCCTTCATGGTCGGCAGAGTCTCCGGCGACTCCCACACGCGGTTGAACTCGGCCATGCCCACCTGGGCGACAACGGAGCGCACGAACGCCGCGCCCTCCTCGTACTGCTTCATCTTCAGGTCGATGCCCAGCAGCTGGCGGATGAGCTTGTCGATGCGGTTTGCGCCCTCGCGGCGGCGCTGGAAGCGGCGCCGGATCTCGGCGACGGAAGGGACGACCTCGGGGCCGACCGCGTCCATCACGTAGTCGCCGTGGCCTTCGGCGAGGGTCATGACCGCGGTGATGCGGTCCATGATCTCGCTCTGTTCCTCGCTCTGGAAGACCTCGACGAGGTTGCCCTCTCCGCCGCGCACCGCATCGGCAACGGCCTCGCCGGCCGAGCGCAGCCGGGCGAGCACATCGGCGGCGTCGATGTTGGAGGCCAGCAGCATCTCCTGCATCTGGCCCTGCACGTAGTCGCGCAGCCAGGGCGTGGAGCTGAACTGCATGCGGTGGGTCTCTTCGTGAAGGCACACCCACAGCCGGAAGTCGCGGGGGTCGACGTCGAGTTCGCGCTCGGCGTGCACGATGTTCGGCGCGACCAGGGTCAACCGCCCCGTCGGCGCGCTGCCGTCGGGGTCGGGCGGCAGGAACAGTTCGTACTGCCCCAGCACGCGCCCGGCGAGATAGGAGAGCACGGCACCCAACTGGACCCCGGTGACCCGGGACCCGACGACCGTGGTCAATGTGCCCGCGGCCCCGTTGGACTGCGCACCGCCGAGGCGGTCGAGGATGGGCTCCAGTACCACGCGGAACCCGTCGACGTTCGATTTGATCCAGCCCGGACGGTCGACGATGACCGCTGGTCCGGCCGGTTCGAGAGGTTTCATACCGGTGAACTCGCGTACGTGGCCCTGCGCGGTGACGGACAGCTCGCGAAGCTGCGCCACGGCCTGGCGGGCATCTGCGAGGTCCACCTGCGGGCCGGGCCGCACGAGTCGGACTCCGGTGCTGACGGCTACGTCCCAGTCGATCAAACTCACGCATTCACCGTACCTACGAAATCGCCGATCGGGCGCTGGGCGCGGCGATTTCCGGGATTCCTCAGGGATGTTCCCGACGGCGGCCTCGGCATGGGGCCGGTCGGGCCCGGGGATCCGGGGCCGGGGCCGGGAGCTAGCTGCAACCGCATTCGGCGATGGCGGCGGCGAAGGTGTCGAGCGTGCCGCCGTATGCGGACGGGTCGTTGAGCATGAACGCGAACGCCAGCAACTGCCCGTCGGCCGTGTAGGACGTTCCCGCCAGAGTGCTCACTCCGCTGAGGGTGCCGGTCTTGGCGTGGACGCGCCCGGCGCCGGCCTGCGCGCCGCTGTCGTCGGTGTAGCGCTCGGCAAGGGTGCCGGTGAAGTGGCCGGTGGGCAGGCCTCCGACCACCGGGTAGAGCCCCGGGTGCTCGGGGTTGGCGGCCAACCGCACGAGCTTGACCAGGGCCTTGGGCGTGATGCGGTTGTTCACCGACAGGCCGCTGCCGTCTTCGAGGTGCACGCCTTCGACACCGAGTTCGGCCATGACCTCGTCCACGCCCTCGGCGCCGCCGGCGAAGGATGCGCCGTGGCCCTGGGCGAGGCCGATCTGGTGGAACAGCGCCTCGGCGATGTTGTTGTCGCTTTCCAGCAGCATCCACTCCACCAGGGCGGCAAGCGGCGGTGACTGCACGGAGGCGATGGGGTCGGCGCTGTCGGGGGCCTCGGCGGGGCTGGGGTCGCCGGCGACCTCGATACCGGCCGCCTCCAGCTGCTCGTGGAAGGCGTCGGCGGCGACCCGGGGCGGGTTGCCGACACGCTCGCTGTAGTGCTCCTCGGGGTGGACACGGCCGCCGTCGAGCATGAGGGCGTGCACGGTCGAGGCGCTGCCTTCGTCAATATAGCCCGGTTTCCAGCCCGGCGCCATGTCCGAGCCGCGGTAGAGCGAGTCGTCGTAGCCGAGCTCGACCGAGTCGGTACCGGACTCTTGCAGCGCGGCGGCGGTCTTGGCCGCCAGGTCCTCCATGGTGGCCGGGCTGGGGACGTGCTCGAAGGAGCCGTCGGTGCTGATGGTGGGATCGCCGCCGCCGACGAGCACGATGCCGCCGTCGTCGTCGCGGACCACGTCGGTGGAGAGCCGCGCCTGGGGACCCATGGCGTGCAGCGCGGACACTGCGGTGACAACCTTGGTGGTGGAGGCGGGCACAGCGGCCTTGCCGCCGTTGCGGGCGAACAGGCGTTCACCGGTGTCGGCATCGGCTACATATGCATAGAGGCCATCGCCGGCTTCGGAGTCCGACATGGGACCATCGAGCTTGTCCCGGAGCCGCTCCGGATCCACCTGGGCGGTGTCCCGCGGTGCCGCATCCGGCGCGTCCTCGGCGAAGGCGACAGGGTAGGTCATGGTCGCGGGGGGCCGGGAACCGATGACGTCGATCGCGACAAGGCCTGCAACCAGCACGAATATGTTGAGGACGGCCAAGGCGAGCAGAGCTCGTGCCCGTACCTGCCGCACCCTGGACCTGCCTTCCGTTGGCATGCGACGACCTTTGACTGTTTGTAGCGACACTAGCCGTAGAGGAAACCGAGAGCAGCATGGAATTCGACGTCACGATCGAGATCCCCAAGGGCGAGCGTAATAAATATGAGATGGATCACGAAACAGGTCGTATCCGTCTGGACAGGATGCTGTTCACGTCGACCAGCTACCCCGCTGATTACGGGTTCATCGAGGGCACGCTCGGCGACGACGGCGACCCGCTCGACGCGCTCGTCCTGCTGAAGCACCCGACCTTCCCCGGGTGCCTGATCCGCTGCCGCGCCGTGGGCATGTTCCGCATGCGCGACGAAGCCGGCGGCGACGACAAGCTGCTGTGCGTGCCGGCGACCGACCCGCGCATGGAGCACCTGCGTGACATTCACCACGTGAACGAGTTCGAGCGGCTGGAGATCGAACACTTCTTCAGCGTCTACAAGGATCTTGAGCCCGGGAAATCGGTCGAAGGCGCCACGTGGGTCGGCCGCCACGACGCCGAGCAGGAGGTGCTCGCCTCGGTCAAGCGCGCCGAGGAGAACGGCGTGCACGGCGACTCCTCCCACATCAAGGTGAGCGAATAGGCCGAGTCGGCGGCCGCACTGCCGAGCCGCTGCGCAGCGGGACCGCGCGCGGGCGGGGAAGATCCGGGCGCGGCGGGCGGGTGCACGGTCGGGGCCGCTCGCCGCGCGAGGACGTGTTGGGTCGCTCCGCCCGGTTCCGGTATCCGCTCGCCCCGGCGGGAGCGCTCATTCCGGCGGCCCGCGCCGTTCCAACCGCTCGGCGAGGCGCCGCACCTGCCCGGCCGGGAGCGTGCCGGGCCGGTCGAGGATGTACCGGGCCGCCGCCCGGGGACGGGCCAGCAGCACCGTCCCTGTTCCGATGACCGGGACGGCCTCCGCGCCGATGTCGGGGGCGGCGCCGGAGCCGGAGCGGGGCCCGGTTCCGGTGTCCGCGCCGGCGGTGCCGTCCGTGTGGTTGCCACTGGCGGTGCCTGCCGCAGCGGCAGTAACGGACGTGCCGTCCGTGCCGCGGCGCCGCCCGGTGGCCACGATCAGGGCGACCGCGGCGGGCGCCGGTCCCAAGCCGCCGTCATCTTGCCCGGGCCGACCGGTCCCCCCTGCGGGCGGCACCGCCGCTGACCCGGCGTCCGTGTCCCCGTCCTGTGCGGAGTCCGCCTCCGCCGCCAGCGCGCGGTCGACGCGGGCGGCCTGCGCGGCCACGCGTTCGGCGAGCCGTTCAGCGGACCGGCCGCCGATCCGCCAACCGCGGGCCCCGTGCCGCACAACCCGCCGCCGGGTGGCCACCACCAGGTACACCCCTCCGGGCCCCACCGCCACGTAGCGGCCGGCGCCGTCGGGCACGACCCGGTATCCGCCGCCGCGCAGCGCCCGGAGCGCGCGCCGCAGCCGGGCCGAGGCCGCGATGCCCGAACCCGCGATGCCCAGCAGCACGTAGGTGAGCCCTGTCAGCCCCGCCACGAGCACACCGGCCCGCCAGTCCAGGAATCCGGCGGCCATGACCCCGGCGGCAGCGGCGACCGCAGCGCGCACCGCGAACCGGACCCACCTGCCGGCGGGCTCGGCGAAGGGCCGCCCGGTTCCCTCGGGCCGGATCGCACCGCCGCCCAACGATCACCTCCGGCGAACCTGCTCGGCAGGGGCGCGCTCGTCTTCTTCCGGATCCGCCGCGGCGCCGCATCGGCCGCGGCCGGCCCGCACGTGTTGCGGACCGGCCCGCAGCGGCCCGTGCGGGCACGGCCTGCAGCGCTGTCGCCGGCGCGCCGGCGACGCGCGCGAGCGCGCCGGTCCCGGGCACCCGCTGGGACGCACTGGCCGGGGCAGGAATGCGACCACCACACAGGTTCCGGGCTTAGCGGTCCCTTATGCCATCACCGAAACCAGCGGCACCGCAACGCGTTTGCCGAAAATTGGTCCGGACAGATTCCTCGATTCCGGGCATCTTTGCCGCCGGTATGCCGGGCCGTACCTGCGCCGACGGCGCGGACCGGCGCGGAAAGCCGAGACCGGTCAGGCCCCCCGGCGCCGGGCGTGATACATGCGACACGCCGAATGAGCTGCATTTCAGCGGCACTGCTTGACAGGTGCGCTGCGGTCTTGGTGTTCTTGCCGGTATGCATCCGCGCACCCGTTCCGATCAGCCCCTCATGGCTCGCAGCGCCTTCGCCGGCGCTCGCCGTGCGGTCGGTGTGCGCTGCCTGTGTTGCTGTTCGCCGTGCCGCGACCCCCGCTGAACCGCAACCGCGCCGTAGGCACCGCCTGACCGCGCCGTTCCGCCGTTCGGCGGCTCCGCCCCCGGCCGCCCGGCCCGCCTGACCACTTGGCCGCTTGGCCGCTTGGCCATCCGGCCGGTCAGCCATCCGGTCACCCGGCCGCCCGCCCGCCGATGCGCGTCGCCGCATGTCCCGGCGGCAGTGCCGGGGCGGATCCAGCGCCTTTTCCGTTCCCCAGCGCCGATGCCGCGCATCGCGCTCCACTCCGCGAAGGACGGCTCCACCCATGGACCACGACAGCTCCGCCGCAACGGCGACCGCACCGCGATACGCCAAGTACCGGGTCGAACACGTTACGCAAGATCCCGCCGAGCACGCGGTTCGGGCCGCGCCCGCCCGCCCCGCCCCCGCTGCGGCACCGGCGGCGTCACCAGAGGGCATCGGCGACATCGTCCTCGCCGGACGCCCCGCCCCATACGCCCATCTGCGCACCCGGCGCGCCCCGACCGTGGGACGGCTGGCCGCCGCGGCCCGCAGCGCCGCCGCGGCACTGGCCCGGACGGCCCTGCAATCCGGCCGCAACGGCCGCTGGCAGCCCGCACCGCGCGCCGCCCGGCGCGGTACCGCGGGGCGGATGCGCGTCAGCACGCTGGTCCTGGCACCGAACGGTTTCGCCGCGGTATCGGCCGGGACCGGTGGCCGCGAGGCCGTTCTGCAACCGGCCGGCGGCCGGGTGCACCTGGTCACCGCGGAGCCGAACGGCGAGATGCGGGCCGTCCAAGAGCTCGCGGAAGGGCGCGCCCGTGTACTCGGCTCGGCCGATGAGCACCAGCTCATCAACACCGGCAGCGAGCCGGCGGTCGTCGTGCGCGTGACCGGCTGAGGGCTCGGAGCACCCGCCGGCTACTGTCCTGCTTGGTTAGTGCGTTGTGGGATTCGGTTGACACGGGTCCGCTCGGCGGCCTTGCCCGCGGTCGGCCTACGGGTGGTCTGAACTTGAAAAGCGGCATCGACGGCCACAGGCGGCCGGGGCGGGCGGCCACCGGTCCCGCGCGCAGGCGGCGGGTCACCCGGCGCACCGAATGATCATGTAGAAATACCGAGATTTTAAAGCTGATGGGCATTTCTGCAGGGTCATCGCCGACCGCCACCCCGAAACCCGACATAACGGACACATGCCCGCCCACCCGGGCCCACCCCGCGCGCTTGGCGCCGCCTTTGCCTGCAGACCACCCGCCGCCGGCAGACCACAAGGCCGCACAGCCGGCCGTTGCCGCCGCCGACGGTCCTGGTTGCCGAGTGCCCCGCCGGCGGGTGGATCGGGCGGCGGCGCGCCGTGCCGCCGCCGACGCAGGCGGGTCCTAATCGGCGCCGCCGGCCGCTGCGCGGAGGGCCTCGTCGACGACCTCGATCGACCGCAGCACCGCGGCCATGCGTTTTCCCTCGGCCTGGTAGGCGTGCATGACCTGATCGAGGGCGTGCTGGGGCATGTAGTCGCGCAGGTCGACCCGCGCGGTGCGGTACCCCTGGCGCGCGCCTTCGAGCGACGACGCGACATGCTGGCGCGCCAGCCGCGACAGGGCAACCGGATGCCGCCGCAAAACACCGTGCAACCGGTAGTCGGCGGGCACGTGGTCGAACAGCCAAACGGTGGCCGTCTGCTCGAACGACTCCGAGCCCGGCGGGTGCACGCTCTCCGGCCAATCCGGAGATAGCTGCTGGTCAGGCATGCCACCAGCCTATCCGATGTCGAACTCGTGTTCGATTCCGGGGCGCTGCCGCGCGCCCGCTGCGGACCCGGCGGGCGCGCTCGCGCCGCACCTGCAGGCGCTGCGCCCGCGCGCAGCCGTGCTCACCCCGGCAGTTCCTCCGAAGGGCCCGACGGCCCGGACTCGGGCTCCGATCCGCCCGCGCCGCCCCCGCCGGATTCGCCCTGCTCCTGCGCCCGGCGCTCGACCTCGACCCGGAGGGCGTACTCAGCGGCGTCGACCGCCGCGCGAGCGGTAATGGCGTTGGTGTGCGCACTGTCGAGATCGTCCAGTGCGATGCAGTCGAACGACACCCGCGCGTCGTGGATCGCGGCTTCGAGTTGGCGTCCGGCCTCGTCCAGGCTCATGGTCTCCCCTTCCCTGCAGTCGTGCGGCCCGCACGGGCCGCGACGTTCGGCTACCGGGTCCTCCATGCGCGAATCCGTCGCGAGGAGACGCGCGTTGAATGTGTCTACCCCCGTGGCGGCGGCGGCATGTCGCGCCGATCGCCCGTTTTGCCCGTGTAGCGAACCCGTAGCGCAGCGCAGCACCGCCGCCCGTCCACACGCCGCGTATCCTGCCTGTCGGCCTGGGACCTCCGAAATCCCCGGATCGCGCAGAATCGTCGCCACCCGCAGTTAGCATGACCGCAGACGCGAAGGAAGCAGGGAAATTCGATGCGCAACCGCTATCCGGGAACATGCACCACCTGCCAAACCCCCGTCGCGGCCCAGGAAGGAGTCGTCCTCAAACAGGACGGGCGGTGGCGCACCTACTGCGCCGAACACGAGCCCCGACCCACACCCCCGCCGCGCGGCGACCACATCGGCTGGCACACCGGCACCCTGGCCGGATACGACTGCGAGACCTCCGCGCGCGACCCCCGCGCAGCGTTCCTGGTCTCCGCGGCATTCGTCGACTCCTCCGGTAGCGCCCGCACCTGGCTGGTCGATCCCGGCGAACGCGAGATCCCCGAGGACGCCATCGCGGTCCACGGCATCACCACCGAACGCGCCCGCGACGAAGGCATACCCGCGGTCAAGGCATTGGACGAGATCGCCGATGCCCTCAGCACCCACCTGACCGCCGGACACGGCCTGGCCGTGTTCAACGCGCCCTTCGACCTCACCGTGCTCGCCGACGAGCTCCAGCGCCACGAACTCCGCCCGATGACCGAACGCGTCGGCGCCGCCACCCTCTCGCCCATCGTCGACCCGCTGGTCATCGACCGCGGCGCCGATCCCTACCGGCGCGGCCCCCGCAACCTCTCGGCCATGTGCGAGTTCTACGGGGTGAGCCTGCACGACGCGCACACCGCCCACGGCGACGCCTCGGCCTGCCTCACGCTGGCATGCGAGATCGGCGCGCGCCGCCCCGAGGTCGCCGCGCTGGACCTCGCCGCGCTGCACCAGCGCCAGATCGAGTGGGCCGCCGCCTACGCCCGCAACCGCCAGGAGTGGCTCGACCAGCGCCGCCCGGGCCACGGCACAATCGTCGACGGCACCTGGCCCTACGCGGCCTGATCGGGGTCTACGTGCGCAGGCCGATCGTGGCGCTGGCGCGGCGCTGTTCGGTCGGCAGCCACGACAGCGGCACCAGGTCGGCCAGGAACCCGTAGCTGCGGGCCAGTTTCCTCTCGGCCGCGCTCTGGCCGGCGGCCACCTGGCCCCACCACGAGGCGATGTCGGCCCACCCCGGCGCCGACAGGGAGCCGCCGGTGTGGCGCAGCGACAGCGACGCCGAGAGGTTGGCGAACCGCAGGCGCTGCTCCAGCGGCCAATTCGCGAGCGTTCCGACCATGAACGCGGCGCCGAAGACGTCGCCGGCGCCCGTGGTGTCGATGGCGTCCAGCACCAGCCCTTCCACCTCGGCGCATTCGCCGGTCAACTGGTCGACGGCCACGGCACCGCGGGGGCCGTCGGTCACCACCGCCACCGGCACGTACTCCGCCAGCGCCGACAGCGCCGAGGTGGGGCTGCCGGTGCGGGTGTAGGACATGGCCTCGATCGCGTTGGGCATGAACGCGTAGCAGTGCCGCAGCTGCTCCAGCACCTCGCCGCTCCAGGTCTCGCTTTCGTCCCAGCCCACGTCGGCGAAGATCCGCGCGCCATTGGCGGCCTGGTCCAGTGCCCACTTCGGGACCCCGCTGTCCAGGCCCAGGCCGACGAACGCGGCGCGGGCCTGCGGCAGCTCGTGCGCCATCTCCGCCTGGGGAGTCGGCGACGGGTGCTCGTGGGTGACCATGCTGCGGTCGCCGCGGTAGGCCAGCGACACGGTGAACGGCGAGTGCCAGTCGGGGATGCGCCGCGAAGCCGACAGGTCGACCCGCTCCTGGACACCGAGAGTCTCCCAGGCGAAGTCGCCGTAGACGTCCTCGCCGAACGCCGCCGCGACCGCTGTGCGCAGGCCCAGCCGCGAAGCCGCCACTGCCAGGTTGGCCACACCCCCCGGGCACGAGCCCATGCCTTCGGCCCCGACCTCGGTGCCCGACGCCGGCGGGGCGGTCAGCCCGGTCAGCACAATGTCGAAGAACACCGTCCCGCTCAATGCCAGGTCGATTGCAGGGCTGTCGGGCTCGCGCTCGCCCGCCAGCACGTCGTGCGGCTGCCCCACGAGCGGCGCCGACTCCAACCTTTCGCTCGCCGTGCCCACCTGCTTGCTGTTCACGCGTTTCTGCACGCCCATGGCCGTCCCTGCGATCGCCTGCCCCGGTTGAGAGGCCTCTTCGAAGAGTCCTAGATGTGCAGGCTACGCAAGCGCGCCACCGCCGGCACGCTGGTCACCGCACGTATCCGCCTGCACCTCGGGCAGACTACGGTGATCGGGTTACCGGATCCGGCGAAAAGGAGACGCGGACGTGCGACTGGCGATCCTCGGCGGCGGCGGGTTCCGCGTGCCGCTTGTGCACCGTGCCCTACTCGCCGAATCCCTGCGCAGCGATGCGGTCGTCACCGAGGTGGTCCTCTTCGACACCGACGAGCACCGGCTGAGCGGTATCCGCGCCGTGCTCGACCAGCAACGCGGCACCCACCGCGCCGCCCACGGCGACCCCCCGTTGGCGGTACGCGCCGAAACCAGCCTGCCCGCTGCACTGGAGGGCGCGGACATGGTCTTTTCGGCCATCCGGGTCGGCGCGATGCCGGGCCGGGTCACCGACGAGCGTGTCGCGCTGTCGGCCGGGGTCATCGGCCAGGAGACGATCGGGGCGGGCGGAATCAGCTACGGGCTGCGCACACTCCCCGTCGCGCAGCGCGTGGCGCGCGCGGTCGCCGAGCACGCCCCCGGCGCGTGGGTGATCAACTTCACGAACCCGGCGGGGCTGGTCACCGAGGCGATGTCGGCCGTGTTGGGCGACCGGGTGATCGGGATCTGCGACTCCCCCGTCGGCTTGGCCCGCCGGGCGGCGCGCGCGCTGGGCCTGGACACCTCGCAGGTGCACGCCGACTATGCGGGCCTGAACCACCTCGGCTGGCTGCGCGGCCTGTGGAGCGGGGGCCACGACCTGCTGCCCGACCTGCTGGCCGACACCGAGGCGCTCACCTCGTTCGAGGAAGGGCGGCTCTTCGGCGCGCCGTGGCTGCGTGCCCTGGGTGCACTGCCCAACGAGTATTTGCACTACTACTACATGGCGCGCGAGGCCACCGCCGCTGCCGCCGGCTCCGCCGACCAGGGCCGGACGCGCGGCGAGGAACTGGTCGAACAGCAGCGCGGCTTCTACCGCGAGGCCGCCGCCCGCCCGGGCGAGGCGTTCGAGCTGTGGGACCGCGCGCGGCTGGCGCGGGAGCGAAGCTACATGGCCGACAACCGCCGCGCCGCCGGGGGCGTGGAACGCGCAGCGGCCGACCTTGACGGGGGCGGCTACGAGGAGGTGGCGCTGGCGGTGATGCGCGCACTGGCGCGCGACGAGCCGGCGCGGCTGATCGTGGATGTCCGCAACCGCGGTGCGCTGGCCGGGCTGGATGACGACGCGGTGGTCGAGGTGCCCTGCCTGGTCGACTCGGGCGGCGCCCAACCACTGGCCGCCGCCCCGCTCAGCGGGCACCAGATGGCGCTGGTACTGGCGGTGAAGTCCGTGGAGCGCGACATCATGGAAGCGGTGCGTACCGGCTCGCGCACCCCGGCCCTGCGTGCGTTCGCCGGCCACCCGCTGGTGGACTCGGTGACCACCGCCCAGACGCTGCTCGACGGCTACCTGGAGGCGTTTGCCGACCTCGGCGAAGTACTGCCGAACCCGTAGCCGGCGCGGGTGTCCGCCGGTAGCGGCCGGATCCCCTGGGTGGCGGGGACTCGACCGGCACCGGCACCGTCGGTCGACTCGAAGATCAGGGCTCGTCGATCCACAGGATCAGGGCGACGAGGTCGCCACCCGCATTCCGTGCCGTATAAGCGTCAACGAAGCCCAGCTCGACCACCGGGAACCCGAGGATGTTCGCCCCGGAGCCCGGATCGGCGATCGCGCTGGGATAGTTCCCCGGCTCGGCGAGAACGCCGGCGGACCCCACCGCCTCCTCGAGCCAGGGCATGGTGTCGCTCTCACGCTCCCACCAGCGCCTGACCGCCGCATCCTCCGACCGGTCGGTGGACAGGAACGCGCAGTTTTCGACCTGTGCGCCCTCAGGGTCGTCGAAACGGCTCCACTGCGCCTCGGCCACCTGCTCCCAGGACGCAAAGGGCAGGACCAATTGGAACACGCGGAAGTGCGGCGTTCCATGCTTACCGGAATCGTAGGCCGCTGCGTAGACTGGGTGCGTCCCCGGAGGGGCCGGGTACCTGCATCCTCCGTCCGCCCAGTACTTCGGGTCTTTCCACATCACCTTGTCGTCGCCGACCACCACAAGATCCCCCACCCGGCCGAACCATTGCGGGCCGTCTTCCTCAAGAGGCAGCCGACGCAGCATGGCCTTAACGGAATCAATGGCAAAATCCGACGTTTCAGCTTCCATGTCGGGCATGGTGCCACGGGCCGCGGACGTTTCCGGGCGGACCGCGTGCACCTGCCCGGTTCGGGCGGCTAGTCCTCGGAGACCCAGAGGACCACGGCGCGGAGTTCGCCATCATCGCTGCGTGCCGCATAGCCCTCGACAATGCCCCACTGCACGGGGAAGGCGAGGATGTTCGCTCCGGTATCCGGATCAACGACTGCGCTGGGATAGTTGCCCGGCTCGGCGAGCATATCGGCGGTTCCCGTCGCGTCTTCGATCCAGGGGATGGTGTCGTCCTCCCCAGCGCCGGCTTGCGGCCAGCTCCGACTGCTCGGTCCACAACCCTACGCAGCCTTCGACCTCGGCCCCCACGCTGTCGTTGACGCGCGTCCAGTGTGCGTCGGCCACCTGCTCCCAGGGCGCGAACCGCAGGAACAAATGGGTCACCCGGTATTCCGGCTCCCCGGGTTCGCCCGAGTCAACGGCCACCGCGTAAACCGGATGCGTACCTGGCACGACCGGATAGTAGAACCCGCCGCCCCTCCAGTTCGCCGGGGTCGTCAAGCTCACCTTGTCTTCGCCTTCGACCACCACGAAGTCGCCGGCCCGGCCGACCCATTGCGAGTCGGCCGGCTCAAGGCGCAGTTGGTGCAGGACTTTCTCGATGAACTCGGCCCCGGATTCGGACGTTTCAGTTGTCATGCCGGGCATGGTTCCACAGAGTTGCGACATTCAGGGTTGCCGCATTGCAGCGGTGCGGCATTTCCGACGGGACGGCAGCCGACCCAGCGGCTCACGGCTGCCCGGAACGGCGGATATCGGCCACGATCTCCTCGGCTCGGCGCGCATCGCAGCCGGTGGCGTCGCGGACCGCGCCGACCGCCTCGTTGCCGCGGCCTTCGGCCAGCAGCCCGCGGACGCGCGAAAGTGTCCGGTCGGCGACCGGGTGCCCGGAATGCGGATCAGCGCCGCCGTCGAGCAGCGTGTAGCCGCCCGCAGCGGGTTGGTCGGGCAGTGCGGGGGCCGGTGCGGCCCCGTGCAGCTCGGACGCTCCGTAGCCGTTCGGGTCGGATTCGCCGTAGGAGTGCCGCAGTTGCGCCGCGATCCAGGCTCCGAGGCCGAGCACGGCCAATGCTCCCAGTAGTGCCAGCACCATCAGCAGCAGGCTCATAACCGGGATATACCCAGCGCGTCCTGATTTGCACTGTCTGTGATATTAGTCGCCTAGCACAAGCAAAGCCCGGGGCGACGGCGAAGTCGCGCCCGGGCCGTATTGAGCCGCCTGTCGGAATCGAACCGACGACCTATTCATTACGAGTGAATCGCTCTGCCGACTGAGCTAAGGCGGCGCCGCCCCACCGGGGGCGGGGCGGTGACCAGTGTAGCGTGTCCCGGCGCCCGGACGGTACGCGGCAGAGCACCGCCCGGGCGGGCGGTGGGCGGATGCGGTGTTCACGAGCACACCGTGCCCTTCGCGGGCGGCTTGGCGCGCAGCAGATAGGTGTCGACCGCGTCGTCGACGCAGGCGTTGCCGTGGCCGTAGGCGGTGTGGCCGTCGCCATCGCGGGTGAGCAGCACACCCGAATCCAGCTCGTTCGCCATCGCCTCGGCCCATTCGTACGGCGTGGCGGAGTCGCGCGTGGTGCCCACGACCAGGATCGGCGGGGCTCCGGGAGCGTCGAGGGGTTCGGTTTCGGGCGCGGCATCTGCGGGCCAGTAGGCGCAGGTGAGGCTGCCCCAGGTCAGCGACGCGCCGAAGAGCGGCGATGCGGTGTCGGCCCGGTCGACCGCATCGGCGAAGGCGCCGATATCGCGGGGGCTCTTCCGGTCCGAGCAGTTCACCGACACCAGCGCCGAAGTGTAGTTGGCGTACTCGGCGGTGTCGCCCCGGTTGTAGAGATTGCCCGCCATTTCCAGCAGTCGGGTGCCGTCGCCGTCGAAGGCCTCGGTCAGGGCGCTGCGCAGCTGCTGCCACGAGCGTTCGCTGTAGAGCGCGGAGTGGACGCCCAACTCCAGCCACGAGCGGTGCGCCGTGCGGCCGTCGCCGAGGCCGCTGTCGAGCGGGTCGCGGCCGGAGTCCTCGAGCAGGCCGGCCAGTTTCGCGGTGGCGGACTCGACACTGTCGGAGGGGCCACCGAGGGGACAGTCGGAGCGGTCCAGGCAGTCGCCGATGAAGGCCTGCAGCGCGATCTCGGCCCCCTCGGCCTGCTGCATGCCGAGTTCGACGATTCCTGCCGATGGGTGCAGCGCGCCGTCGAGCACAAGGGCCCGTACGCGCTCGGGGAACCGGTCGGCGTAGTGCGCCCCGAGAAAGGTGCCGTAGGACTTGCCGAGGAAGGTCAGCTTGTCGTCGCCCAGTGCCGACCGCAACACGTCCATGTCGCGGGCGACGTCGTCGGTGCCCATGTGCATCATCAGCTCGCCGGAGTGTTCGCGGCAGCCCTCGACGAAGCCTCGGTTGAGATCGGCGAGCTCGTTGAGGCCCGGGCCGCTGACCTCGGCGGGGTCGGAGTCGCCGTCTTCGCTGGTGAAGTCGACCGCGAGGAAGTCGTCCATCGCCGACCGGCGCAGGCAGGTGATCGGCGAGCTGCGCTGCACGCCGCGGGGGTCGAAGCCGACAACGTCGAAGCGTTCGCGCACGGGTTCGCCGACGGTGCGGGAGGCGGCCGCCGCGTAGTCGACACCCGACCCGCCGGGCCCGCCCGGGTTGACCACCAGGGATCCCGCGGGGTCGGGCGAGGTGGCGGGCACCCGTTTGGCGGCGATCTCCAACACCTTGCCGCCGGGGCGGGCGTAGTCGAGCGGGACCTGGAACGTGCCACATTCGGCGCCGTCGCCGCAGTCGTGCCAGTCGATGCGCTGGCCGTAGAACTGCGCGAGCGGGCCGCCGCTCGCCGCGCCGTCGCCGGGGCCGCCGCCCTTTCCGCCGTCCGAACAGCCGGCCGCCGCGGCGAGCAGGACCAGCGCCAGCGCCGCACAGAGGACGCGCACCGGCCGGCGCACGCGCAAAGCGCCGGTGTGCGGGCGGATCGGGGTCACTCGCCGAGTATGCACAGGCGCCAGCCTAAGCCGGGCCGGCGGCACCGCGCCGCGCCCGTCCACAGGCCGCCCGGGGAGTGGCCTCATCCGGCCGGTGCCGCCCGGCCGGTCCCGCGGCTCGGGCCGGGGCCGAGGGGGCCATCGTCCTGCCGCCGCCATCCGCTCGCAACCGGGGCGGCCGCCCGCGCGATCAGCCCTGGTAGAGCGCCGCCGTCATCGCCTCCATGGCGATCTGCGGATGCACATTGGCGGCGATGCGCTCGCGGCAGAGCATGATGGCGTCGATCCGGCGCAGTGTGGTCTCGGGTGCGCAGGAGCGCGCGCTGCGCTGCACATCGCCCTCGTGGCCGACTGCGGCCAGCTCCACCTGCGCCCCGAGCTGGACGGCGAGCACATCGCGGTAGAACGCCACCAGGTCCATCAGCGCGAGGTCGTAGGTGTCGCGTTTGATCCGGGTGGCGCGGCGCTTCTGCTGCTCGTCGAGGTCCTTCAGCGCTCCGGCGGCGCCGCGCACGGCCTTG
This sequence comes from Streptomonospora sediminis, assembly GCF_054778995.1. NCBI lineage: Bacteria > Bacillati > Actinomycetota > Actinomycetes > Streptosporangiales > Nocardiopsidaceae > Streptomonospora > Streptomonospora sediminis. The sequence continues at coordinate 103,363 of NZ_BAAGYZ010000021.1, forward strand.
GCGACACCCTTGCCGGTCGAGCCCTCGCCGAAGGCGGCCTTGAGGTCGGTGCGCTCCTGCTCGTCCAGGCCGGACGTGGTGGCCTTCGCCTCGGCCTCGGCGAGCTCGTACAGCCGCGCTGCAGCGGCCACGCACGCGCCCATCCCGTCCAGGCGGGCCGGTATCCCCAGTACCTCCGAGCGGCGTTCGCGGGCCTCGGGGTCGGACGCCAGCTGCCTGGCGCGCTCGACGTGGCCCGCAGCCGCCTGGGCGGCCCGGGCGGCCTGGTCGGGTGCGGCGCCGTCGCGGCGGATGAGGAAGTCGACCACTGCGGCGGTCGGCGGCGTGCGCATGGTCACCTGGCGGCAGCGGGAGCGGATGGTGACCAGCATGTCCTCGGCCGTCGGCGTGCACAGCAGCCACACAGTGCGCGGCGAGGGTTCCTCGACGGCCTTGAGCAGGGCGTTGGATGCGGCCTCGGTAGCACGGTCGGCGTCCTGGAACAGCACGACGCGGAACCGCCCGCTCGTGGGGCGCGAAGCCGCCTGCAGCACGAGTGCGCGGGTCTTGTCGACGCCGAAACTGAGCCCGCTGGGACGCACGTAAAGCACGTCGGCATGGGTGCCGGCGAGTACCTGGTGGCAGGAGTCGCAGACCCCGCACCCGCCCTGGGGGCACTGCAGCGCGGCGGCGAAGGCGCGCGCCGCCTCGGCCCTGCCGGTGCCCGGCGGGCCGGTGAACAGCCAGGCGTGGGTCATACCCTCGCCTGCGCCGCCGGCGAGGAAGTCGGCGGCGGCGCGGGTGGCCGCGCGGAGCCGCTCGACCACGGCGTCCTGGCCGACAAGGTCGTCGAAGACCCCGGCATCCACTCGTTCGTTCACGTCTGCGCCCCGCTGCCGCTCGATCGCCGACTCGGCCCGAACGGTGCGGTCCGGGCCGACCTGACCACAGGATAGACGCGCCCGCTGACACCCCGCTGCGACCGGCCGCATTGCATGGCGCGGGCCCCGCACACAGGCCGGCCGCCGGAGCCGCGGCGGGCTCCGGCGGCCGCAAGGGTCGGCGGGGGCGGACGGATCCGCGCGCTACTCCTGGATCGTGGGCATCATCCCGGTGATCGCCTCGGCGTCCTGGGGCACCGGGTCGGGCAGCAGCGGGCGCAGCCGCCGCTGGATCTCGCGGCTGATCTCTTCGGCGGACTCGCGCGCGTCGACCACCAGGTACCGCGACGGCTCGCGCTCGGAGAGGTCGCGGAAGCCCTGGCGCACGCGGGCGTGGAAGTCCTCCGACTCCGCCTCCATGCGGTCGGTGCTGCCGCCGAGCCGGGACAGGCCCTGGTCGGGCGGGATGTCCAGCAGCACGGTCATGTGCGGCACGAGGTCCTCGGTGGCCCACTCGTTGACGTGCTCGATTTCGTCGCGGACCAGCTCGCGGCCCGCACCCTGGTAGGCCAGCGTGGAATCGACGTAGCGGTCGCTGATGACGATCGCACCGCGCCGCAGGGCCGGCAGGATCACCGACTGGACGTGCTCGGCGCGGTCGGCCGCATACAGCAGGGCCTCGGCGCGCGCGGACATCCCGGTGTGCTCGCGGTCGAGCAGCAGCGCCCGCAGCCGCATGCCCAGCTTGGTCGAGCCGGGTTCGCGGGTGGTGACCACTTCGAAGCCCTCTTCGCGCAGCCACACCGAAAGCCGGCCGGCCTGGGTGGACTTGCCCGCGCCTTCGCCGCCCTCAAGGACGATGAACGTGCCGGGCAGGCCCTGCTCCTCCTGCTGCTTGTCGGCGGTGGGCAGCGGCGCGCCGCGCAGCGCGGCGAACAACTCCTTGACCAGCGGGGCCTCGCCGCCGCGGTCGACGCTGCGGGTGGTGATCAGCGCGGCGGCCAGCACCAGCACGCCCGCGATGAGCAGGACCGCACCGGTGCCCAGGAACCCGTAGGTGAGTTCGCCGAACGGCAGCGTGTAGTCGCCGATGACCGCGGCCAGCAGCGGTGCCACGACCATCGCGACCAGCAGTTCGGTGCGGGCGACGGCGTTGAGGAAGCCCATCGTCCGGGTGCGGATGTCCTCTTCGAGCTCCTGGTTGAGCAGAGTTGCGCCGGTCACCCAGGTGATCCCGGCCGCGCCGCCGGCCAGCGTGGCCAGCACCGCCGCCATGACCATGTTGGGGATCAGGCCGGCGGCCAGCAGCGCCAGCGCCGCGGCGGCGATGCTCACGCCGAACAGCCGCGGACGGCTGAGGTGGTGCAGGATGCGGGGGCCTGCCAGCACGCCGAGCCCCATGCCGGCGAATACTGCGGCGAAGAGCACACCAAAGCCCGCGTTGCCCCCGCCCAGGCTCACAACGTGCAGCGGGGCCGCACCGGCCACTGCCGCCACAGCCGGGAAGACGCTGACCATACCGGCCAGCAACCCGCGCACCAGGGGCGTCGTGCCGGCGAACCGGCCGCCCAGCCACAGGGTGCGCAGCAGGTTCTCGGGCCGGTGGCGCGGCTGCGCCGGGTGAGATCCGCCCGCGGACTGCCCGGCGGAACCGGCCGGCTGCGCCGGAAGCGCAGCGGTGGCGGGCTCGGGGGCCGGCGACAGCTGCGCCGTGGACTCGTTGTCGGCGCCGGATTCGGCGGCCGGGACCATCGGGGCGGTGAGCTCGTCGGAGGCGGCGCCGCCATCGCCGTGTCCCGCACCGGTTGTCTCCAACTGCTCGGTGGGAGCCTCGGTGCGGGCCTCCCCGGCCTCCCCGGTGGGGGAGGTGGTCGCCAGCGGCGAGGTCCCCTCGGTGGTGGCGATCGGGGACGTGCGCTCGTTGTCGGCGGCCGGTCCCGGGCGCGGCGCAGGGCCGTCCGGGGCCGCGGCCGACGGGGTCTTGCCGCGCGGCGCGGGCACCAGCCAGGCCGCCACCGCCGCGCCCGCGAATGCGACCCCGGCCGCGTACAGGGCGGCGTCGGCCTGCGGAGCGAAGAAGGCGTCGGCGGCGGGCCCGCCGCCCGCGGGCACCAGGGCGCCCACCAGCCAGCTCAGTGACGCCAGCAGGGCGAAGACCGCGGCGGCGGCCGGAGCGGCACCGTAGTAGGTCCATAGGCTCACCCTGGTGGCCTGCGCGAGCTTGCGCTTGGGCACCAGGTCGCTGAGGGTCAGGTCCTTGGCGGGTGCCCCTGCCAACGCCGCGATCTCGGCGAGGAAACCGGCGATGAGCAGCCAGTCCAGGCGCCCGACAGCGGGGATGGACAGGTAGAGGACGGCGCGCACCGCATCGGCGGCGACCAGTGTCAGGCGCCGGTCGAACCGGTCGGCGAGCAGCCCGGCCAGCGGGCTCAGCAGCACCGGTGGTGCGAGCTTGACGGCGGCCGCGCCGGCGACCGCGAAGGCGCGCATCAGCGGGTCGGCGTCGCGGGTCAGGGTCGTGGCCAGGGCAACCAGGGCGAGTAGGCCGAGCCAGTCGCCGAGACTGGAAAGCGACAGCGAGACCCACATGCGGCGGAACGGCTTGCTGGAAAGTACGCCGCGCGCCTCGCCCGGCGCTCCTAAGGGGGCAGATCTGCTCATAGCGATGAAGGTATCGACTGTTCTGGTGCGGGGAAGTGGGCTTTTCGGCCCTAATCGGACCGGCAATCGCGGCGGCCGCGCGGGCCGCTTCGGCTCAGCTGGCGCTATGCCAGCCCAGGGCGTGTTCGGTGGGTCGCTGCCCTACTGCGCGGCCGTCTGGGGTAGGGATTGTCACTCTCACGGCGTTCTCCGGTCCCCTGACGGGCACAATGGCGAAGCCGCCCGTTAGGGACGGCCGAAAGGGGAACCACCTTGGTTCCCTCCTCGGCCCTGCGAGAGCGGCACTGGTCACTAACGCAGCACCCCGCACCGCAACGGCGCTTTGCGCATCAGGCGCGGGCGCCACACACGAGTGCGCCGCTCGCTGCGGGCGGACCCACCAATCACACCCTAGTGCGAGAAGTGAGAAAGACGATAGGTCGCTCGGCAATCACAAGGGCCGGGCCCCTGTGTTTTGGGCCGTGCGGGGTAAAGGAGCGTCCGCGGCACTGTAGCGCCGGGCGCACATCGGCGCCACCCCGCAGGCGGTATCCGGGCGGCGGCCGCGCCGGGCTCGGGCGCTTGCGGACCGGGCAGGCAAGCCGCGGCCTGGGGGTGCGCTCACGGGGCGGCCCAGCGTACGTTCCCGTCACACTCGGCGGATTCGGCCGACCGGTTGGCGCTGGGCCGCCGAGCCGCTTTCCGCGGCGCACGGCTGCGGCAGCGCGGTGGGCCGCCATCCGGCGCGGCTGTGCCTGCGCAGTGCAGCGGCACGGCGGCCGGCGGCCGCCGTGCCGCTGCACTGCGCTGCGCGGGGCTCAGGACTGCGAAGCGCCGCCCTTGGGCGTACCGTCCTTGGTGCCCGTCTTGGTGCCCGACCGCGTGCCGGCAGCGGCCGTGCTCTTGCGCGTCGTGGTCTTCTTCTTGGTGGTGCCCGCCGCGGAACCCGTGCTGGAGGACGTTCCGGACTTGGCGCCGGACGACTTCGCCGCGGACGACTTGGCTGCGGAGGTCTTCCCGGCCGAGGACTTCGCCGCGGTGGTCTTGCCGGAGGACCCCGAGGACTTAGCCGCGGACTTCTTCGCCGGAGCCTTGGCCCGCCGCTCGGCCAGCAGTTCGCCCGCCCGCTCGTCGGTGATCTGCTCGACCTCGTCGTCCTTGCGCAGCGAGGCGTTGGTCTCGCCATCGGTGACATAGGGCCCGAAGCGGCCGTCCTTGACGACCATCGGCTTGCCGGTGGCGGGGTCGTTGCCCAGTTCGCGCAGCGGCGCCGCTGCCGCGGCCCGGCGCCCCCGCTGCTTGGGCTGGGCGAACAGCGCCTTGGCCTCGTCCACGGTGACCGTGAAGATCTGCTCTTCGGACTCCAGCGACCGGCTGTCGGTGCCCTTGCGCAGGTAGGGGCCGAAGCGGCCGTTCTGCGCGGTGACCTGCTCGCCGTCGATCTCGCCGACCACCCGCGGCAGCGAGAGCAGCTTCAGCGCGTCCTCAAGGGTGATGGTGTCCAACGACATCGACTTCAGCAGCGAAGAGGTCCGCGGCTTGGGCGCGGTCTTGGACTTCGCCTTGGACTTGGTGCCCCCGGCGGCCGCGGCACCGTTGTCGGCCTCTTCAAGCACTTCGGTGACATAGGGGCCGAAACGCCCGTTGCGCGCGACGATCTGCCGCCCGGTCTCGGGGTCGGTGCCGAGCTCGCGGTCGCCGCTGGGCTGGGCGAACAGCTCCTCGGCCTTCTCCGGGGTGAGCTCGTCGGGGGCGAGGTCCTCGGGGACGTTTACCCGCTGGTCGTCGCGCTCCATGTACGGGCCGTAGCGCCCCACCCGGATCATGATGTCGGTACCTGCCAGCGGGAAGGAGCTGACCTCCTTGGGGTCGATCTCACTGAGCTGGTCGCCCACGAGCTCCTTGAGGCCGGACTCGTCTTCGCCGCCGAAGTAGAACTGCTGCAGCCACGGCAGGCTCTCGGTGTCGCCGCGGGCGATGCCGTCGAGCATGCCCTCCATGCGCGCTGTGAAGTCGTAGTCGACCAGGCTGCCGAAGTGCCGCTCCAGCAGCTGCACCACTGCAAAGGCCAGGAAGGACGGCACCAGTGCCGACCCCTTCCGGAACACGTAGCCGCGGTCGAGGATGGTGCCGATGATCGAGGCGTAGGTGGAGGGCCGCCCGATCTCGCGGTCCTCCAGCTCCTTGACCAGGCTGGCCTCGGTGTAGCGCGCCGGCGGGCGGGTGCTGTGGCCCTCGGCCTCCAGGCTCTCGGCCTTGAGCGGGTCGTCCTCCTCCAGCGGCGGCAGGCGGCGCTCGCGGTCGTCGAGTTCGGCGTTGGGATCGTCCGACCCCTCGACGTAGGCCTTGAGGAAGCCGTGGAAGGTGATGACCTTGCCGGTGGCGGTGAACTCGGCCACTTCACCGCTACTGGAGGTGCCGGCGACCTTCACGGTCACCGACTCGCCCACCGCGTCCTTCATCTGCGAGGCGACGGTGCGCTTCCAGATCAGCTCGTAAAGCCGGAACTCCGCGCCGCTCAGCCCGGTTTCGGCGGGGGTGCGGAACGTGTCGCCGGCGGGGCGGACCGCCTCGTGGGCCTCCTGGGCGTTCTTCACCTTGCTGGTGTAGACCCGCGGTTTGGCCGGGACGTAGTCGGCGCCGTAGAGCCGGGTGGCCTGGTCGCGGGCTGCGGCGATGGCGCTGTCGGACAGTGTGGTGCTGTCCGTGCGCATGTAGGTGATGAACCCGTTCTCGTAGAGCCGCTGGGCCACCTGCATGGTCTGCTTGGAAGACAGGCTCAGCTTGCGCGACGCCTCCTGCTGCAGGGTGGTGGTGCGGAACGGGGCATAGGGCGAGCGCTTGTAGGGCTTGCGCTCGACCGAACGCACCGCGAAATCGCTGCCGGCCAGCCGCTGGACCAGGCCGCGCGCGGCCTCCTCGTCCAGGTGCAGCACACCCGAACCCGAGCGCAGTTCGCCCGCCGAGGTGAAGTCGCGGCCCGTCGCGACCCGGGCGCCGTCGACCGCGGCCAGGGCCGCGTTGAAGGTGGTCGGGTCGTCGCCGGCGCCGCCGCCCGCCGAGTCGAAGACCGCTTTCAGGCCCCAGTAGTCGGCCGAGACGAAGGAGATCCGCTCGCGTTCGCGCTCGACGACCAGGCGCGTGGCCACCGACTGCACGCGGCCCGCCGAAAGCTTGGGCATGACCTTTTTCCACAGCACCGGCGAAACCTCGTAACCGTAGAGGCGGTCGAGGATGCGGCGGGTCTCCTGGGCGTTGACCAGCGGAAGGTCGATGTCGCGGGTGTTCTCGGCGGCGCGGCGGATGGCGTCCTTGGTGATCTCGTTGAACACCATGCGGCGCACGGGAACCTTGGGGTTGAGCTCCTCGCGCAGGTGCCAGGCGATGGCCTCGCCCTCGCGGTCCTCATCTGTGGCGAGGTAGAGCTCATCGGCCTCGGCGAGCAGCTCCTTGAGCCGTTTGACGTGCGACTTCTTGTCGGAGTTGACGACATAGAGGGGCTCGAAGCCGTGCTCGACGTCGACGCCGAGCCGCGCCCACTGCTCGCCCTTGTAGCGAGCCGGGATCTCGGCGGCCTTGGTGGGCAGGTCGCGGATGTGGCCGATGCTGGATTCCACGACGTACCCCCGGCCCAGGTAGCCGGCGATGGTCTTTGCCTTGGCGGGCGACTCGACGATGACCAGCCGGTTGCCGCCCTGGTGTCCGGTGTCCTTGGAGCCGTTCTCGCCGGCGCTGCCCTTCTTGGGTGGCACGCTTTTCCCCTACATCTCGCCTTGCGCTGTCTGTGCGACCGGTCAACGGGTTCGCCAGCCGCCGGATTCCCAGCCACTGACGGTAACCGACGGCAACGGAGTCCGCTGTCGAGATGGCGCGGTCCGGCCGCCCCTCCACGACCGGCCCCGCTAACCAGCGGGGTCGGAGGTTCACGTGTACGAACGGTATGGCACGAACGTCGCCGGCGGTCGCAGAATAAGGAGGATGGTCGAGTATGAATACCGGGAGATCCGCTTTCCGCGCGGCAGCTCGCGCAGCGCCACACGCCAGGCGCTGACCGAGCACGCCGAGTACGGCAAGTGGGAACTTGCCCGGGTACGCCTGTTTCCCGACGGAAGCCGCAGAGTCACACTGCGCCGCAAGATCCTTCGCCAGATTCGTTTGATGTGATTTCAACCACACTTTGGTCGCGCCACCGCTCCCCGGGTGCGCCCTGACCGGATCCGGCCCCGGCGGCCGCCCCTGCACACAAGCAAGCGGCGAGCCCTCTCGGAAAGCTCCGAGAGGACCGCCGCACCGGCCGTTCCGGCCCCCGCCCGTCCACCACGACGATCACTCGGCGGGAGCGCGGCACCGACCGCGCGCCGGTCCATCTCGAAAAGCCCCGAACGGACTCGCCGCTTCAGCGCCGCGGCCGCCGTCCCTGCTCACCGCCCGTCCACCACGACGATTACCTGGCGAGTGAGCACTGCGCCGACCGCGCGCCGGTCCATTGCCTTCCCCGGCGCACCGCGCCGGGCTTCTCGGCCGCCGCTTAGAGCGGGCCGAGGTCGGTCTCGATGCTCTCGCCGAGCAAGCCGCCGGAGCCTCCGAGCAGGCCGGCCCCCTCGGAGGCACCGGACCCGCCGGCTTGGCCGGGCGCCGCCCCGGGCAGGCCGGACAGCTCCGCGGGAGCGTCGGCCGGCTTGGGCGCGTCAGCGGGCGCCTGGTTCTCCGCCGCCTGCGTGCCCGGGACCTCCTTGGTCAGCGGCAGGCTGCTGACGGGGTCGGGCAGCTCGTCGCGCAGCGGCAACTCGTTGACCACCTGGCCGACGACACCGGAGGCCGCGGGCACCTCGTTGCTCGTCGACCGGGTCTGGTCCTGCTGCTGGTCCTGCTGCGGCGCCTCCTGCTCGGCCTCCTGCTGACCGGCGCCGCCCGAGTTCTCGCCCTTGGGCTGGTGCAGGATGGGGCCGGCGTCGATGCTGTGCGGGCTGATGTACAGCGGACGGCCCAGGTTGGCCCAGTCCAGCAGGCCGCTGCCGGGCGCCTTCTCCCCGCTCCCCGCGGTGGGAGCGGCCTGGTGGGCGCGGTGGTAGCCGTCGTGGCCGTTGTCGCCATGGCCGTGGTGGTGCTTCCCGCCGCCCTCGGCCACCAGGGCACCGGTGTCGTGGGCCGCCGCTCCCGCGGTGCCCAGCACCGCGCCCACCGCGTTGCCCGACACGTTGAGCGGCACGTCGCCGTCGATCACGGCCTGGTTGCCGCTCACCGCCGACCCGTTGCCGGAGGTGTGCGGGCCGTCGCCGCCGTGGTCGATCACTGCGGCGCCGCTGTCGTCTGCTCGGGCACCGGCGACTCCGCCGACCGCGCCGATGGCGTTTCCGGTCGCGTTCACCGGCAGGTCGAGGTTGGCCACCAGCTGGTTGCCGCTCAGCAGCGAGCCGTTGCCCGTGGTCTTGGGGTGGCTGTCAGCAAACGAAACACCGGCGCCCAAGGCCACGAAGCCGGCTGTTAGCAAGGCCATCCTTGCGGATGTGCGAACCCACTTACGCATATGGGGGTCCTTTCGGATTGTTCAGCAACTGAGTGAGATGGATTCAATGAGTCGCGCGGCGCGGCACCCGCGTCCCTGGCTGGGACGCCGGCCGCTGCGGCCGCTGCCGTTCGGCTGCCTGCGCACCTGGCGGGTGCGGGCTGCTCGGAACAGGTGGGCGGTGTGCCCCGTCCGGCGCCGGTTCCGGCGCCCGGCAACCGGGCACACCTGGGCAGCTCCCCTCCGGCTGAGGAGAGGCTGACGTGAGTCCCGCGGACGTGGCCGCCGCCCGCGGGACTCGCGCCAGCCCCCCGGTCCTGGCGACCGGGGAGCCGACCGGTCAGAGCGAGCGCCGGCCCCTGCGGCGCACGACCGCCAGCACGCCCAGGCCGACCGCGACCGATCCGGCTGCCGCGGCGACCATGGGCAGCAGCCCGGTGCCGGTGCGCGGGAGCTCACCTTCCGGGTGCGCCGGAGGCGCGGCACCGGCGTCGGCGGGCGGGGCCTCATCGGCGGGGCTCGACGGGGCTTCGGAAGGAGACTCGCTCTCCTCGGGCTCGCTCGGGCTCGGGCTCTCGCTCTCGTGGTCCTCGGGCTCGGTGGGCTTGTCGGTGGGCTCGTCAGTGGGCTTGTCGGGCTCCGGCTCGTCGTGGGGCGGCTTGTGCCCGCCTTCGCAGTCGGCTCCCGCGTTGCCGAGCACGCCGACGGCGTTGCCGCAGGCGTTCACCGGGACGTCGCCGTCGACGCCCACCTGGTTGCCCCCGAGGACCGAGCCGTTCCCGCTGGTGGTGGTGTCGCCCTCGGACTCCGAGACCGATGCGCCCCCGCCCGAGCCGCCGGAGGTACCGGAAGCGCCCGTGGAGGCCCCGCTGCCTTCGCAGGCAGCGCCGGCGGTGCCGAGTACGGCGATCCCGTTGCCGCACACGTTCACCGGGATATCGACGTCGCCGATGATCTGGTTTCCGCCGAGGATCGAACCGTTCCCGCTGGTCTGGGTGTCGTCGTCGGCGAGGGCGGCGGGCGCGACGGAGAAGAATCCGGCCGTTACGAGGGCGGCGAGTGCCGTGGTGGTTTTTGCGGACATAGGTGACTCCTTCGGATCGTTTGCGACACGTGAAAGGTGGCTGGCGTAAGACAGGTGGCCCGATGCGCGGTGGCGGGCGGGCGGCGGGCATCCGAGCCGCGCAGCGCAGGCGCGCAAGCGGTGTGGCCTGAGGGCGCGCGAGAACGCGCCGCGGTCAGACGTGCGCGCTGGGCACGCCCGGGCGGCGCGTACTAGTCAGGCGAGAACGACGGGTCGTCCGCGGTGTAGCGGACGACCACGGCCGGGTCGGTCGGCAGCGCGACACGCTGGGCGACGAGCCGCAGCGTGTGGCCGCGGTCGAGCAGAAAGGCCGCGGGTGCCACGAGCATCGGCGAAGACGACACGGTCCCGGTGGAATCGGACGTGTCGTGCCAGGAGGTTCCGTCGACCGGTTCCACCGGTTCGGCGGGATCGGCCTCAGCAGAGGACGCGGAATCGGCGGGCTCCGCCCACATTGCGGCGGCTGCCGCAGGGTGGGCCGGTGCCGCCTGCTGCACGGCGAACCCGGGTGCGGCGGAGCCGTTGCCGGGCCGGCGTTTCTCGGAGTCGCCGGCGCCGGAGTCGGGCTTTTTGCCGTCGTCCTTGGCGGTCCGCGGAGCGAGGCTCGCCGCAATTCCGTCGAGCCCGGCCCGCGGGCCCTCCGCGGCGGTCCGCTCCACCTGGTCCTGGAGGGCGCCGGTCGGGCCGTTGATCCCTGCGGAAACAGCGCCGGTGAGTCCGGATTCCGCGGCAGGTTCGCCGGATGCGTTCCCGGCGCCCACAGCGCTTGCGACGACCTCGCCGGCTCCCTGCGCGGTGGCCACGACCACGTGGCCCGCCCCGGTTCCGGCGGCAGCGGCGGCATCGGCGACGCCGATGGGATCGCCGACGGACTCGGACCCGGGTGTGCCGCCGGCGGTCGGCCCGCTGTGCTCGGGGCGGTCTTCGGAGTCGGGCTCCGCACCGCTGATACCGGCTCCGGAGGCGACTTCGGTCGCGGGCGCGAGGCCCGAGCCGGGCAGCTCATCGGCTGTGGCGACCGCTCCCCCCAGCAGCCAACCCGCAGCCGCCAGGCCGGTCAGTACACCCAGCCGGCGAACGGTGAGCGCCACGGAACGGCGGCTCGCGAGAGCGGGGAGACCCCGCCGCTTGCGATCCGCGAGCACCATGGACAGCCCTCCAACGAACACCGGCTTACACATGTGGCGTGCTAGGCCACCTGGAGAGTCCGCGGAGAATCTCTTGCGAACTCAAAGTTACCGTAACATCACTGAGGGCAATCGGTGGTGGCAAAACCAGTGATGCGGCCGAGGTTTTTTCCCAGGCCGGTTTCCCGATGCCGCAAAGCGGGCAAAGGGCGTATCCGCCGACCGGAGACCGCGTATGCGGCCGACGGATACGCGCTGATAGGCGCCGATGAGGGCCAAGGGGCTGCAACAGCGGCACATGCGGCTGCGAACACCGCGCGGCAACGCCGGCGTCCGGGGCCGCGGCCCCGGACGCCCTGCGGCGGGCGAGTCGCGGAAGGGTGGCCGACAGGCAGCAGACGGTGATCGGCAATCGGTTATCGGCCCGTCCGGAACGCGGCGCCTGCGGCGATGCGGTGTCAGCTCATGTCAAAGAACCGGTCAAGGACCCGTACGCCGAACTGCAGCCCATCGACGGGGACTCGCTCGTCGACACCGTGGAACATCCCGGAGAAGTTGAGCTCGGGGGGCAGCCGCAGCGGGGCGAACCCGTAGTTGCGGATGCCCAGCGTCTGGAAGCTCTTGGCATCCGTGCCGCCCGACAGGCAGTAGGGCACTGCCTTGGCTCCCTCGTCCTCGGCGAGCAGCGCCTCCGACATGGCCGTGACGATCCCGCCCTCGAACCCGGTCTCGACCGAGGGCAGGTGGTGGATGAACTCGCGGGTGACCTTGGGACCGAGGAGGCGGTCGATCTCGGCGAAGTACTCGTCTTCGAGGCCGGGCAGGAACCGCCCGTCGACCTGCGCCGTTGCGGCTCCGGGGATGACGTTTGCCTTGTAGCCGCCGTCGAGCACGGTCGGGTTCACGGTGTGGCGCAGCGTGGCGCCGATCATCGAGGCCACCGAGCCCAGGCGGGCGACCGTGGACTCCACGTCGTTCTCGTCGAACTCGATACCGAACTCGGCGCAGACCTCCTCCAGGAAGGTGCGCACGGTCTTGGTCAGCTGGACGGGGAACCGGTGACGGCCCAGGCGCGCCACCGCATCGGCCAACTCAGTGACGGCGTTGTCGTCGTTGACCATCGACCCGTGTCCCGCGGTGCCGCGGGCCGCCAGGCGCATCCAGGCGATGCCCTTCTCCGCGGTCTCGACCAGGTACAGCCGCCGGTTCTCCGCCACGGTGACGCTGAATCCGCCGACCTCGCTGATCGCCTCGCTGCAGTCGGCGAAGAGCTCGGGATGCTGGTCCACCAGCCACCGGGCTCCCCAGGTGCCGCCGGCCTCCTCATCGGCCAGGAAGGCCAGCACGATATCGCGCGGCGGCCGGCGCCCCTCGCGCATGCGCTGCCGCAGCACAGCGAGGACCATCGCGTCCATGTCCTTCATGTCGATCGCGCCGCGCCCCCAGATGCACCCGTCGGCGACCTCGCCGCCGAACGGATCGTGCGTCCAGTCGGCCGCGTCGGCCGGCACCACGTCCAGATGCCCGTGCACCAGCAGCGGCGCCCGCCCCGGGTCCGTACCGGGGATCCGCGCCACCACACTGCTGCGCCCCGGATGCGACTCGTAGATGGCCGGCTGCACGCCGACCTCGTCCAACTTCTCCGCGACATACTCGGCCGCGGCCCGCTCCCCGGGACCGGAGTGGTCCCCGTAATTGGACGTATCGATGGCGATGAGCTCCCGGCACAGCTCCACAACCTCGCGCTCCGCCGCGCTCACCCCGTCACCGTCACCAACACCAGCCATGGCGCCCACCAACTCCTCTCACCACACACGTACGCCCTCGACCCTTCCATGCTCCCCCTGAACCCGAAAACGATGTCCGCCCGACCCCAGACCTTTGCTATGGTTAACCCCAGCCCGCACACAGTGCAGGGCCGCTACGTCCGGGTGGCGGAATAGGTAGACGCGCTAGCTTGAGGTGCTAGTGCCCGTTTAGGGCATGGGGGTTCAAGTCCCCCCTCGGACACTTAGGTATGCATGAGATTGCATAAGGTTTCATGGCGACAAAATCCCGGGACTCTGTGTCCTGGGATTTTCTTTGTCCTATGTGACCTGGACGTGCTCAGTATCCAGCCATACCGCATAACCTTCCATGGGGGTTCGACTCAGCATGGTGCGCATGGTTCCGCTGATGCGGAGGACTCACAGGCGGACCAAGATTGCCTCCGCATCGACTCCTGCGCTCAGCGCCCGCTCCACGGGATCGTAGGTAAGCGCCAGTCCCCGTTCACGGCACGCCGCGACCTGCGCGGCCGACCCGCGGCGGACATCGACCTCCTCGAATAGGACACCCAGCTGCCCCATAAGGCGGACCAGGAAGGCCCCAAGGTGGACGGTGACGGCGTCCTCCCGGACGAAGACGTTGCGCATCTTTCCATCGGCCACGTGCTCCCTAGCCGTGCGATCGGACCGAATCGGCCTCCTTCGGGATATCGGAGAACAAGTGGCCCGCTCGGTCCGAAGTGGTACCGCCCAATCACCTGCTGTGGCTGATGGCCACGACCTCGACGGCGATTCCGCACCGGCGCAGCGCCACGGCAGTGCGGTACAGCTCGACCTGCGCCAGCGGGTAGAGACTGTCAACGGTGACATCGGAGTGCTTGGCCAACCGGATGGCGAACACGACGGTCCTCGGTTGAAAACCGGTGAGGTCGCGCTCGGGGTCGATGCGGGCCACGGCCTCAGCGAACCATTCGCGTGCCTGGCGCTCGTAGTGCAGGCTCTCCACAGCCGACTTGGCCTGATTGAACAGGTGACTCAGGCCCGCTGCTGACGACGCCTGCTTGACGTGGACCAGCTCATTGCCCGGCCCGAGAATGTCGCATAGCTCCACCCCGTTGCCGGAGTGGACCTCGGTGCGGGCGAGGTTCTTGTCCAGGCAGAGGTATCCGGATTGCGTCTCGCCGACGCGCCTGTTGTAGGCGGCTTCAGGGGACTCCTTGTCGTGCCGGTATGCCAGCCGGTCCGGCCAGACGGGGAGCTCCAGCGAGGAGCCGCACGCGAGGAGGTCGGCGACCTCGCGGCGCACTTCCTCCAGGTAGCGGGCGCCGTACTCGTACCAGCGCCCGTCCCGCAGCACGTACATCTCGCTGCCCGGCGACACCGTGGCATCGATCCAGTAGCACAGGTTGCGGTGCGTGGCGATCTCCCGCCGGCCGTCAGTGTCCTCGAACAGTTTGATCCACCCGTTCTTGAGGGCCTGGGCGAGTTTCCCCTTTCTCAGGGAGCGGAGCCGCGCCACCAGGTCCTCCACCCGGAGTTCGGCACGCAGCGGGCACGTCGCGGGTCCGATGCGGACCTGGAATGAACGCGCCTCGTCGAGCTGGTCGAAGATGTCCAGTGGCGGGGCGATCGCCAGCCCGATGGACTCCGGGTCGCGCAGCCCGTCCTCGACCAGCGACCAGAGCACCTCGATCTTCTCGGGAGAGCGGACCTCCTTGCGGTCTTTCAGGAACCGCATTTCCTCGTGCACCTGCCCGTCCTTCACCGTGGCGGCGATGAAGCGGATGTCGTTGACGAGGTCGGCTTGGTCGACACCGAGGTGGGTGCGGATCCCGTCCCCGCATTCGGCGAAGCGCGGGCGTTCGCCGCCCCGCGCGGCGGTGAGCTCGTTCAGCCCGCACTTGGCTTTGAGGCGGTTCACCAAGTCCCTTTCGTGCCGGAGGCCGAAGGTGCGCACCGCTTGGCCGCGCGGGATGTGGGTGCTGCCGTACCGGTTCGCGGTGTCCATGTCGCGGGTGTTCACAGTCGCCACCGTTGCCGGGTCGAGGGCGCAGGCGGCGAACGTGCGTCCGAACTCCGGGTCCCTGAGGTCCCTCGGGATGAAGTGGTATCCGCCGCCGTAGCTGAACGCATAGACGTGGTCGTCCACCGCGATGAGGACGGCAGCGACCGGCGAGGCCTTGCGCAAGTCCAGGTCGACCGCGGTGGTCCGGGCCGCGTCGGCCTGCCAGTCGGGCGGGTGTTCGCCGCCGCGCATCCCGTACAGGATCACCGCGGGCATGCCGTGGATGCGGGTCGTACTGAGGTCGAGCTGCCGGCGGGCGGTTCCGGCTTCGTCGAAGACGGCGCGCATGCTCTGCTCGTTCGTGTCCACATCGGTCAGCCGGTACAGCGTGACCTCGCGGACGCGGGCGGCGATTCGGGGCGGCTCCGGGGTGGAAAGTGCCGTTCCGGTTGTCATTGCGGTCTCCCGAGGGGAAGTTGCGGGACATGGTCGTGAACACGCCGCTGAACACATCATCAACGGCGACTCGGTCAATGTAGGACATGCTTGTGAACCTAGTCAACAGACAAAAAACTGTGCACGGGAGTTCCGCTGCTCATGCAGCCGCGATAGGGTCAACACCATGGCAAGTTCGGTGCCGGACACCAGCGACGGCGACACCCCGACCGTCAGCGCGGCCGAGATCGCACGCCTGGCGGGGGTGGGGCGCGCCGCGGTAAGCAACTGGC
This sequence comes from Streptomonospora sediminis, assembly GCF_054778995.1. Taxonomy (NCBI): domain Bacteria; kingdom Bacillati; phylum Actinomycetota; class Actinomycetes; order Streptosporangiales; family Nocardiopsidaceae; genus Streptomonospora; species Streptomonospora sediminis. The sequence continues at coordinate 119,079 of NZ_BAAGYZ010000021.1, forward strand.
GGCGCCGATACGGCGATTTCCCTGCACCGGTGGGCGGCACGGACACCAGCCCTTCGTTCGACCTGCGTGAGGTGCGCGGCTGGCTGAAGCAGCAGGGCAAGCTCGACCAGGCGCCGAGCGTGGAGTCGGTGTGGCAGCTCATGGACGCCGCGCGGGGTCGGCTGGACACCGCCGACGCGGTTGCGTACACGGGTGCGGCCCTGCTGGTGGCGACCTCGGAGCGCGAAACAGCGGAAATGGCGGACGCCGAGCTGGACGACCGTATCCGCGCGGTGTTCACAGCCGTTCCCGGCATTGGGGCTCCGGAGCTTCCCCCTGTTCACACGTTCCGGCCCGCACTGGACGGGATAACGGAGCTGGCCCGCAAGGAGGGCGGCCCGCCAGAGGCGTTCGAGCGGCTCTACAAGCGCTTCCTCACCTCGGTCACCCGCCATTTCACGGCCACCCCTGAAGACCTGGCCGAGCTGATGGTGGAGCTCGCCGGCCACCCCGGCGGCACCGTGTTCGACCCGGCGTGCGGCGCGGCCACCCTGCTGCGCACGGCGTTCCTGCGCGGCCGGGGGGTGCATCCAGTCGGGCAGGAGTTAACCACGGGGTTGGCACGGCTCGGCCGGGTGCGGCTGGCATTGGCCGGCGCCGAACCCTATATCCGCGCGGGTGACTCGCTGCGGGAGAACAACTTCCCCGACCTGCGCTCCGACGCAGTGCTGGTGAACCCACCGTTCAACCAGCGGGACTGGGGTGTGGGGGAGCTGGAGTTCGACGCCCGCTGGGAGTACGGGCTGCCGGCGAAGGGCGACTCGGAGCTCGCCTGGGTGCAGCACGCACTCGCCTGTGCCCGGCCCGGCGGCGCGGTCGTCGTGGTCCTTCCGCCAGGCGTGGCGTCGCGGCGGTCCGGTCGCCGGATCCGGACGGAACTGCTGCGCCGGGGCGCGCTGCGCGCGGTGGTCGCGCTGCCCGCAGGACTCGCGCCCCCGATGGGCGTTCCCCTCACGCTGTGGGTGCTGCGGCGCCCTGTCGAGAACGAGCCCGCGCCCTCCGAGGTGCTGCTGGTGGATGCCGCCGCGGCGATCGCCGAGCCCGCGTGGCCGGAGGTGCGCGAGGCGGTGCTGGACGCTTATGAGCCGTTCGCGGCCGGCCGGGGGGTCGGCGGCGAGGAGGGCGGGTACTGGCGGGCGGTGCCGGTGGTCGGCCTCCTCGGCGAGGACGTGGACCTCACCCCGGCCCGGCACCTCACTGCGGCCGCTCCCGATGTGTCCGGGCTCGGTGCGGCCCGGGAGTCCGCGGTCGAGCTCGCCGGTCGGCTCCCGGGACTGCTGCCGCGGGTCGCCGAGGCCTCACCGGGGTCACGGGCCACGGTGTCCGTGCATGATCTGGTGCGCCGCGGGCAGGTCGAGCTGCTCTGGACACCGTCGCACCGCCGCGGGGAGGAGGACGCCGGACCGGATGCGCTTCTCGCGTTCACGGAGCGGGATGTGCTCTCCGGTGGGCCGCCGTCGCAGCGGATACCGGAGGGTGTGGACGCCGTGCGAGTACGGGCGGGTGATGTGCTGGTGACGCGCGCGATGATCCTCCACCCGGCAACCCGGGTGGTCGCAGACACCGAAGCGGGAACTCCCGTCTCGGGCAGCGTGGTGGTCGTGCGCCCGGACCCCGACGCGGTCGACTCGTGGTTCCTGGCCGCCGTGTTCAACGGCTCCGAGGTGGCGCAGCGCTCCTCCCCATCGCGCCGCTCCTCCATCATCAACGTCCGGCGGGTGGAGTTGCCGCGTCTGCCGCTGCTCGACCAGCAGCGGATCGGGGCGGCCTTCCGCCGGCTGGAGGAGTTCCGCGCCACTCTGGACCGGCTGTACCGGGCGGGTGGCGAAGCGCGGCGCACGATGGTCGACGGCCTGGTCTACGGCGCGCTCCGCCCGGTGGAAGACGGGCCGGATGGCGCTTCCGACAGATGATCGGCGCCGACTCGGCGGAAACCGGTCGCGCCTGTCGTAGCCGTCTCGCAGACTTTCCCTGTCCCCTCTTCGTTCTTGGTAAGGAAAACCCGCCATGAGTTCTGAGCACCAGCGGCTCGCCGGTTTCCTCTGGTCGGTGGCCGACCTGCTGCGCGGCAGCTACAAGCAGTCGGAGTACGGTCGGGTGGTCCTGCCGTTCACCGTGCTGCGGAGGCTGGAGTGCGTGCTGGAGCCGCACAAGGCCGCCATCATCGAGAAGCGCGACGAGCTCAAGGAGAAAGGGATCGAGAACCGGGAGCGCCAGCTCCTGTCGTTCGTACGGCCGCTGGGGTTGGGCTTCTTCAACGAGTCGAACCTGAGCCTGACGAGGATCGTGGGGTCCGAGACCGACGAACATGTGATCGCGCGGAACCTGCGCACTTACGTCGGTGGTTTCTCTTCGACGGCCGCGGACATCTTCGAGCACTACGACTTCACCAACCAGATCGCCCGGTTGGAGAAGTCGAAGCTGCTGTACCAGGTGGCGGGCAGGTTCGCCGACCCAAGATTGGACCTAAGTCCGGAGCGGGTGTCCAACCACCAGATGGGCTACCTGTTCGAGGAGTTGATCCGCAGGTTCTCCGAGATCTCCAACGAGACCGCCGGTGAGCACTTCACCCCGCGCGAGGTCATCAACCTGATGGTGAAGCTGCTGCTGTCGCCGGACGAGGCCGAGCTGCTAACCCCAAACAGGGTTTTCACCGTGCTGGACCCGGCGTGCGGAACCGGGGGCATGCTCACCGCCGCCGAGGACTTCATCACCGAGCACAACCCGCACGCGACCGTGAAGCTGTTCGGCCAGGAGATGAACCCGGAGTCCTACGCGATCAGCCGCTCCGACATGCTGATCAAAGGTGAACAGGCCGACAACATCAAGCTCGGCAACTCCTTCACCGCCGACAAGCATGCCGCACGGTCGTTCAGTTACCTGCTGGCCAACCCGCCGTTCGGGGTGGAGTGGAAGCAGGCCCGCGCTGAGGTCGAGGCCGAGCACGAGAACAAGGGGTACCGGGGCCGGTTCGGGGCGGGGTTGCCCCGGATCAACGACGGTTCGCTGCTGTTCTTGCAGCACATGATCCACCACATGCGCACACCCGAGGAGGGGGGCGCGCGCGTGGCGATCGTGTTCAACGGTTCCCCGCTGTTCACGGGAGGTGCGGATTCGGGCGAGTCCAATATCCGCCGGTGGATCCTGGAGAACGACTGGCTGGAGGGCATCGTGGCCCTGCCGGACCAACTCTTCTACAACACGGGGATCTCCACGTACTTCTGGATCCTGTCGAACAAGAAGGATGCGGCCCACAGGGGCAGGGTGATCCTGCTGGACGCCCGCGAAGAGTGGGAGAAGATGCGCAAGAGTCTCGGCGACAAGCGCAAGCTCATTCCGGACGACCGGATCACGGAGTTGACGAAGCTGTACGTGAACGCCCTCTCCGAGGCGGAGTCGGACCCGCGGGTGAAGGTGTTCCGGCCGAAGGATTTCGGGTACCGCCGGATCACGGTCGAGCGCCCGCTGCGGCTGCGTTTCGAGGTGACCGAGGAGGCACTGGCCGAACTGGAGGCCAACAAGACCCTCGCCAAGGACACCGATCTGCGGGAGAAGATTCTCGCCGCGCTGCACCCTTTGGCGAGCCGGGAGCCGATCTACAGCAAGGCCGACTTCGACGCCGCGCTGAAGGCCGCTTACGCCGACGCGGGGCTGACCGGCATCCCGGCCGCTGTTACCAAGCAGGTGTGGAACGCAGTCAGCGTCAGCGATCCGGAAGGCGAACTGCAGAAGGATAAGAAGGGCGATGTCCTTCCGGATACGGATTTGCGGGACAACGAGAATGTTCCGCTGGACGAGGACATCCACGCGTACTTGGAGCGCGAGGTTCTGCCGCACGTGCCTGACGCCTGGATCGACGAGAGTAAGACGAAGGTGGGGTACGAGATCCCCTTCACCAGGCATTTTTATGAGTACATACCGCCGAGGCCGTTGGAAGAGATCGACACGGAACTGAAGGAGCTTGAAGGGGAGATCCAGCGGTTGTTGGGGGAGGTGACGGAGTGATGTGGTCGAGCGTTCGCCTAAAATACATAGCCAGACTAACAGCCGGCGGAACCCCAAAATCAGACGTAGAAGAATACTGGTCCGATGGCGACCATGGCTACCCCTGGGTTTCCATCTCTGACATGTCGACCCACGATAAGGTCACTGACACGAATAACCGGATCACCAAGAAGGGGTTAGTCGCCGCGCGACTCAGGCCCTCCTCACCCAAAACACTACTTTTCAGTATGTACGCCAGCTTAGGCCATACTGCTTGGCTTGAACCGAGCGGAACTTGGAACCAGGCAATCCTTGGCATCACCCCGAACGGAACAGTCGATGGACGCTTTCTCAATTATGCATTAATAAGCATCCGCCCCAATATCCATCAATTCGCGCGCAGCAACACGCAATCAAACCTCAACGCGGAACAAGTTGGCAACCTCACCCTACCCATGCCTAGCATGGACGAGCAGCGCCGCATCGCCGATTTTCTCGACGCCGAGACAGCACGGATTGATCGCCTTACACACGCACGAGCACGTCAGATTGAACTTCTCAAAAACCGTTTGCAATCTCGCAATTCACAGAAATTCAATCACCTAAGCATCTATCACCCAACCGCGCGATTCAAGCACGCACTTTTAGGAATCGAACAGGGATGGTCTCCTGATTGTTACAACACCCCTGCAAAGCAAGAAGAGTGGGGCGTACTCAAATCAGGGGCGGTCAACAACGGATCTTTCGATCCAGAAAACAACAAGAGACTCCCAGTAGATATCGCCCCTAAAGTTCGTTATCGCATCCGCAAAGGCGATCTCCTCATGTCTAGAGCCAGCGGATCATTAGACCTGATCGGGAGCATCGCCGTAGTCCCCGATATAGAGAAAAATCTACTTCTTTGCGACAAAATATATCGGCTCTACACCGACAACACTAAAGTACTACCTGAGTACATGGCATTTATCGCATCCTCACCCCAGGTTCGCGATCAAATCAAGAATGGAACTTCAGGAGCAGGAGGACTTGCAAACAACCTTCCTTCCGGTGTTATCCGTTCTCTTTCTTTGCCCCTCCCTCCCCTTGAATGCCAAAGAGAAGTCGTTCAAAGAGAACGAGACCACCAGGAAGCACAACAAGGGCTACAGAAGGCAATCCACGACCAGCTCTCTCTCCTCACTGAACGCCGCCAGGCGCTCATCACTGCCGCTGTGACCGGCCAGCTCGATGTCATGACAGCGGGGCGGGCGGCCGTGGGGTGACGCTGGGGCGTGGACGACGGCCGCCGTGCCGGACAGGGAGTCGGGGTCAGCGTCGGCTACTGGTGTGGAAGTGGGCCCAGGTGACCATCGGGCCGGTGTAGTCGTCGGGAGCAGGGGTGTGGACGCCGCAGCACGGGTCGGCATCGGCCGGCACGCGGCCCCAGCCGTGGGATAGGGCCGCGGCGAGGACCAGGCCGCAGCCGCCGGGGCGCATCGGTTCGACGGGCCGACGCTCGGCGCGGGTGGTGGCCTGGCCCTGGTCGATCACTTCCAGATGGAGGACACCGGCCGCCAGACCCACCAAGCCCACATCCACCTCGCCGTCGGGGCGGCCTGAGGCGGTGTGGCGCAGGGCGTTGCTGAAGAACTCGCTGGCGACCACTTCCACGGCGTCGGCCACGTCGTGGAAGTCGCGCACCAGCGCCTGCACCCAGAGGCGGGCCTCGCGGCACTGCTCCGCCGCGCCGGGAAAGGACCGGTAGGCGCTGAGCGTGAACGGGGAGAGTACGTCTTCCATCACGCCACCTCCGCGAACGCGCCCGAGGCGGCTTGCGCGGCCTGCTTACCGCGTGCGCGAGGGCGGCGGCTGAACAGATCCCGGACTTTTCCCGCGCCGCCCCGGCCCACCGGGCGGAGCCCGGCGAGGATCGCGGCAGCCTCGCGCGGCGAGTCCGCCGGAGCCTGACCGTTCCGGCCCCAGATGAACCACCAGGAATCCCCCAGCCACATGGCCACGACGGCGACCCGGCGACCGTCGGGGCCGACGGTGTAGAGCACCGGGTGATCCGAATCGGCCAGCGCCACCAGCGCCGACCCACCGACCTTGTGCACCTCCTGCTGGAGCTGGTTGAGGAGATGGCGCCGCGTCGACCCGAGTGTTGTTGAAGACGGCATGGGAGTACCTCCGTAGGGGTGAGGACAAGCCTTCACCTCAGATAGAATCAGCTAGAGAATCGATTCTCAAGGTAATTCAGGTAGTTTTCACGGACGTACACCGAGAAGCAAGCTGTAACTGTCGGTAACAGGCAACTGATCACAGGCGACTGTGGTCGCTAGGCTCTACCCGATGCTTGCGAGCCTGGGAGGGACTGGATGCAGGGCGGACAACCAACGGTCGCTGGACGCGGTCTCGGAGCCGAGCTGCGCTCTATACGAGAAGAGCGCAACCTAAGCAGTCGCAAAGTGGCGAACCAACTGGGGTGGCCTCAGTCAAAGGTCTCCAAGATCGAGAACGGCAAGCAAGGCGTTACCCCTGCCGATGTCGCCTCTCTACTGGCCATCTATGCAGTGACCGGCTTCGAGAGAGACCGCCTCGTCGCGAAGGCCGAGAAGGCCGATGAGCCCGGCTTCTTCGAATCTCAGGGCGGCCTGTCGCGAGAGTCGCGAACGCTCATCCAGCTCGAATCAGAAGCCGTCAGCCACTTCAACTTCGAGCCCCTGGTCATACCTGGACTACTGCAAACGCCGGACTACACACGTGCCATCATGCAAGCGGCCGGTGTCCCTGAGGAGGAAACGGAAGTCCGTGTAGCAGCCCGCATGGGACGCCAGGCTCTGCTGAGCCGGGAACATCCCCCGAAGTTTGAGTTCGCGATCGACGAAGGCGCCCTACGGCGCAACATCGTGCCCCCGCGCTTGCTCGCTCGCCAGCTACGCCATGTCATCGAGGCATCCGAGCGCCCCCATGTGACCATCTGGACCCTCCCGCTAGCGCTCGGCGCGCACACAGGTCTCGACGGCTCTTTCGGGGTGATCGAACTCCCCAAGGGCAAGTCCGTGGCCTACCTCGAACACAAGATCTCTGGAACCTTCCTGGAAGAGACTCACGAGGTCGAGTTCTACCGGGCCGAGGCCGATAGGCTTAGACAATCCGCACTATCTCCGGATGAATCGGTCGCTTTCATCGCAGCGATCGCTGAAGAGCAAGCCCCCGAATGAAAGGCAGAGCCCATGCGCGCCTCCGAGCACCCAGCACTTGAGTGGCGCAAGAGCTCCTACAGCGGCTCCAACATGAACTGCCTCGAATGCTCCAGCGCCACCTGGCACGTCTCCTCCTACAGCGGTCGCGAGGTCAACCGCGTCGAGTACGCCCACCTCCCCTCCTCGGTCGTCGTGCGGGACTCCAAGCACCCGCAGGCGGGGCATCTGGCCTTCTCCGGTTCCGAGTGGTCGGCGTTCCTCACCGCGGTGAAGGACACCCGCCTGTAGAACTTCGACTCGTCATCCGAATACCGATGGCTCGGGAGTCGAAGTGGCCGGATCGGGCCAGCAACCGGGATTCGCTCCTCCGGTAGACGGGGTACGACGATCAGCGATCAGCATCCCCTGTGCAGCGCGTCGATCAACGAGGAGCGTCGCCCGGCATGGCCGAATCCCCCGTCAGTGGTCACGGTTTCACCATCGAGCAGCTTTTCTCCGGGCAGCGGTTCGGACTGGACTACTACCAGCGTGAGTACGTCTGGTCCCGCAAGCACGTCGACTCCCTCGTCGAGGACCTGTACCAGCGGTTCGCCGCCTCGTGGCACCCCGAGCACAGCAGGTCCCAGACGTCCGAGTACGCGCCGTACTTCCTCGGGCCGTTCGTGTACTTCGAAGAGGGTGAGACCACCTACCTCGTCGACGGCCAGCAGCGCATCACCACGCTCCACCTGCTGCTAATGCACCTCCGCCGACTGCTCGTCGAGCAGCAGATCGACGCCGACGACGACCTGAGCGAACTCGACAAACTCATCCGGATCTCCAAACACGGCCGGCGCACCTACACCATCGCGATCGACGAGCGGAGCGCACTACTCGACTCCATCTATAAGGGACGCCCCTACAACCTCCCGAAGAACGCCACACCCTCGGTGATCAACCTCTACGAACGCGCCCGCGACCTCGACGAGACCTTCCCGCCCGAGCTCCGCGGCGAAAGCCTCCTCCCCTTCCTGGACTGGCTCCGCGACCGCGTGTGCCTCGTCGGTATCAAGGCCGACAGCCGCGAACAGGGCTGGGAGATCTTCAAGACGATGAACGACCGGGGCGTCAAGCTCGACCCCGTCGAACTGCTGAAGGGCTTCCTGCTCTCCCACGCCCGCGACCGTCACCAACTCGACGTGCAATGGCGCGCAATGCTCGCCCAGATCATCGCCAACGAGCCCCACACCCCCAGCGACTTCATCACTGCCATGCTGACCGCCAAGTACGCCGATCTCTCCGACACCGGACCGGGCAACGACACCGACAGGATCGGCACGGCGGCGCACGAATGGGTTCGCGAGAACCACGGCCGGCTCAGCCTGCACGGCGAGGACTCCTACCACCGCTTCGTCACCAACGAAATCTGCGGTCTCGCCGACCGGTACGCCTCCCTGCTACGCGCCGCGAAAGAGCCCTACAAGAACCGTGAGCCCATCTTCCACAACGCGGTGAACGGCCTCGACCAGCAGTACACCGCGATCCTCGCCACCGTCTCCCCCACCGACGACCTCGACGAGTTCTGGAAGAAGGCGGTCCTGGTCGCCGGTTACCTCGACCTCCTCTACGTTCGCCGCTTCGTGAACGACAAGGCGCGCCAACCCGAGGCCCTGGACGACGAGGTGGCCCATCTGGTGCCGCGGCTCCGCGATTGCCGAACCAGTGAGGACGTCAGGAACCTGCTCAGCCAGGAGATCGCCGGACTCGACGACGACTTCACCGGAATCACCGCGACCAAGTTCGGCCTGCGGCACGACAACAGGAAACAGGTGCGCTACCTGCTCGCCCGGGTCACCGCCTGGGTTGAGAAGGAATGCGGCAAACCCGACCCCCTCGCCAGCTACCTGGACCGGCAGCGTCCGTACGAGATCGAGCACATCTGGGCCAACAAGCCCGCGCGCTACCAGTCCGAGGCTCCCACACTCGCCAAGTTCAACGCCCACCGCGACCGGCTCGGCGCCCTGCTGCTCCTGGACAAGAGCGAGAACGCGAGTTACCGGGATGTTCCCCTCAGCGAGAAGATCGAGTCCTACCGCCAGCAGAACGTACTGGCCGCCTCCCTCCACCCGGGGTTCCACAGTGCCAGGAACCCCGGTTTCCGCAAGCTCCGCAGCAACAGGGAGTACGGGCTGGCGAAACTGTTCCAGAGCTACAAGGACGACACCGAGTTCACCGCGAAAGCCATCGACGAGCGCCAGAAGCTGTACCAGCGGCTGTGCGAACTGGTGTGGGCACCGGAGAACTACGGATTCAAGATCCCCAAGCACGTGACGCCCGAGCGGCGTGCCGCCCGGCGAGGCAAGGCGCGCTATGACGTCACCGTGGGAGAACTCATCCAGAACGGCTATCTGGCTGCCGGACAGGAGATTTTCGGCACACGCGCCGGTGAGCGCTACACCGCCACCGTCCTCGGCGACGGCCATGTGAAGGTCGACTCCGGGGAGATCTTCACCGCCGTCTCATCGGCGGCCATGTTCGTCCTGAACCGGCAGTCCGCCAACGGTTGGACCTTCTGGCACGCTAAGAAAGCCGGTGGAAAAGCCACGCTGAAAAGCGTCCGCGACGAAGCCCTGAAGGATGGCCTTCGGGACGAGACGGCACGTGACTAGTTCCTCCTTGCGAGTGCGGAACATTCCGCATCAGGTGCCGAACGACCCCTGCGGCGGCCACCGAAGGTAGGGGGTGGGCGGGAGTTCGACGATGCGCAGCCGCCGCAGCCTGAGACCCAGACGCGTCTACTCCTCGGCCACACCCCGGATGGCGGCGCGCTCGCTCTCGAAAATCTCCAGCGCACGGCGCCAGTCGCCGGAACAGAACGCCTCCCAGGCGGGGTCCCCGGACTCGTAGAAGAACTGCGTCCGTTCCAGTTTCCAGACCTCGCCGGTCATGGCCGGGTCCGCGCGCAGGGCGGCGGCGTCCGCACGGTAGGCGCGTCGGTCCAGGGAGGTGCCCTCAGCGGAACGGATGTCGTCAAACATCGGCGATGTCCTCCTTGGCGGCGCGCAGCACCGACCGGCCAAGCAGATGCATGACCGATTCACCCCGTTTCGCCGCCGTGGCCGTTGATCTCGGCCATACTGGGGGCTTCACGGCGGACCAAAAAAGAGCCTCGCGCGCCCAAGGAGCCTCCCGTATGCCCTCGCCGAAACCCCCGCACCACGAAGCGGCGTTCGAGACGGTCATCGTCGACTCGCTCACCGGGACCGGCGGATGGGTCGAAGGTTTCCAGCAGGACTACGACCGGCGGCTCGCGCTCGACACCCGGCGGCTGTTCCAGTTCCTGGGCCGCACCCAGCCCGACGAGTGCGAACGGCTCACCGAGCTCTACGGCGGCGACACCGAGGAATTCCAGCGGCGCTTCGCCGAACACGTCGCCCGCGAGATCGACCGGCGGGGAGCCCTCGACGTGCTGCGGCACCCCGTCAAAGACCGCGGAGTGCAGATACGGCTCGCGTTCTTCAAACCCGCCGGCGCGGGAGCCGCCGACGCCCACGCCGAATACGACGCCAACCTCCTTACCGCCACCCGGCAACTGCACTACTCCGCGAAAGCCCCGGAGAAGTCCCTCGACCTTGTGCTGTTCTGCAACGGGATACCGGTCGCCACCGCCGAGTTGAAAAACCCCCTCACCGGGCAGACCGTGGAACACGCCAAACGGCAGTACCGCACCGACCGCGACCCCCGCGATCCCCTACTGCGCAACCGCGCTCTGGTGCACTTCGCGGTCGACACCGACGAAGTGCACCTCACCACGCGGCTCGCCGGCGACGCCACCGCCTTCCTCCCGTTCAACGCCGGTTCCAGAGGCCCCGGTGTCTCCGGCGGCAAAGGCAACCCGCCGGCCGGACCCTCCGGGTATGCCACGGGCTACCTGTGGGAGCAGATCTGGCAACGCGACACCTGGCTCGACCTGCTGCGCCGGTTCCTGCACCTGGAACTGCCGGCGAAAGGCGCCAAAGCACCCCCGCATGAACGTCGGCTCGTTTTCCCGCGCTACCACCAGTGGCACGCCGTTGACCGGCTCACCGACCACGTCGCCCGGCACGGCAGCGGCCACAACTACCTCGTCCAGCACTCCGCCGGCTCCGGCAAGTCCAACACCATCGCCTGGCTGGCGCACCGGCTGTCCACTCTGCACACGGTGCCCGACCCCGCCGACCTCGGCCCCGGGACCGGGCTGGGCGCCGACGAGCTGGTGTTCGACAAGACCATCGTGGTCACCGACCGCTCCGTTCTGGACAAGCAACTCGGCGACACCATCTACCAGTTCGACCACACCCCCGGTGTGGTCAAACGCATCACCACCACTGACGGCAGCAAGTCCGGCCAGCTCGCGGCGGCGCTCACCGACGCCACCACGAAGATCATCATCGTGACCCTGCAGACCTTCCCCCATGTGCTGGAACAGGTCACCGCGCTGCGCGGGAACCGGTATGCGATCGTCGCCGACGAAGCCCACTCCTCCCAGTCCGGCGACTCCGCCTCAGCTATGAAGCGGGCCCTGCGCAAACTCGGCAGTGACGACATCGACGCCGACGGCGACCCGCTGACCGCCTCGGCGCTGGCGCGCGGCCGCCACCCGGAGCTGTCGTTCTTCGCGTTCACCGCCACCCCGAAACCCAAAACCCTCGAACTGTTCGGCACCCCCGATCCGGTGACGGGCTCCCCCGAGGCTTTCCACGCCTACTCGATGCGCCAGGCCATCGAGGAAGGCTTCATCCTCGACGTGCTCGGCAACTACATCACCTACGCCAACTACTTCCGACTGGCCGGGCCCGACACAGAGGACCACGAAGTCGACACCAAGAAAGCCCGCTCGGCGCTGGTGCGGTTCGCGATGCTCAGCCCGGAAAGCATGCAGCAGCGCGCCGAAGTCATCGTGGAGCACGTACACCGGGACACCCGGCACCGCATGGGCGGCCGCGGCAAGGCGATGGTCGTCACCGGGTCGCGCAACCACGCCGTGAAGCTCTACCGGGCCATCACCGAGTACACGGCGACACTCGGATACCGCGATTGCAGGGCGCTCGTCGCGATCTCCGGCGAACTGGAGGTTGATGGGAACCCCGACGACAAGGTCACCGAAACCACTCTCAACGGATTCGGCGAGAAGGAACTCCCCGAACGGTTCGGCTACACGCGCGCCGACGACCCCGACGCCCCGGCGAACGGCAAACCCGAATACCGCATCCTCATCGTGGCCGACAAGTACCAGACCGGCTTCGACCAGCCGCTACTCACCACGATGTTCGTGGACCGCAAACTCACCGGCGTGCAGGCGGTACAAACCCTGTCGCGGCTGAACCGCACCCACCCCGCCAAAAGCCAGGACGACCTGTTCGTCCTCGACTTCGCCAACGACGCCGAGGACATCCGCAAGTCCTTCCAGCGGTACTACGAGACCACCCTGACCACCCCCACCGACCCAAACCTGCTCTACACGGCCGAACGCGAGGTCATGGAGCACCAACTGCTGGTCGAGCACGAACTCGCCGACTTCGCCGAAGCGTTCGCAGCCGCCGACCGCTCCCCCGTCGAAGGCCGCGAACGGCAGCGCCTGCACGCGGAGATGAACCGGCACACCGAACCCGCCGCAAAACGGTTCGTCCGGCTGCAGGAGGAGGACCCCGATGCCGCGGAGTCCTTCCGCGCAGCCCTGCGGGACTTCGTCCGGATGTACGCCTTCCTCGCCCAGATCGTGCCGTTCACCGACAGCGGGCTGGAGCGGTTGTTCCAGTACGGCAAGCTGCTGCTGAACCGACTGCCCAACCGCAAGGAGGAATCCGACATCGACCTCTCCGGGACCGCCGTCGAGCAGTTCCGGCTCAAGCAGACCGGTGTGCACGACGAACGCCTGACCTCCGAGGGCGCGCAGGTGCTGCCAGGGTTCTCCGAAGGCGGGAGCGGCACCGCCGAAGAACCGGAAACGGGTTCCCTGCAGGAGCTCATCGACGAACTCAACAAGAAGTACGGCGGGCACGCGCAACCGGGCGACATGGGCGACCCCCTCAACGCGGTCCTCGTCGAACCCGGGATGGCCAACTCCGCCGACGCCAACAGCGAGGAGGACTTCGGCCTGGTATTCGACACCGCCTTCGAGGACAAGGTGTACGAGGCCGCCGAGAGCAGGACCGAATTCCTCCGGATGTTCAGCGACAATGACGAATACCGGGAGGAGTTCGTGCGCAAGGCCCGCGGACGCGCCTATCGGCGGCTGCGCCGCGACGCCGCCTGACCGCCCCCTGTACCACGGAAACACGGCCATTCGATGTTCCAGCAACGCGTCATCGCCGACCGCTACGAACTGACCACCCCCATAGGCCGAGGCGGCATGGGCGTGGTCCTCCGCGGCTACGACCGCCGGCTCGACCGCCGGATCGCGGTGAAACTGATGAGCCGGAAGCACCTGAGCACCACCGACACGCAGGCCGACGTCCTGGTCGAACGCTTCCTGCGGGAAACCAGGATGACCGCCCGCGTCGAGCATCCGGGCGTCCCGGCCGTCTACGACGCCGGAACCGAGAACGGGGAGCTGTACCTCGTCATGCAGCTCGTGGAGGGGCAGAACCTCGGCGATATCCTCGCGCAGCGGGGCCCGCTGCCCGTAGAGAGCGCGGCCGCCATCGGGGCGCAGCTCGCCTCCGTCCTCGCCGCGGCACACTCCGGCTTCCTAGTGCACCGCGACATCAAGCCCCCCAACGTCATGCTGGGCCCCGACGGCGCCGTGAAACTCCTCGACTTCGGCATCGCGATCCTGCTCGATCCGAGCATCTCCCGGCTCACCCGAAGCCACGAGGCCCTCGGCAGCGCACCATACATGGCTCCCGAGTTGTGTGACGGCGGGGACGCCACCGCGCGCACCGATCTGTACGCGCTGGGCTGCCTGATGTTCGAAGTGCTCACCGGCCGTCCCCCATTCACCGGCGCACACACAGCGGCGCTGATATACCAGCAGGTGCACACCGCCCCGCCCTTTCTGGGCGAGTTCCGCGACGACGTCCCCGCGCCGCTTGCCGCGCTCCTGGCCGACCTCCTCAGCAAGGAGCCGACCGACCGCCCGGCCGATGCCGGCGAGGTGCTCACCCGGCTGGCTCCGTGCCTACCGGCCCCGCGGCCGGTGGGAACCCCCGACACGAGCGCAGAGCACGACCCGACCCGCCCGTTCCGGTACCCGTTCACACCCCGTTCCCGAACCGGCAGCGACACCGCGCGGGCAGCCGCTCCTCCCTTCCCTGCGCCGTATCCGACCGGGCCGATCGACCCGGATCAGGTGTACGAGGAGGTGGACCGACTCGTGGACGACCAGCGTTTCGTCCAGGCCGGCGACGTCCTCTCCGACGCGCTCGCAAACGCGGAGCAGCTGCCCGACGATGTCTGTCTGCGGTTCACCCGTATGCGGGCCGACGCGTGGCTCTACGCCCGCCGCATTGAACAGGCCGAGCGGGAGTATCGGCGCCTGCTCCCGCTGCTCATCGAGCAGCACGGCGAGGGGGCGCGCGACGTCATGGCCTGCCGGGACGCTCTAGCCGCGTGTCTGGTCGACCTGGACCGCTACGCCGAGGCCATCGAGGTGCTGCTCGACCTGCTGGACAACCACCGCACGCTCGGCGAGGAGGAGACAGAGGACGCCCTTGAAATCCGCTTCGAACTCGCCCGCACCCACGCGGAACTGGGCGAGCTCGAGAACGCCCGGAACCGGCTGCGCGACCTCCACGACGACGCCGTGCGCGTCCTGGGACCTGATCACCCCCTCACTAGAAAGGTGCAGCGATTGCTGCATTAACGTTGAACGGGAATCGCCCTCAAGGAAGAACCAGCTATCCGGGGCGGCGGCGGATTGCCGGCCGGCGCCAGCGGGCGTGCTGCCCCGGTGCCTCAAACCGCCGCGTCCCAGGCCTCGGCGAGCGCGCGGACGGAGGGGTACCGGTCCTGCGGCCGCTCCGCGGTCGCCTTCTCGACGACGGCGCGCTGGTCGGCGGTGCCGCGCCAGTGTTTCTCCTCGTCGCCGGCGTCGAGGAGGAGGCGGAGGGCACGGCCCAGGGTGAACACCGTCGTCCGGATATCGACGACCGAGCCCCGCACGAACTCCTCCGGGGCCATGTAGCGCCTGGAACCCGGAAGCCGCTCCGCCTCAAGGGTGAACGGGCCGGGCCGGTACTCGTCCAGGTCGCACAACACCATCCGGTGCGCGTCGAAGTCGTAGAGCATGCAGCCGTCGTAGAAGTCGACCGCCACGAACCCGGCCTGCTCCACCGCGATGTGGGCACTCAGCACGGATTCCAGGACCGCGTGTATGCGGGGAGTCGGGAGCCTGCGGAAGCGGGACAGCGGGCTGTTGGCCTCGCCCCGTCCTCCGCGGTGTTTCCGTGTCGGGTGATAAAGCACCTCGCCGGTGAACCACGGGTACACGAGCACAAGTCCGTCGTCGGTGGTGAAGGAGTGCAGCAGCGGGGCGATGGCGGGATGGGCGACGGCCTGGTGCACCGCGATCGCCCGGCGCAGTGCGGAGACGCCGCCGGGAGTCGAGGCGCTCTTGACGAACCAGCGCCGCCCGGCCGCGGCCACCCCGTAGGAGACGCATCCCGAGTCCTGCTCGGCGAACGTGCGGAAGACGCGGCCCGCTTGCGCGAGATGGGGCTGGAGCGCAGAGACGTGCGTGAGGCCGGAGAACGGGTGTGTCGCCATTCCCCGAATACTGCCACCGGCGGCGTGGCGGCGTCGGTGCAGCCGCTCATGCACCGCGGTGCCGCGCGGCTGCGGGCGCCTTCCCTATCGGTGCGGACAAGAGCGGAGCCCGCAACCGCATCGAGCCGTGGCGATGGCGGTCCGCACAGGCGAGGCCCGTGCGGTGTTCGAACGCGCCGCGCCGATGATCAGGGCCGGAGGCCGTTTCACCGCTCTCACCGCCGGTCCAGGAACGTACGCACGACCGCGGCCAGCTCATCGGGGACCTCCTCGGCCAGGTCGTGGCCTGCGTGGAAGACGTGGCCGACGACGTCGCGGGCGAGCAGCCGCATCTGCGCCTCGTTCTCGCTGCCGATGAACGCATCGCCACCGACCGCCAGCACCGGAATGTCCAGCTTCTCGGCAGCCGCTGCACGGTTCTGTTCGGCATCAGTGAGCATCGCGCGGTAGATGGCGAGCATCGACCGGATGCCGCCCGGCATCGAGTAGCAGCGGACGTATTCCTCGATCGCGTCCGGGGAGGCGCTGTCAGGACGGCTGCGCTCCTGCTTGATCATGTAGGTGATCAGGTCACGCTCGTGCCCGGCGATCAGCATCTCCGGCACGTCCGGCTGGTTGTAGAACCCCAGGTGCCACAAGAACATCCCTTCATACAGATTCTCCCGGGTCAGTGCGGCGTGATCCTCGAAGCCGAACCCGGGCAGGCGCGCCTCGGCGAAGACAAGCGAGGCGACGTTCGCGCGGTGCCGCGCAGCCAGTTGGTAGCCGATGGCGGCGCCCCAGTCTTCGCCGACCACGCTGTAGGCCGGGTGTCCGAGTCGGGCCATCAGCTCGGCGATGTCGTCGCTCATGGTCGCGGAGTCGTAGCCGCCGTCGGGGTGGGCGGAGTCGCCGAGTCCGCGGAGGTCGGGGACGACGACGGTGTGGTCGGTCGTCAGGTGTGGGACGAGGTGCCGCCAGTGGTAGCCCGTTTTCGGTACTCCGTGCAGCAACACCACGGCGGGGCCGGAACCGCCTACTCGGACGTGCAGGCTCGTTCCGTTGACGGCGACGCGATCGGTGCGGAGGGGCGCTCCGGCATGGTCCACGATCATGTTTCTCATCCTTTCCCGGTGTGCTCGGCGGTGGGCGGTGCCTTCCGGCACGGCCCTCCGATCGGAGGAATCTCTGAAATATAGATAAGTCAGTCTAGAATTCGGGCGCGCAGAGCCTGGTCCCGGTATCGAGAGGTGGTCGGAAGCGGGCGGGGACTCCAGCGCGGTGGGCGGCTAGGGCGCCAGCATCGCCATGGTGGTGTCGATCGTCGCCCTGATGCGCTCGTGCTGGCCTACGCCGGCGCGGGCCAGCACTTTCAGGCCGGAGTTCACGGCCACCAGCATGGAAGCGGCCGTCTTGGGGTCGACTCCGGGTGCCAACTCGCCTTCGGCCCTGCCCCGGAGAAGGACCGAGTACAACGCCGTCTCCGTGCGCCGCCGGTCGCTTTCCAGGCGGCGGGAGACCTCCGGATCGACGGTTCCATGCTCCACGGTGGCGTTCACCGCGAAACACCCTTCGGGCCCATCCGGCTCGGACGCCGTGACGCTGGTCTCCAGAAAAGCACGGACCGACTCCAAGGCCGACTCGTGGGCGGCCAGTATGTCGGCGGCGCTCGGCCCGCCGCCTCCGGAGACGAAGCGGTCGAGTGCGGCCAGGTACAGCTCGCGCTTGGAGCCGAAGGTCCCGTACAGGCTCGCGCGGGAGATACCGAGCTCCTCGACGAGGTCGGTGGTCGAGGTCCCCTCATACCCCTTCCGCCAGAACAGCCGCATGGCGGTGTCAAGCACGATCTCGGGGTTGAATTCCTTGCTGCGGGCCATACCGGGAAGACTAGACAATTGTGAACAGATCAGTCAAAAACTGTCCGGGCGGCGTACGCTCTCGCCCTCCCGGAGTCCCTGGGTCGCGTTCCCGCAAAAAGCGGGCACCTTCATGCGGCTTGGTCCAGTAGCGGCAGTGTCAGCCGGAAGCGGGCGCCTTCACCGAGCGCGGTTTCCAGCTCGACGTCGCCGCCGTGCGCACGGGCGAGGGAGCGGGCGATGGCGAGGCCGAGCCCTCTGTTGCCTCCGTCCGAGCGGCTACCGGAGCGGTCGGTGCGGTAGAAGCGGTCGAAGACTCGGCCCGCTTGTTCGGCTGCCATACCCGGACCCTCGTCGGCCACCTCGAGCAATGCCGCGGCACCTACAGTGCCTACTCCAATACGGACGGGGGTGCCCGGCGGAGTGTGGGTAACGGCATTGCCTACGAGATTGGTCACGACCTGCCGCAGCCGGGTCTCGTCGGCGTGGACCTGGGCGGCGCCGGGCGGACCGTCACCTCCCGGACCGGTGAGTTCGATCGGACGGGACGGGTCCAGGGCACGCAGATCGTGGCGTGCGTCATTGGCGAGGGTGCGCAGGTCCATTGGGGCCCGATCGAGCTGCTCCTCCGGGGCTTCGTCGAGCTGGGCGAGCAGCAGCAGGCCCTCTGCGAGGCCGGCGAGTCGCGTTGCCTCCCGGTCGATACGCTGCATCGTCTCGTCGACGTCGGCCCGTTCCGGCAGGGCACCCATCCGGTAGAGCTCGGCCGAGCCCTTGATGCCGAAAAGCGGGGTGCGCAGCTCGTGGCTGACGTCCGAAACGAACGTGCGCATCCGGGCCTCGGACGCGGCCCGATCGGCGAAGGCCCGTTCAAGCTGGCCGAGCATGGTGTTGAGCGACACCGCCAGGTGCCCTATCTCCGTGCTTGGTGCAGCGATGTCGGGTACGCGCCGGGTGAGGTCTCCACCGGCGATCGCGGCCGCCGTGTGCTCGATCCGCCGCAGCGGTCGCAGGCCTCGGCCAAGGGCGAACCAGCCGACCCCACTCAGCAGCACGAGGAGAGCCGCACCGCTGGTCAGGCTGGCTGTCCGGAGGCGGGTGATCGTGGCATCGAGCTCGGTGAGCGGTGTGGCGGCGATGACCGTTACGTCCGAGCCCGGGATTGTCCGGGCGACGGCCCGCCAGCGTTCCCGGCCGTCAGCGGCGCGCAGGGTGACCGGTGTCCCGTCGGCGGGCATCGTGCGCAGATCGCCGAGTGGCGGCAGGTTCGCCTTACCCAGCCGGGAAGACCGGACGTCTCGGGCGATGTCACCGTCCGCGTCCAGGTGCACCAGGTACGGGACCCCGAACAAGTCGAGGGCGTGCTCGAGGCGCTCCGGGTAAGCGGTCACGGGATCCATCCGGGGCGGCATGGCGGTCGACGCACGCGAGAACAGCACGGTGAACGAGCGCAGCTGGCTGTCGAGCCGGTCGAGCTGGTAGCGCTCCAAGCGGTCGGACACCACGGCACTGACGAGGGTCAGCCCCGCCAACAGCAGGCCCGTGGTGAGCAGCAATAGCCTGGCCCGCAGCGAGAGCCGGTTCAGGGCGCGCCTCACCGCCGGGGCTCCCGCAGGACATAGCCGACTCCGTAGACGGTGTGGATGAGCTTAGGCTCTTCGGTGTCGACCTTGCGCCGCAGGTAGGAGATGTAAGTGTCGACGATGTTGGTGTCGCCGCCGAAATCGTAGTGCCACACCCGGTCGAGGATCTGTGCCTTGGACACCACGCGTCCGGCGTTTTCCATCAGGTAGCGCAACAGTCGGAACTCGGTGGGGGAGACTCGGACGGGCTGTCCCGCCCGCTTCACCTGGTGTCCCTCGGGGTCGAGCGCGAGAGGGCCCGTCTTCAGCATGTCCGCCTGGTGGCCCCTCGTGCGGCGCAGGATCGCGCGGATCCTGGCGATCAGCTCCTCCAAGTCGAACGGTTTGGTCACGTAGTCGTCGGCACCGAGCGAGAGGCCGGTGACCTTGTCGGCCTGCTGGTCCCGGGCGGTGAGGAAGAGGATCGGCACCGGCCCGCCGCCGCGGCTTTCCGAGCGCTTGCCGCGGAGCTGCCGGACCACATCGAAGCCGTCCATGTCCGGCAGCATGATGTCGAGCAGCACCAGATCGGGAGGCTCCCCGGTGGCTGCGGCGACCGCCTCGGTGGCGGTCGCCGCGGTGGTCACCTGGAAGCCGGCGAAACGCAGCGCCGCGGAGAGCAGTTCGCGGACGGTCGCCTCGTCGTCGACGACCAGCAGCCGCTCGACATCTTCTCGCAACGTCATCGCCTGCCCTGAGCTCCCCACGCCGACCAGGATGGAACTCCCGGCTCCCCGGATGGCCCATCAACGAATGTCACACGTCGCGGCGCCGCACGACCGCGAAAGCGGCGCCGAGAACAACAGCGACGCCGAGGCACATGCCGGCGAAGTTGATCCAGGGATACGGGTAGTCGGGATCGGGCACGGTCGCAATGATAGCGGTCGGGCCTACGCCCGGCCAGAAGTCGAGAAGCCACTGGAGCCAGGAGGGGTAAAGGTCTGCGAAGCCGGGCACCAGGAGGACGATCCCGACCAGCGTGGCGAACGCTCCCGCCGTGGCTCGCGTGATCATGCCGAGGCCGACCGCCAACAGCGCGATCACCGCGAGATAGAGTCCGGCGCCCGCGACGGTTGAAAGCACGCCGGGATCGCCGAGCCCGGCGTTCGGCACGCCTTGCACGGCGAGAAGGCCCTGCCCGACGAAGAAGCACATGAACATCAGCGCCTGGCCGGCGACCAGGGCCACGCCGGCGGTCACCACCAGCTTCGCCGCCAGCACTCGGTGCCTGCGGGGCGTGGCGGTCAGCGACGTCCGTATCAGACCGGTCGCGTACTCAGAGGTCGCCACCAGAGTTCCCAACGCACCGATGACCAACTGGGCTATGAGGTATGACCTCAAACTTAGGTTGGTGGGATCCCAGTCCTGCCGTTCGGCGGGCGTCATTGACGCATATTCCGGCCCGGCGGCATCCATGACCAGGACCATGAGCCCCAGCCCGACCGCGAAAAGGAAGGCCAGCGAGTACCACGTGGAACGCAGGCTGCGGAACTTGACCCACTCCGCGTGGACAGTGTGAGCGAACGTCACATTGGTGGATGAAGTCGCGAGTGAGCTCATGCGGTGGTCCCCTGGTATTCGATGCTGTCCTCGGTCATCGCCATGAAGGTGTCTTCCAGCGATGCTCGCTGCGGCGTGAGCTCGGTAAGCACGATGCCGTCGTGTGCGGCGAGTTTGCCGATCTGGTCGCTCGCCATGCCGGAGACGACGAGTGTGGACTCCGAACCCTCACTTACGGCCGCCCCTGCGGCGGTCAACCTGCGCGCGAAAGCCTCCTGGTCGGGAGTGCGGAGTAGTACGGTGCCCTCACCACCCGCACTCATAAGCTCACTGACGCTGGTATCCGCGAGGAGCCGTCCCCGGCCGACCACGATCAGATGGTCGGCGGTCTCCGCCATCTCGTTCATGAGGTGGCTCGACACCAGCACCGTCCGGCCCTCGCGGGCCAACGAGCGCATGAAACCCCGCACCCAGCGGATGCCCTCCGGGTCGAGCCCGTTGACAGGCTCGTCGAAGATCAGCACCTCCGGCTCACCGAGCAGGGTCGCGGCGATGCCGAGCCGTTGGCGCATGCCGAGCGAGAACCCTCCCACCTGCTTGCCGGCGACGTCCTCCAACCCGGTACTGGCAAGCGCCTCGTGGACCCGGCGCCGAGGCAAGCCGTTGCTCACCGCGAGCGCCAGCAGATGGTCGTAAGCCTTCCGGCTGCCGTGCACAGCGCCGGCGTCGAGCAGCGCGCCCACCTCGGTCAGCGGAACCGGGAGGTCGCCGTAGCGGCGGCCACCGATGGTGACGGAACCGCGAGTAGGGGCGGCCAGCCCCAGGATCATTCTCATTGTTGTGGACTTGCCGGCGCCGTTCGGGCCGAGGAAACCTGTCACCTGCCCCGATCCGACGGTGAAGGACAGGTCGTCCACCACGGTCTGAGGGCCGTACCGCTTGGTCAGCCCGCGTGCCTCGATCGTTGTCATGGGGCCGATCCTGCCGAGCCGAACCGGCCGGCTTCTGAGAGCTTCTGAGAGACCTCTCAGAAGACGGCCGTCCCATCCGAGCGCCGTCGCGCCGCCGCCCGGCGCTGCGGCGTCCCGCTCACAGGAAACTCTGCGGACCGGTGCACGGGCCCGCGGCGAACGAAACACAGCGCGTCCTCGTTGCCCGAACATGCAGTACGCACATATCCATCGGGGCATTGCACATTTGGTGCACCTGCTCAGGGACGACCGCCGACGCCGAGCGTGGCGCCGGATCGGCAGACTCTGATGTGTTGAGGGCCATAGTTTCTTGCGCGAGAGTATGACCATGGCCGACGACCAGTTGTCAGAGGTGTTCTCGCTCGTTGAGGTCCAAAGCGTGCTCACCGGCGGGCTCGCGGCGCGGGGTGCCTGGGTCTCTGGTTCGCCGATCACGCACCCGCTGAAGTTTTTCGCGCTGCTGTCCGGCCGGGGACGGCTGAGGACCGATGGGCCCAACGTTCCCCTCGAGCTGGAAACCGGGGACGTCGGGATTCTCAACAACCGGGGATGGGTCGAGCTGCGCGGCGGTCCCGACGGGGTGCCGCCGCGCGAGGTCGGTGTGCAGCCGGACATGCCACCGTCCTGGCCGCTGCCACCCGAGAGGGACGTCGACGACGTCTTGGTCGGCGGCCGCATCGATCTCAACCCGGCAGGCGAGGCGCTCCTGCTGCACGCTCTGCCGCCGGTCTCGCACGTACGGGCGGCGCAGCGTGGCGCCTCGGGGCTGCGCTCCATCGTGGACCGCCTCTTCGACGAGCTCGCCGGCGACCGGGTCGGTTCGCCGTTCGCGATCCGGCAGTACGGTCAACTCCTGCTGCTGGAGACGCTGCGGGCGTATCTCGAGCAGTTCGAGGCGCCTCCCGGTTGGTTGCAGCTCCTCGCCGACGAACGGCTGCGGCCTGCGGTCGCCCTCATGCACGGCGAACCCGGACGATCCTGGGGTCTCGAGGAACTGGCGCGGGCCGCCGCGATGTCGCGGGCATCGTTCGCCGGCCGCTTCCGAAAGGTCTCCGGCATGACGCCACTGGCCTACCTGAGCCGCTGGCGCATGATGTTGGCGCAACGCGCACTCAGTGACGGTGAAGCGCATATCGGGCCGCTGGCCGTTCGGCTCGGTTACGGATCCGAAAGCGCGTTCAGCACCGCGTTCAAGCGTGAGATGGGCATGTCGCCATCGCAGTACCGCCGACAGGTCAGCGGGCTCGCGGAGGCCCCGGCACCGTCCGAAGCGGTCGCGGCGCTCTGAGGGGCGACGCGGCCAGCGGGTAGGCGCACGTCTGCGCGCGACCCGGGTCACGCGCAGACGATCACGACTGGCCGCGGCGCTTTCGGGATCCCGTGCTCAGATCAATGGGATCTACTTGGATTCGACCCGGCCGAGCGCGTCGGCTCCTGTCGTCAGCGCGTCCTGCGCTTCCTGCCAGGCAGGATCCTGGGCGTCGAATGCCGTGCGGAGGTAGGCCGCGGACAGCCGCCCGACTGCTGCCACCCGCTCAGGGTTCTCGTCCGTGGTCAGGGCGGAGTCGTATCCGCCGACCCCGCCGAGCATGTGCTCTGCGTCCAACATGGTGAGCAGGGTCTTGGGGCCTGGGGACAGGTAGTAGGAATCCATACGCCAGCGCGGGCCCATGTGCGTAAATCGCGCAGAGGCATCCCGTTCACCTGCGACGATGAGCGCAGGCGCGTTCATCGTGGAGAAGTCCGGGTCCGCTGTGGCAGGGTACTGCTCGACCACACCCTCGTTGAGCGCATCGCCGCCTCTGCCGGGTGCGGCCATCAGCACGCCCGTCTTGACCCGGCGGTCGATCAGGCTCACTGTCCTGCCGCCCCGAGAAGGATCGGCGAAGCGCATACCCAGCAGCAGGCCCGCGGTATGGCCACCCAGCGAATGCCCGACGACGGCGATGTTGTTCCGGTCCAGACGCGTCCTGAGCTGCGGCACGGCCGACTCGATCGTGTCGAGTTGGTCGATGATGTGGCTCATGTCCTCAGCTCGCGCTCGCGCGTACATGGGTGCATCGGGGTCATCGGCGTCACGCAGGCCAAGCATCGTCGCGTCCAGGTGGGTCGGCTGGATCACGGCAAACCCGTGGGCCGAGTAGTAGTCGACAAGCGGGGCATACCCGAGGAACGAGTTCAGGAAGTTCGTTTCGCCATGGCCGTGCGAGAGGAGGATGACCGGCACTTTGTGCTTGGTCACGGGCACGGTGACCCGGACCTCCAGGGGCACGGTCCGGCCGGGCGTCGACAACACGATCGGGCTGATGGTGATGGTCTGAGTGGGCTCGCCGGGGTTACCGGAACCAGGCGGATAGCGGTCTTCCAACTCCTCTGCCGCCGCGGCCCCTGCCCCGGCTACAGCACCGGCTACGGTACCGACCGCGGCCAGACCTGCCCCGGCCGACAAGGCTCGGCGCCGGGATATCCCGGCGGGCCGGCTGCCTGAGTCGGTTGGTCGATTCGGTTCACTCACGATGAGGCCCTTTCCGTGGATTTCGCTGCCGGGGCACCTGCGGCCGGCAGGAGACAAGACGGGCGGAACGTGCCGCGCCGACTTGCTGACGCGTACCACCCTGGGCCCATACGCGAGTACTTTGAATACTCCTTAGTCTCGATTTCTTGCGTGAGGGTACGACCAGGGTTGTGATCAGCGTTCCAATGTGTGCGACCCCGTCGAGACAGCGGGGACACCACAGGCCGCGCCGTACCAGATCGGCTCGGGACTGGCGACGATGCAGAAATGCCGGTCTCAGAATTAAAATCCCGGCATTTCTGCATGATCATCAGTGCGCCGGATGCGGCGGCGCCTGCGGGACCGCTGCCTCTTCCGTTGGCGGTCATTTCCGCCAGACGGCAAGACACCGTGTCATAAGCTGGAAGGGAATGGCATGCCCGTCGGTCCGGTCTACCGTGCCGACCAGGTGTACATCGAGTTCGGGACAGTGGAAAAGCCAGGTCCCGGTGGCTCCCGAATGGCCGATGAGTGTAACCGGGCGGCGCCCCGCCGCCATAGCCCGGTTGACTCTGAAGAACATCGTGCCCAGCCCGTACCGCAGGACGGGGATGTTGCGCAGTCTGTTGCGGCGCTCAGTAAGGGATTCCAGTGAGCAGGCGCGGCTGAAGAGTTCGCCGGCGAGCAGCGCTCGTTGGAAGGTGATCAGATCACCGGTCGTGCTGAATAAGTCGTTGCTGGACTCCAGCAGCCCGGTCAGCTCCGCGCGGCGGTGCCGGGTGTAGAGGGCCAGCGGCGCTGCCGCCGTTGCCGGCCGGGGGTGGGCGGGCAGCCATGTGCTCGTCAGCTCGAGCGGGCCGGTGATACGTCGGGCCAGCAGGGTGCCGAATGAGTCGCCGGTGACCGCTTCCAGGACGCGGATGAGCAACTGGAAGCCGGTATCGGAGTAGCGGGCCTTCTGTCGTGCGGCTGCGAGGTCCTGCGGTTGGAAGTGCGGGCGCTGCTGCTCGCGAGTGGTGTGCAGCATGTCCTCGAAGCCCCATGCCACATCACGACCGGCACGGAGGGAGTGCTCCAGGCCAGGGCCGTCGCGGCGCTTCTCGAAGTGATCGGGCAATCCCGATGTGTGGCTCGCCAGGTGGCGCACGGTGATCTCCGGCGTCCGGTCGGTTCCGCGCAGGACATGGAGTCCGCTGAGTGCCTCGGCAGGCAGGTGGTTGCTGATCGGCGCGGCCAGATCGAGTTCGCCGCGCTCGTGTGCTTGCAGCACGAGTGTGACGATGAGGCGCTTTGTGATGCTCGCGATGAAGAACGGCGTATCGGGGCCCGGCTGAGGGTCGGTGTCGGCTCGTGCGGAAACGGCCGACCAGCGTCGCCTCCCGTCATCTCCCACGAGGGCGAGACTGACATGGTGCGCGCGGCGCTGCGCGATGAGGTTCTCCACCAGGCGTGTCAGCCGGGTGTCGACGTCGGCTTCGACGGTGTTGTCAGGGGCCCGAGTGGTGAGCGGTGCGAGTGGCATAGCCGGCTCCTGTTCACGACCGGCGCCGCGCGCATCGATGCTGTCGGACAACGCCGCCGACCTTTTCTCTTATAGACATGTCTACGAGATATGTCTATAGGATGCAATGGTCTACGCTCGGCCCATGGCACACGTGGTCCTGGGGCTGCTCCTGATCGCCCCGCAGAGCCTCTATGACCTCATCAAAGGATTCGAAGCAGGCGTCGCGCTGTTCTACAGCGCCAGCTCCGGAAGCATCAAGCGCGCGCTGGACAACCTCCTCGCACAGGAACTCATCGAGGTGGCCAGCGCCGAAGCCGGTGGCCGGGGCAGGAAGGTCTACCGTGTCACCGACGCCGGCCGGCAGGAGTTTCGTGCGTGGATGATCGGCGAGCCGACCGGATCAGACCTGGAGAGCGCAGTGCTCTCGCGGCTCTACTTCCTCGGCCTGCTCGACTCCGCAGAACGCGCACCGGTGCTCGGCCGCATCCGGACTCGCATCGAGGCCGACCTCACCCGGCTCACTCGCCTAGAGCAGCGCCTCGACGCCGTTGACGTGCCCGATGAGCTGACAGACGTCGCGACCCACCAGCGCGCGACTCTCGACTACGGCATCGCCTCACTAAGGTTCGCCAGTGCGTGGTTCAGCGACTACACCGACCGCCACGAGCAAGCGGACACTTAGTCCCTGCTCTCCGAACGCAACGCATGGCCCATGACGGCGCATACCAGTGCGTGGGATCTCCGGCATCACCTATCGAAGTGCAGGGCGTGGCGATGGGAAACTCCGATCCGGCTCGGCAAGGGAGCCCAGCAGCCGCCGGAACAGCCCGGTGCCGACCTCGGTCTGCAGCCCGTCGAGTTCTCCGGTGGAGACCGCCGGGAGCGCGGGGGGGTCAATGCCGTCTTCGGCTCCGGAGGGGGGCCGGGCTGGAGTACGCGCGGTGGATCGGACCACCAGGGCGGGTCCGTCTCCGGGGCTCCGTGGGCCAGGTCGTGGACGGCGCGGCGGAGTAGCGCCGTGACACGCTCGGGCGGTGCGTCCCGCAGGCCGTCGAGTTCCAGGAGGTGGCGGCCGATGACGGTGCCGATGGAAAGGGCGGATCGGCGATCCGTGGCCGACCGGATGCGATGGCGGTAGAAAGGTTTGCAGGCACCGAGGGGAGGCGGGGGGCGATGATCGACCGGGCCGGGCTGGCGGAGTTCCTCCGGCGCCGCCGGGAATCGTTGCAGCCCGAAGACGTCGGCCTCGCGCGCGGGAAACGCCGCAGGACCACCGGGCTGCGGCGCGAGGAAGCCGCCTCTCTGTGCCACATGTCCACGGACTACTACGCCCGCTTGGAGAGGCAGCGCGGTCCCCGGCCCTCCGAGCAGCTGATCGCATCGATCGCGCAGGGCCTGCATCTTTCGCTCGACGAGCGCGACCACCTGTTCCGCCTGGCGGGGCACCACCCGCCGCTGCGGGGCCCGGACAGCGAGCACATCAGCCCCGGTCTACTGCGCGTCCTCGACCGTCTCGCCGACACCCCCGCCGAGATCATCACCGAACTGGGCGAGACTCTGCGGCAGACCCCGCTCGGCGCCGCCCTTACCGGCGACACGACCGGGTACACCGGCCCGGCCCGCAGCATCGGGTACCGCTGGTTCACCGACCCCGCTACGCGGCGCCTTTATGCTCCCGACGAGCACGCCCATATGTCGCGGATGTTCGTGTCGGGCCTGCGCGGTATCGCCACGCTGCGCGGACCCGGTTCCCGGGCGGCGCACTTCGCCGACCTCCTGCTGGACCAGAGCGAGGAGTTCCGGGACCTGTGGAACGGCCACGAGGTCGGTGTCCGCCCCCGCGAACTCAAGCGCTTCATCCATCCCGAGGTCGGGCCGCTGGAACTGACCTGCCAGACGCTGGTCGATCCGGACCAGTCGCATTCCCTGCTCGTCTACACCGCGGCTCCCGGCAGCGAGAGCCACGGGAAACTGCAGATGCTGTCCGGTCATCGGCGCCGCCGCGCCATGACCGCGGGATGAGAGGCGGCCGGCGCGGCCGCATGGCCGGCGCCGGGTCCGGCCCGTCGCGCCACCGGCTTGTTAGGTGCGCCACATATTCCCGGCATGACAAATACCGAAACTTTTCGAATTGCGGCTCCACGGCAGGACCCGAGCCCAACGCCAGGACCTGCGAGGACGAATACCGTGTTTTCCGGACCACCGGACCGACGTGCAAAAACAAACCCGGGCCGCGAAACGCGGCGGCAATAGTGGGATCACCCGATAAGAATATGCTGAACTGCGGAAACCTGGCCGCCGGCAAGCCGCTCCGCAGGAACGGACGCACACCGCGGAGAAGCCCCCACCACTCACCTGCGATCAGGCTACCTGCGGGTACTTAATACAGTTCCAGGCCAGAAACACGGCCGGGAAATTTTATACAGAATTAATCCCGACACCCAGTAGCATGTCCGAATGCGGTCACGGCAGGAAATCCTGTCGACGCCGACCGCTCCAGCGGTCCACGGACTCCCCTCCCGAGCCGTTCAGCAGGGAAGCCGCTCCACTCCAGAGGCATGGGCGCCTTTCCTGGCCGTGCGACCGCTGTTCCTTTCACTCTTAATCAACTGGAGACCCCCTATGAAATCGTGGCGTACTCTCATCACCGCCGGTCTGGCCACCGGTGCCGCGGCAGTCGTCCTGCCGTTGACCGCGAGCCCCGCTTCCGCGGCGGATGACTGGAGTGTCGCCGGTGGCGGCTATCCCACGGTCGAGGCGTGCATTGAGGACGGCTACCGCTACATGAACTACGACGGCCAGGAGAAGTACCACGACTACACCGAGTTCCAGTGCTACCAGAACGGCAGCACCTGGGCCATGCGGGTGCGCTAGTCGCACTCGGTCGAGCGTGGTCCGGTCCTCATGAGTGCCTCTGCCGCGGTGTTGCACCGCGGCAGAGGCACTCGGAATTCCAGGGCGCGTATCGGACGGGCGGGTCGCCGGTGCCGGCCGGCCCGACCACCCGGCCGACCACCGAACCGGGGCTCAGGTGTAGTCCCCTGCGAGGTAGCGGTCGCGGCATGTCGCGCGGCGCAGCTTGCCGCTGGAGGTCTTGGGCAGGGTGCCGGCCGCGACGAGCACCAGGTCGTGCAGAGTGATGCCGTGCTGCTCGGCCACTGCCGCGCGGGCCCGGGTCAGCAGCAGGCGGTGCTCGGCGGCCGGGTCCCGGGCGGCGTTCGCGGCGGGCGCGCCCGGCTCGCTCCCCTCGGCCTCCTCGTCCCGTACTCCCTCTTCGATCCGCTCCATCCGCTCGGCGATGACGACGAGCCGCTCGCGCCCGCCGTCGTCGACCGACACGGCCGCCAGGTGGCCCTGCCGCAGCCCGCTGCCGGCGCCGGCGGCCGCCGCTACGCAGGACTCCAGGTCGGCCGGGTGATGGTTGCAGCCGTCGATGATGACCAGGTCGCTGATCCGGCCCACGACGAACAGGTGGCCCTCGTCGGCGAACCCGAGGTCGCCGGTGCGCAGCCACTCGCGGTCGTCGCCAGGCGCGGCGTCCGAGCGCCGCCGGCCGTAGATCCGGGAGGTCTGCTCGGGACTGCCGTGGTAGCCCGCGGTGACCGCCGGACCGCACACCCAGATCTCGCCGACGTGTCTCGGGGGCAGCCCGACCAGGGTCGCGGGGTCGACGATCGCGAACTCCTGGCCCCACTCGGTCCCGCATTCCACGACCATGCGCGCGGTGCCGTGGTCCGGGGCCGCCGACGGCACCGCCTGGCCCTTGGCGAGTTCGCGGCGGTCGCAGGCAAAGACCCGCGGTGCGGCCCCGGGCGGTGTCGCCGACACCAGAATGGTGGCCTCGGCGAGGCCGTAGGCCGGTGTGTGCGCCTCGTGGGAGAAACCGAAGGGGGCGAAGGTGTCGGTGAACCGGTCCAGACTGGATTTGCGCACCGGTTCGCTGCCGTTGACCAGCGATGTCAGGGCGCTGAGGTCGAGTCCGTCAAGCCCGGCGGTTCCGTCGAACCCGCCGGGTCCGGCGGAACCGCCGGCTGCGCCGGTGACTGCGGCATCCGCGGCGTCGCAGACCATGCCGAGCGCGAAATCGGGGCACGGCGCAAAGGTGCCGCCGTAGCGCGAGAGCAACCGCAGCCAGCGCAGCGGGTGCTGTACGAAGGCCAGCGGATCGAACACCACCGCGCGGCAACCGATGGCCAGCGGCACGGTCACCGAAGTGGCCAGGCCGAAATCGTGGAAGAGCGGCAGCCAGCTCACCGAGACGGAGGCGGGGCCCAGCCGGTAGGCGCGGATCGACTGCTCGACGGTGTGGGCGAGGTTGGCGTGGGTGACGCGGACGCCGCGGGGCAGCCCGGTGGAGCCCGAGGTGTACTGCAGGTAGGCGGTGTCTCCGGGAGCGGGCGAGCACGGCGTTGCCGCGCCGCGGCCGGGCGCCTCGCCGGTCGCGTCGATGACGGTCGGGAGGTTTCCGCCCGGCTCTTCGGCGGCGAGCTCGGCGATCGGGGCGGTGTGCTCGGGTGTGGTCAGCACACACGCAGGGGCGGCACCGCCGAACAGAGCACGCAGCCGCCCATTGCGTTGGAAGGGCTGGGGCGGATACAGCGGTACCGCCCGCACTCCGGCGTACAGGCAGCCCAAGAACGCGGCGGCGTAGTAGAGCCCTTGCGGGCAGAGCACCGCGGCCGTGTCACCGGGGCGGCAGTGCGCGCCGAGCAGCCCGGCGATGCGGCGGGCGTGCCCGTCGACCTCGGCGTAGGTCCAGTCGGTCGCGCTGCCCCGGGGGTCGGCCGCATAGTCGACGAATGTCAGCGCGGGCGCGTCGGGGTGCCGAGCGGCGTGTTCGCGGATGCGGCTCGGCAGGTCGGGCGGCTCGGGCGGGGCGGATGCCGTGGGCATGGTGATTTCTCCGTTGTGAAGGGCGTCGCCGGTGGCGCACGGGTCGGGCCCGCGGCGCGGCCCCGGCCATCGGCGGGGACCGGACGGACCTCCTGCGGGGTCAGCGCAGGCAGGCCCGCAGGTAGTCGCGGTCGATGGGAGGTTCGCGGGGACAGGCGAGCCCGAGCCCGGCCAGGGCGGTATCGGCGAAGGTGCGGGTCATTTTGCCCATTGGCGCGATACCGGCGGTGAGTTCCATGGACTCCGCCGCGATGTGCGAGCCGGGGACGGGAAGGTCGGCACCGCTGTAGCTGACCGGGAACCCCACGCGCTCGGCGACCGCCTCGACGAGCAGGTGGGCGGGCACGTGGCCGCCGGTGACATTGATCGTCCGCAGTCCGGGACCCGCGGCCTTGGTGCTCGCATCGGCCATGGCGCGTGCGGCGTACTCCGCGGGCAGCACGTTGACCGGGGCGGTCCCGTCGCCGGGTACGACGATGCCGTTGCGGACCTCGGGAAACCGCTCGGCGAGCGCGGCCAGGGCGTCGCGGGCCACCACCAGCGGCTGGGCGGGCCCGCCCGGGTAGGGCGGTAGGTCACTGGTGAGCAGGGCCGGGCGGAACACCAGGACATCGCAGTCGGCGTGCTGGGCGGCCCAGCGGCGCACCCGTATCTCGGCGTCGAACTTGGACCGCTCGTACTCGCTGTTGAATCCGTGGGAGTCGTCCAGCTCGTCGTCGCCGATGACTCCGTGCTCGCGCCCGCCGGCCACGGCGTGGGTGCTGGTGTGCCGCAGCGCCCGCAACCGGGGGCAGCGGTCGGCCAGGGCCAGGACGTTGCGGGTGCCCACAACGTTGGTGCGGCGCGCTCGGGGATCTGTTGCCAGCAATCCGATGTAGGCGGCGTTGTGCCACAACGCGCTGACCTCGCGGGTGAACGTATCGAGCGTGTCCGGATCCATCCCCAGGTCCCGCCGGGTGATGTCGGCGTCGACGACCCGGATCCGCTCCGGCAGCGCGGCCGGCAGATCGCCGCTACCGCCCTGTGCGCGCAGGAACGCCCCGATGCGCTCCAGTGCGGGGACCGGCCCCGGCCGGGCCAGGACGATGACGCGGTCTTCGCGCTTGAGCAGCTCGGTGAGCAGCCGCAGGCCGACCAGGCCCGTGGCGCCGGTGATCGCCGTTGTCATCGCACACCTCCCGCAACGCTGCCGGGTCCAGCAGGCTCAGCGGATAGAGCGGGTCCACCTGCTGCGGCGCGGTCGGCGCCGCCGGTCCCCGGCTCGGCGGCGGCGCTGGGCTCAGCGCCGGGTTCGGCGATCGACTCGGCGATGAACTCCGCCAGGTCGCCGAGGGTGCCGCCGGTCCACAGCAGCTTGGTCGGGATGCGCACGCCGGCCCGCTGCTCGATGCGGGTGCGCAGTTCCAGCGCGCGCAGCGAGTCGATGCCGAGGTCGGTCAGCCGCACATCGGGGCCGAGTTCGCGGGCCGGGTCGCCGAGGATCTCGCCGAGCTGGTCGGACAGGTATTCGGCGACGGCCGCGGCGCCGCGGCCTCCGGCGGCGGCGGCTCGCACGCGCGCAATCAGCGCGGTGTCGCGCCCGTGTTCCTCCGAGCCGTTGCTCCGGCGCGCGATGTCGGCGAAGAACGGCGACTCCACCGCGTGCGGCATCGCCTTTGCCCACAGCTCGGCATCGACCGGGACGTAGCCGGTGCAGACGCGGTCGTGGCGCAGCAGGTGGTCCAGAGCCGCGATGCCCTCTTCGGCGGCGATCATGGTCGTCCCCCGCTCGGCCAAGGCCTCGACCGCCCCCTGTCCGGACCATGGGCCCCAGGCGATGCTGGTGGCGGGCAGCCCGTGGGCGCGCCGCCACACGGCAAAGGCGTCCAGCCACGCGTTGGCCGCCGCGTAGGCGCCCTGACCGGGCGGGCCCACCAGCGCGGCCGCCGAGGAGAAGCAGGCAAACCAGTCGAGCGCGCGCTCGCCGACCGCCTCGTGCAGCCGCCAGGCTCCTGCGGTCTTGGCGTGCCAGCTGCGCTCCAGGGTGGCGTCGTCGAGCAGGGCGACGGTGCTGTCGGCGATGGCGGCGGCGGCGTGGGCGACCCCCCGCAACCGGCCACCGGAGTCTTCGGCTGCGGCCACCAGGCGTTCGGCGGTGCCGGCCTCGGCGATGTCGCCGCTCACCACGCGCACGTCGGTTCCTGCCGCGCGCAGCCGGTCGATCGCCGCATCGGCCTGCGGGCCCGGAGCCGAGCGGCCGTTGAGGATGAGGCGGGCGGCGCCGGATTGCGCGAGGTGCTCGGCCAGCCGGACCCCGATCGCGCCGAGACCGCCGGTGATGATGTAGGCGCCGTCGCCGCGCACCACCGGAACCCGCTCGGGTTCGACGGGGATCTCGGTCTCGGCCGTGGGAGCGGTCAGCACGAGCTTTCCGGTGTGTTGGGCGGCGGCCATTGTGCGGAACGCCGCCGCGGCGTGGGTGTAGGCGTGGGCGGTGGCGGGCAGCCGGGGCTCGCGCCCGGCGGCGAGCTCGCCGGCCACCTCGGCCACCAGCTCGGCCATCAGCCGCGGGCGCTGTGTGGCGATCGTCTGCAGGTCGACGCCGGCGAACACGATGTTCTTGCGGAACGGCGCCGGGTCGATCGGGTTGCCCGCGTAGATGTCGCGTTTGCCGAGTTCGATGAAGCGGCCGCCCGCCGCCAACGCCTCCAGCCCGGCGCGCTGCGCCCGCCCGGTGAGGCAGTTGAGCACCACGTCCACGCCGGTGCCGCCGGTGGCGGCGCGCGCCTGGTGGGCGAAGTCGGTGGTGCGGGAGTCCATCACGTGCTCGATGCCGAGGTCGCGCAGTAGAGCGCGCTTCGGTTCGCTGCCTGCGGTGGCGAGCACGTGCGCGCCCATGGCGCGGGCGACGTGGACCGCTGCCAGGCCGACGCCGCCGGTGGCGGCGTGCACGAGCACGGTCTCGCCGGGTGCGGGGCGCGCCAGGTGGCGCAGCGCGTACCAGGCGGTGGTGAAGGCGCAGGGCAGCGCGGCGGCCTGGACGGAGTCGAGTCGGGCGGGGATCGGCAGTAGCGCTGCGGCCGGCACGACGGTGTGGCTGCTCAGGCCGATGTCGCCGATCATCGCGACGCGGTCGCCGGGCCGCACGTCCGCAACACCGGGTCCGGTGCGCACGACCGTTCCCGCGCCGTCGAGGGCCAGGGGGATCTCGCCGGGGTACATGCCCATGGCGCCGAGCAGGTTGGCGTAGTTGAGGCTCACGGCCTGCACGCGGATCTCGGCCTCGCCCTGCAGGGGCGCGCGGCGCTCGGCCGCGACCGTTTCAAAGCTGCCGAGGTCGCCGGGGCTGCGCAGGCGCACGGCCAGCGCGTGGCGATCGGGGTCGCGCCGCTCGTGGCGCCGTTCCCCGGGGCGCAGCGGAGCATTGCGGAACCGGGCGGTGTAGCGCGCTCCGCCGCGCAGCGCGATGTCGTGTTCGGCGCCGGGCGCCAGGATCTCGGCGGCCACCTGTTCGGGCGTTGCCGCGGCGTCGGTGTCGATGTGGGTGATGTCGAGTTCGGGGTGCTCGTGGTAGGCGGTGCGGGTGAGCGCCCGCAGCGGTGCCTGGTCGGTTCCGAGACCGTCGCCGGGCCGCACCGGGTGCGCATCGCGGGTGAGCACAATGAACCGCGGCATGCGCTCGCGGTCGTCGCGGAGCAGCGGGCCCACTGACCGCAGCAGGCTTGCGACGGACTCGCGCGCCTGCAGCGGGTCGGGCGGTTGCGCGGCGGCGGGGGCGGGGGCGATGAACACGATGCCGTCCGCGCGCTGCATGGCGGGAGCGAGGCGGTCGCGCGCCTCGGCGGTATCGCGGGGCGGTTCGACGATGCGGGCCGTGCCGTTGCGGGCTTCGATACGCTCGGCGAGGAG
The DNA here is from genome assembly GCF_054778995.1 of Streptomonospora sediminis. Classification (NCBI taxonomy): domain Bacteria; kingdom Bacillati; phylum Actinomycetota; class Actinomycetes; order Streptosporangiales; family Nocardiopsidaceae; genus Streptomonospora; species Streptomonospora sediminis. Next base: position 153,715 of record NZ_BAAGYZ010000021.1, read on the forward strand.
AGCGGCTTGGCCTGCACCGGCTGGCGCGATCAGCAGCCAGTCCCCCGCCTCCGCTGTCGCCGGCCCTGCCGTCGGCTGCGCTGCCGCGGGCGCCGGTGCGGAGTCCCAGCAGACCTGGTGCAGCCGCGCGGCAAAGCGGTCGGCGCCGCCGACGAAGGAGATGCCCACGTCTTCGGCCGCGATGACCGGCCGGCCCTGCGGCGAGTAGATCCGGCAGGCGCCCGTGATGCCGGCGGTGCCGGCCTGGCGGCCGCTGACGTCGCAGTAGCCGGCGGTACCCACCGGGCCGAGGACCCGGACCCGCCCGAACTCGCTCACCAGCCCGAACCGGTGCTCATCGCCTGCCAGCGCCGCAGCGGCGGCCATCTGCAGGCAGGCGTCCATGAGCAGCGGGTGCACGTGGTAGCCGCCGGCGTCGGCGCGCTCGGCTGCGGCGACCGCGATCTCCCCCATGGCGGCGAACGCCCCGGGGCGGTTGTCGGCACCGAGGCGCCGCACCCCTTGGAAAGCGGGGCCGAACCGCAGCGGCGCGCCGCGGAGGCGTTCGTAGAACTCCGCGCCGTCGAGGAGTTCGGGGTGGGCGGTGAGCCGCCGGTCGAGTTCGCCGGCCGCCACGGATTGCGGGACGTCGCCATGGCGCGGTGCCCGGCGCAGCGTGGCCGAGCAGGTGGGGATCCACTCGCCGGATTCGGTGGCATACACCTGGAAGGCCGCAGTGCCGCCGGCGAGGTCCAGGTCGGCGCGCACGGCTAGGCGGGTGTCGCCGTCGATGGTCTGGAAGGCCGGCACCTTGAGTCCGGTCACCTCGATGCCGGGGGCCTCGGCGGCGAACACCGTGCACGCCGCCGCGATCGCCATCTCGATGTAGGCGGCGGCCGGCACGAGCGCGACGCCGTTGTACCGGTGGTCGGCGAGCCAGGGATGGCTGCGGGTGCCGAGGTCGGCGTTCCACACGTACCTGCCGTGCTCGTCGGGCAGCCGCACCCCTTCGCCCAGCAGCGGGTGGGCGGTGGTGGTGCGGCCGGTCGGGCCGTCGGTGGCAGGGACCAGATGCGTGCGGTGGTCCCATGCGGTGGGCGGTAGCTCGGCAGGGGTGCCGGCGGGGTGCTCGCGGGACCAGTCGATCCGGCCTCCGGCGCAGTAGGCGGCGCCGATCTGGGTGCGCAGTGTGGTCACGGGGTCGTCGCCGCGGCGGATGGACGGCGCGGCGAGGACGGTGCGGTCGCGATGCCGCCCGGTGGCGCTGATGGCCTGGGTCAACAGCGGGTGCGGCGAGATTTCGGCGAAGGCGCGGTGGCCGTCCGCGATGGCGGCGTCGACCGCGGCGGCGAAGCGCACCGGGCGGCGCAGGTTGCGCACCCAGTAGCCGGCGTCGAAGGCGGGCACGGCGCGCGGGTCGTCGTCCACCGTCCCGTAGCAGCGGATCCGGGCAGTGCCCGGCGCCAGCCCGGCCAGCTCGGCGCCGATGCCGGCCAGCAGCGGATCGGTCAGCGCGCAATGCGGCGCCCCGTCGATGACGACCCGGCGGGCGGGGATGTCGGTGTCCTCCCACAGGTCGATGAGCCGATCGACGGTGTCCTCGGGGCCGGCGACGACCGTGGACTCGGGTGCGTTGAGGACGGCGACCGCGGTGTCGTACGCGCCGAAACGCGCCAGGTCGCGCTCTGCCTGGTCGGCGGGCAGCTCAACGGCCGCCATCGCGCCGCCCAGCCCGGTCATCAGCCGGGACCGGCGGCAGACGACGCGGACGCCTTGGGCGGGCGTAAGCGCTCCGGCGGTGACCGCGGCGGCGATCTCGCCCATGGAGTGGCCGATGACGGCGCCGGGTTCGATGCCGTGTGCGCGCCAGGCCGCCGCGAGTCCCAGGTGCATCGCGAACAGCGCGGGCTGGACCCGGTCGGCGCCGGTCACCTGCTCGGGGGCTGTGATCAGGGCGCGGACCGACATCCCGGTCTCGGCGCGGATCAGGGGTTCGAGCGTGTCGATTTCGGCAGCGAACGCGGGCTCGCCGCGGAGCAGGTCGGTTCCCATTCCGGCCCACTGCGCCCCTTGCCCCGAGAAGACCCAAACCACGCCGCGGGCGGCACCGGCGGGCGCGGTTCCGGCCGCGGTGCCCACGGCGGCTCCGATGCGCCCGGATGCGGCGGCGCGCAACCGGTCGGCGAGTTCGCCGTGGTGGGCGGCGGTGACCGCGATCCGGGCGCCGCGCGGCGAGCGGTGGTGGGTGAGGGTGCGGCCGATGTCGCTGAGCGGAGTGTCGGCGCCGTCGGATTCCACCCAGTCGGCGAGGCTGCGGGCGGTGGCCGCGGCAGCGGTGGCGGAGCCGGCCGAGACGGGGAAGATCAGCGGGTCGGTGGCCGCGCCCGGCGGCACTGCTGCGGGCGCGGTGGGCGCGGGGCTGCGGCGCTGTTCCGGTGCGCTCTCCAGGATGACGTGGCCGTTGGTGCCGCTGAACCCGAAGGAGGACACGCCCCCGAGGCGGGCCGCGCCCTGCGCCCAGGCAACGGGCTCGCTGGGGACGAACAGGCCGGTGCCTTCGGCGTCGATGCCCGGGTTCCACGTGCGGAAGTGCGGGGTGTGCGGGACGGTGCCGTGCCTGAGGGCCAGGACCGTCTTGAGGATGCCGACAATGCCCGATGCGCATTCGGTGTGGCCGAGGTTGGCCTTGCTCGCGCCTATCGGCAGGCGGCGGTGGGCGGAGCCGTAGACGGTTGAGAGCGCGCTGAACTCGATCGGATCGCCCAGCGGCGTGCCGGTGCCGTGGGCCTCGACCATGCCGATGTCGGCGGGGTCGGTTCCGGCTGCGGCCAGGGCGTCGCGCAGCACCGCCTGCTGGGCGGATTCGGAGGGCGCCACGATGCCGTTGGAGCGGCCGTTGTGGTTGATTGCGGATCCGCGCAGGACGGCGAGGATGCGGTCGCCGTCGCGCCGGGAGTCGGCGAGCCGTTTCAGCACCAGTACACCGGCGCCTTCGCTGCGCACGTAGCCGTCGGCGCCTGCGTCGAAGGGGCGGCACCGGCCGGTCGGCGAGAGCATGCCCCACTGGGAGAAGCTGATGTCGGCGCTGGGTCCGAGGATGAGGTTGACCGCTCCGGCGAGTGCGAGGTCGCACTCGCCTGCGCGCAGGCTCTGCGCGGCGATGTGGACCGCGGTGAGCCCGGAAGAGCAGGCGGTGTCGAGGGCGAGGGCGGGACCGTTGGCGCCGAGGAGGTAGGCGATCCGGCCTGCGGCCACCGAGTGGGTGTTTCCGGTGGAGATGTAGGCCTCGGAGAGCCGGTCGGTGCCGTAGGCGCGCTGCAGGCAGCGGAGCATGTAGTCGATGTGGGCGATGCCGGTGAACACCCCGGTGCGGGTGGCTTCCAGACCGCGGGCGGGGATCCCGGCGTGTTCCAGGGCCTCCCAGGCGACCTCCAGCAGGACGCGCTGCTGGGGGTCCATGGCCAGGGCCTCGGTTTCGGGGATGGCGAAGAAGGCGGAGTCGAAGCCGCCGACGTCGTCGATGTAGCCGCCCTTGCGTGCAACGGTGCGGCCGCGGACCCCGGGGTCGGGGTCGTGGTAGCGGCCGGTGTCCCAGCGGTCGGCGGGCACATCGCCGATGGCATCGCGGCCGTCGGCCAGCAACCGCCACAGGCGGGCCGGGGTGTCGGCCCCGCCGGGCAGCCGGCAGCCCATGCCGACGATCGCGAGGTGCTCGCCGGAGTCCGTTGGCGCGGTCGGCCGCGGGTCGGGATCGGCGGCTGTGCCGGGCGCGGGACCCGGCGCGGGCGGCACCGCTGGGCTGCTGGAGGTCATGGCGGGGGCTCCGTTCAACGGTGGGTGGTCACTCGGGGGCGGTGTCGCATGTGCCGGATGTCGTTGGCGGTGTCTCCGGCGGTGTCTCCGGCGCGTCGGCCGGGTCGCATGGGGCGGGATGGGCGGCGAGATGCTCGGCCAGGGAGTCGATGTCCGGGTAGCGCCAGGGCAGCAGCGGTGGGACGGGCACGCCCAGGCGCGTTTCGAGCTCGCCGCAGAGGGCGGCGGCGTCGCGCGAGGTGAGGCCGAGCGCGAAGAACGGTTGCCGGGGATCCACGGTGTCAGGGTCGGATCCGGTGCGCCGTGCGACGGAGCCGATCATTGCGGCCCGAATATCCGCTGCGGTGCGATCGGCCCGGTTCATGCAAACTCCGCGATTTTGAATTTCCAACAGGACTGCAGTCCCGTCCACCCGACAGGAAATTCATTATCACCGCACCTGTGCGCTGCAGCAACTTGTGACGATTCGGACAAACCCCAAGAATTACGAATTCCACCACCCGGCGCACTGATGATCATACAGAAATACCCGAATATTGAAGCTGAGATGGGCATTTCTGCATCGCCATCGCAAACCGCAACCCCGGAACCCGAAATAACGGACATGTGCCCGCCGACCCGGGCCGCCCCGCCGCCTTTGGTACCGCTTTTATCGGCAGACCACCCGCCGCCCGGCAGACCACAAGGCCGCACAGCCGACCATTGCCGCCGCCGATGGTCCTCGTTGCCAAGTGCCCCGCCGCCGGGCGGATCACCCGGTCACCCGGTCACCCGGTCACCCGGTCACCCGTAAATGAATCATCCAATCAGCACATTAGAACGAGTGAACCACCGGCCGGTGGTTCACTCGTTCAAGGTTGGTTTATCAGACTTTTCCCAACCGGTACCGCCCACTCACCCGCCGCGGATGCGCACGACGACATTGCGGAGCCGGGTGTAGTTGTCCAGCGCGGCGAGACCCCGCTCGCGGCCGTAGCCGCTGTGTTTGGAGCCCCCGAACGGGCTTTCGGCGCCGCCCGAGAAGTACTCGTTGACCATGACGTAGCCCGCCCCGACGTCCCGCGCAAAGCGCAGCGCGCGGTCCACGTCGCGGGTGTGGATGCCCGCGGCCAGGCCGTACTCGGTGGCGTCGGCGAGCTCGGCGGCCTCCTCATCGCTGCCGAACTCCAGCACGGCCAGCACCGGCCCGAAGACCTCCTCCCGCGCCACCCGCATGTCCGGTTGCACGCAGTCCAGAACGGTCGGGGCGACGAAGTATCCCTTGTCAGGGACCTGAAGATGCTGAGGAGCCTGGAGGTCCGCGGTCCCGGTGACCGCGTGCGCGCCCGCGGACCTGGCCGCTTCGATGTGGTCGAGGACGCGGTCGCGCTGTTCCGCCGAAATCAGCGGCCCCATGTCGGGGTCGTCCATGCCGGGGCCTACGCGCAGCCCCTTGATCCGTGCCGTCAGGCGTTCCACCAGCGGTTCGCGTACTGCGGCGTGGACGAGCAGGCGCGAACCCGCGTCGCAGTACTGCCCGGCGTTGGTGAAGACGCCCTTGGCGACCTCATCGGCCGCGCGGTCGAGGTCGGCGTCGCTGAACACGAGCTGCGGGGATTTGCCGCCGAGTTCGAGCACCACCGGGGTGATGTGCTCGCCGGCCGCCTGCAGCACGGCCCGGCCGGTGGGTACCGAACCGGTGAAGGTCAGCGAGTCGATGCCGGGATGACCGCTGAGGGCCGCCCCTGCCTCGCCGCCGAAGCCGGTGACGGCGTTGTACGCGCCGGCGGGCCAACCCGCCTGCCCGAGGACCTCGGCGAGCGCCAGCGCGGTCAGCGGGGCCTGCTCGGCGGGTTTGACCACGGCGGTGTTGCCGGCGGCCAGCGCCGGTGCCAGGCTCCGGCAGACCATGGACAGCGGTGCGTTCCACGGGGTGATGTGCGCGGTCACCCCGAGCGGTTCGCGGATGGTGTAGTCCAGGTGGTCCGGCCCGAGGGGCACGGTCTCGCCCTGGATCTTGTCGGCGGCGCCGGCGTAGTAGTCAAAGTACCGCACGCAGCCGCGGATCTCGCCCCGGGAGAGCGTGAGCGGTTTGCCGGTGTCGCGGGTTTCCAGGCGGGCGAACTCCTCGGCACGGGACTCCAGGATCCGCGCGGTGCGGGTGAGCAGCCCGGCCCGCTCCGCCGGCGCCATGCGGCGGCAGTGCCCGTCGAAGGCGGCCCGCGCCGCCCGGACGGCTTCGTCGATGTCCTGCGGCCCGCCGCGCGCCACCCGGGTGACGGTCTCCTCGGTGGCCGGGTCGAGGACCTCGAAGGTGGCGCCGGAGCGGGCCGGGGCCCACCCGCCGCCGAGGAACAGCTCGCCGCGCGGGAGATCGCCGCGCAGGAACCCGCCGCGCTCACTCATTGCCGGTCGCGAACATCGGAGTCATCGCCGCTGCGTCGCCCTCCGGGACGCGGTCGACACCGATCATCCGGTCGATGACCATGTTCTGGAAGCGGTGCAGCGGCTCCTCGAAGCGGTAGCACATGCGCCCGCCCGGGTAGGCCGGGCTCGCGATGCCCTGCTGGACCCGCTCGACGATCTCAAGGTCCTGCCGGTTCACCAGGTCCCAGAAGTGTTCGAGCCGGTCCAGTCCTTCCTGCGCGCCATCGCCGCTCACCGAGTCGGGATGGGCGAGGATGACCGCCTCCTCAACGGTGCGGCCGGGCGATTCGGGGCGGCTGAACAGGACGAAGGCGTGGTTGGGCAGGACGACGATCGCGGTGTTCGGGAACAGCCAGACGAAGCGGCCCGCGGCGGCGTTTTCAGCGCTGAGCCCGTCCATCGGGGGCAGGCCGCCCCAGCCGCCGTCCTCGGTATCGCGGGATATCGGGGAGGTGCACATGCCCGTGTACATTCCGGGGCCCTGCCAGCGGTAGTGGTCGGCGAGGCGGGACACCTTGATGAGTTCGGGATGCACCCACGGCAGGTGGTAGTACTCCATGAAGTTCTCGCCGATGAGCTTGTAGTTGGCCGCCACGTCGTAGCTGCGCCTGCGCATGGCGCGCCACTCGGGTAGCCGGTGCTCGGCCAAGCGCTCGGGCAGATCGCCGAGCTGGCGGCTCAGCGGTGCGGCCTGCGGGTCGAGGTTGACGAAGACGAGGAAGCCCCAGGAGTCGACGCGCACCGGGAGCAGCCCGTAGTCGGCGCGGTCGAAGCCCTTGGTGTCGGACATGTCGAACACGCCCTGCTGGTCCGGTGGGATGTCCGAGCCTTCGAACAGCGGTGTGCCCAGGCAGTTGCCGTCCAGGTCGTAGGTCCAGCTGTGGTACGGGCAGCGGATCTTCCGGGTGCGCTCGACGCTGCAGGCGCCGTCGAGCAGCTTGGTGGCCCGGTGGCGGCAGACATTGTGGAACGCGCGCAGTTCGCCCTGCTTGTTGCGGGTGACCAGGAGCGGGCGCCCGGCCACTTCGGCGAGGATCACCTGTCCGGGCGCCGCGACCTGGCAGGTGGTGCCCACGGCGATCCAGCTCGCCGCGAAGACCCGCTCGCGCTCGATGGCGAAGAACTCCGCGGACGTGTAGGCCGCGGGAATGAGCGTGGTGGCGAAGTCCACCGGAACGCGCGAACTCTGGTATGTGCGTTCGTCGGTGAAGGCCGCCGCGGCGGTCGGCTGCGGGGCCGGCGCGCCGTAGGCGCCGATGCCCTCGGTGGTGGTCATGTCCGGCTCCCTTCGTGCGGATCGGCTCAAACGTGCAGTGCCTTCTGGAACGTCCGGTCGGTGAGGGCCGGACGGGTGAGGGAGAAAGCGTCGATGGGATGCGAGGAGGCGCCGTCGAGGGCGAGTTCGGCGAGAATCGTGCCGATCAGCGCGGCGAACTTGTAGGCGTGGCCCGCCCCGACCGCGACCACGACCCGCGGGTCGGCCGGGAGGGCGCCGAGCACGAAGTGCTGATCGGGCGGGACGGTGTAGAGGCAGGTCTTGGTGTAGAGCTCCGGCCCGATGAAACCGGGGATGTGCCGTTGCAGGAAGGCCAGGTACCGCTCGCGCCGCTGCGGGTCGGGGGCAAAGGTCCTGGTGTCGGCGGTGACCTCGGGGCCGCCCATGTGCTGGCCCAGTTTGGTCGCGACCTCGCCGTAGACCGGGAAGCCGTAGAAGTTGTGGTCGCCGTGCCACATGAAGACCGGGAAGTTCTCCGGGGCGAACTCCCGCAGGTTGGCCGTGGCGTAGTAGGTCACCTGTTCCTGGGTGACCGTCAGCGGCAGTTGGACCCCGCAGCCGGCGAGCAGTAGGTTGGTCCAGGCGTCGCCCGCCACCACCACCCGATCGGCCAGGTAGGTCTCGTCGCCGGTGTGCACCTCGATCCCGGCCGGGGTCGGGTGCAGCGACCGGACGGGGGTGTTCTCGGCGATCCGGGCGCCGTTACCGCGGGCGAGCGCCGCGTGGACCGCGTTGGCCTTCCGGGCGTCCACGATGCCGGAATCGCGCTGGTACAGGGCGCGTTCGCCGCCGCTGAGCCGGAACTGCGGCCAGCGCCGCATCAACTCAGCGGGTTCCAGGAGTTCGTGGGCGACACCGAACTCCGTGAAGAGCCGCAGGTAGCCCTCGATGTTGCGGGTGCCGGTGTCGAGGTCCTTGCGTTGTTCCGCATCCTCGATGACCAGCCCGCCCGTGGTCGTGACGAGCTGCTGCCGAGCGGCGTCCTCGACCTCGCGCCACGCGGTGTAGGCGGCGTGTGCCAACTGCGCGTACGGGCGCTGGTGCTGGGCGAGCCGGATAATGCGGGAATGGTCTTGGGAGGCGCCGCGCTCGTGGCCGAGCCGGAATTGCTCGATGCCGAGCACTCCGGAGCCGAGTCTGCGCGAGAGCCGGTACAGCGCGGCGGAGCCAAGGCCGCCGCAGCCGATCACGATCGCTGGCAAATGCTTCATCGACGTACCCCGCTTCTGAATACCGCCGAGCTGGGTTTCAGGTTCAGAATGCGGTCGCCGGAGCGTTCGGGTCCATCGCAGAAAATTGCAGCCGATTGTGTAATCCCCGTACAAGATCATCGCTTGGTCACCGCATGGCCGTTCCATGACCGGCCGCCGTTTCCGCGGTTCTTGCGAGCGGGAGCACGACTTCCACCGGACCCGTGCCGATGGGCGGTCCGCATGGGGATCGGTCCTGGCACGCAACCGCCGCCTCCCCGGCGATCGACCACCCGGCTGCCTGACTGTTCAGCGGTTCGCCGCCGCAGGCACGCGCATGCAAAAAGGGTCGGCGCCGACCGGGCCACTGCCCGGCCGGCGCCGACCGCCGTCACCGCGTCGGCCCGGCCCCGCGGCCGGGCCGGGCCCGGTTCGACCGCCGCTATCCCTCCGCGGCCGCGGAGACCACGTCGCGGACCTTCTCGGCGGCCAGGTCGGGCTGGTCGACGTAGATGTGGTGGCCGCTTTCCTCGGCGGTGGTCAGGTTGCTGCGGCCGGAGAGCTTGAGCCAGTTGTTCTGGCCTTCGGTCCATGCTTCCTCCAGACCGGGCCCGTACTCGGGCACCTCGGCGAGGTACTGCACGCCGTGCTGGATGACCTCCACCGGGATGTCGCCGGCGGAACGGACCTCGCCGTCGGGGACTTCCAGCTGCTCCGGGCCCTCACCGGCGAGGGCCGCCAGGGTTTGGTCGCGCAGGTCGGCCGCCGGGCCGGTGGCCGACTCGGGGATCTCCTCGGTGAGGTCGGCCTGCTGGGTCGGCGAGGTGGCGTCCATCAGGACCAGGCCGGCGACCCGGTCCTGGTGGTCGGGGGCGTACCGGCCGGCGATCACCCCGCCCAGCGAGTGGCCGGCCAGCACGACCGGAGAGTCGCCGGCGACCCGGTCGATGACGCCGGTCAGCACCTCCCCGGTGCTTTCGAGGGTCTGCGGGCCGCCGGGCTTGTCGCTGGCGCCGGCGCCGAGCCGGTCGTAGGAGCAGACGCGCTCGTCCTTGCCCAGGGTCTTTTGGAAGTCGGCCAGTTTCTTTACGCTGTCGCCTCCCCCGTGCAGGAGGAAGACCACCGGCCGGCCCTCGACCGGAGCACCGGAGCAGGACACGTTCACCGACCGGCCGTCGATCTCGAACTTCTTGGTCCCGGTGAAGTCCGGTTCGCCGCCGAACTCCGCCATGGGGTCGAACGTTTCGAGGCTGTCGAGCTGCTCCTCGGCCTCCGGGGGAAGCTCTCCGCAGCCGGAGAGGGTCACGGCGGCGAACACTGCGGTCACAACAGCGGTGGTGCGGAACATGGCTATCTCCGAATATGAAAGTCGGGGCGGTAATACGGGGGGCGGTTATAAAAGCGGAACGACTGGGCGGCGCAGGGGAATCCGGCACCTTTTACAAGGCGAGGGGAACGGTTACCCTGCTGCCGTTTCGGGGCCTTTTGCCGATGTGGTGAACACTACGGATTCGGCGCTCGGGAATCGTCACCGCGGCGTGGACACCCGCATGTGGCTCGCAGAGGGGACACCCGTGCCGCGCAGCCGCATGTGCGGGCGATGGAGCAGGCGGCGAGCGGGGCGGTGCCGGGCCCGGGCGCGGGCCGGCCGGCGCCCGGCCTGCCGCGGCGCCCCGCGGATGGGGGCGCCGTCCCCCGGCGGTGTCCCCCGTGCGAGCTACCTGCAGGTATCCACTGCACGGTGACGACTGGGCCATCTCCGGATCCGTAGCGTTTCCCTCATACGCAACACCCCGCCGCTTCCCCGACACGGAGAACATCATGAGAGTGCTCTGGCAGCTCCTGGCCCTTATAGCGATCGCCTTCATCGGCGGCAACGCGATAACCCTCGTTGAAGGCAACCCGTGGCTGGTTTTCGCCATCGGCGTCCTTACCGCCGCGGTCTCGGTGCCGGTATACCGGTGGGTGGTGGGCCGTACGGAGAAGCGGCCGGTCGCGGAACTCGCCGGCAAGGGCGCCGTGTCCGCCACCGGGCTGGGCACCTTCATCGGCCTCGCGCTGTTCGCGCTGGTCATCGTCAACATCTTCTTCCTCGGGTACTACGGGGTCGACGGGCCGGGCTCGGTTCCGGGGGCGGTGGGCCTGCTGGGCATGATGAGCGCCGCCGCCGTGACCGAGGAGCTGATCTTCCGCGGTGTGCTGTTCCGGATCGTCGAGCAGCGCACGGGAACGTGGATCGCGCTGGTGCTCACCGGCGTGCTGTTCGGCCTGATGCACCTGCCCAACCCCAACGCCAGCCTGTGGGGCGCCATCGCCATCGCCATCGAGGCCGGCGGCATGCTCACCGCCGCCTACATCGCCACTCGCAGCCTGTGGCTGCCGATCGGCCTGCACCTGGGCTGGAACCTCGCCGGCTCCGCCATCTTCAGCACCGAGGTTTCGGGCAACAACACGGCTCAGGGGCTGGTGGACTCCTGGATGTCGGGCCCGGCACTCATCACCGGCGGCGGCTTCGGCCCGGAGGGCAGCCTGTACTCGATCGCGTTCTGCCTGCTGGCGACCATGGTGTTCCTGTGGCTGGCCCACCGGCGCGGGCGCCTGGTGCCCTTCCCCCGGCGCACCGGGAACACCGAGAACGCCGGCACCACGACCGCGCAGCCCCGATGACCCGCCGCCGACGGCTCCTGAAGCCGCGGCGCCGGCTCGGCGCCGCGGCCCGGGGCCTCCCCTCGCGACTGCTGCTCCTTTTCACCGCGGCGAGCGTGCCTCCGGCGGTCGGGCTCTTCCGGGGCCGGCCGCCGGGCGCGGTGGCGTCCTACTATCTGGCGCTCGCCCTCGCGTGGGGCATCGGGTCGCGGCTGCCCTCCTCGGCCCGCGCCGCGCAGGCCGAACGCAGCCGCGCCGCAGCGGCGGATCGCACGGCCGAACGCACCCGCATCGCCCGGGAGCTGCACGACGGGGTGGCCCACAACGTGACCGCGATGGTGGTGCAGGCCGAGTCGGCGCGGTACCTGGCCGCCGCGCCCGACCGCCTCGACCAGAGCCTGACCGCTGTCAGCGAAACCGGCCGGCGCGCCATCGCCGACCTGCGGCACCTGCTCGGCCTGCTGGACCTGCTCCACCCCGCCGACGGCACGGGGCGGGCCGAGAGCACAGAGAGCACCGCCGCCGCGGCCAGGGCCACGAGGACACCGCCGGCGTCCTTGAACCGCCGGCCCGACCGGCCTGCGCCGCACCGCAGCCGCCCGCTCGCCCCGGTCAGGCCGGCGCGCCCTTACCGGTCGCCATGACTGCGGCGCGGACCGCGGTGCGGAGCCCGGGGACCTCGGCGTCGAAGCGCTTCCGGATCGCGTCAAGGGTCGCACGGTACGTCCAACGCTCCGCCGAGGTCAGCACCGTCTGGACGTCGCCTTCGGCCGCGGTCGCCTCGGCGGTCCCGCCTGCCCGTGCCGGAGCCCCGGACCGTGCCCCGTTCCGTTACCGGCGCGGCTCCCAGCCGAAGAGTTGCACGGCCGCCGCGATGGCGACGACCACCCAGCCCAGGGTGGGCGCCAGGAGAACCAGGGAGTCCGCCACCGACCCACCGCCCGCCCAGGCTGCGGCGACCGCCTCGGCGGCTGAGCCCCCGGGGAGCAGCCGCTTGAGCACGGTGAGGTCTTCGGTGCCCGTGAACGCCACCCAGCCCGCCACGGCGAGCGTGCCGACCATGATGGGCAGCGTGGTCACTTGGGCGTGGTCGGGCGAATTCGTCAGACCGGCGGTGGCCAACCCCAGGCCGAGCATCATGGCCATCGCCGCGGCAACCGCCGACACCAGCAGGAACGGGTTCGCCGGCCCGCCGCCGACCGCGGCCAGCACGCCCAGGATCACCGCCACCTGAACGAGTGTGATGGCGGTGATCGGAAGCAGCAGGCCCGTGAGGATTCCTGCGTCGCCCGCCGCAGTGGAGCGCAGCCGCTTGAGGAACAGGCTCTGCCGGCGAGTGGCGAGCGTGGTCACCGCGGTGGCGTAGAGCCCCACGGCCACGACGAGGAACGCCAGGATCGCCGCGACGGATCCGGTGCTGTAGAGCTCGCCGATGGCAGGGACGGCTTGGTGCAGGTAGATGTAACCCGCGCTGGATGCCGCGGGAACAAGCAGCATGGTGACCAGAACCAACCGGTTCCGGAAGAGCTGGATCAGCTCGCTGCGCGCGATCGAAAGCATGAGGCGGTCCTTTAACATTCGGCCCGGAACGTTCCGGTTCCGGACGGGATCCCCGGAGTGGCTGCGCGGGCTTGCCCGGGCGGGCTTCCTTCGAAGGGGGCCTTGATCTCCGACGCGGCGCCCTAGTCGCCGGCGATGGAGCGGAAAACGTCGTCGAGGCCGGTCGGGCCGGCTGCGAGCTCCTGCAGCTCAACGGCGTGGTCCTGCGCCCACTGGAGCAGCATGTGCAGGTCCGGCTGCAGGTCGAAGGTTTCGATGAGGAACGTCCCGTCGCTCTTGCGCGCGGCCGGCACCGGTGGCGCCGGAGCGGAGGGCGGCAGGGAGAAGCGGATCTCGGCCGGCAGGGCCCGGGTCAGGTCGGCGACGGTGCCCTCCTGATGGAAGGCTCCGTTGTGCATGAGCCCGATGCGGTCGGCGCGCTGCTGGGCCTCTTCCAGGTAGTGCGTGGTCAGCACGATGGTGGATCCGTCCTCGCGCAGCCTGTCCACGGCGGCCCAGAGCGCGTCCCGCGACCGGATGTCCAAGCCGGTGGTGGGCTCGTCCAGAAAGACCAGTTCCGGCGTGCCGTACACGGCGGTGGCGAAGTCCAGGCGCCGCTTCTCGCCGCCGGAGAGCTGGGAGACCTTGGTGCCGGCCTTCGCGGTGAGGTCGACGACTCCGAGCACCCGGTCGACCGTGTCCGCACGCTTGGTGAGCCTGCCGATCAGCCGGACCGATTCGCGCACTGTCAGGTCCGGGGAGAACCCGCTCTCCTGCAGCATGATGCCCATCCTGGGCCGCACGGCGCGCCGGTTGCGCGGGCTCTGCCCGAAGACGCGCACGGTGCCCGATGTGGCGGTCCGGTGGCCTTCGACCACCTCCAGAGTGGAGGTTTTGCCGGCCCCGTTCGTACCGAGCAGAGCGTAGAACTCACCCTCCCCGACCTGGAAGGACAAGTCCCGGACGGCGTGGAATCCGCCGTACTTGACGTTGAGGTCTGCGACGTCGATGACCGATGTGGAAGGCATGGAGCCATTCCAGCCGCCGACGCGCTCGTCCGGCAGTGCGGCCGCGTCACCGCTGAGCCGTGACATTCGTCCACGCGGTGGCGTGACGCAGTGTCACTTGCGGCGCGGGCGGGTCGTGCCGGGCCTGGCCCGGCACGGTCACACCGCGGCGCGTTCACCGGCCGGCCGCCGGCGCAGGTCCGCCCGGGTGAGGGCCTGCGGGGCGTGGGACACGTCGATCGGGCCGAGGTCGGTTCCCGGTGCCACGATCCGGTCGATCCGGTCGAGGATCTCGTCGCCGAGGACGGTTCCGGCTCCGGCGAGCAGGTCCTCAAGCTGCTCCGTGGTGCGCGGCCCGATAATGGCCGAGGTGACGCCGGGATGGGCGATGGCAAAGGCCAGCGCCAGATGGGTCAGCGACAGGCCGGCCTCGTCGGCCAGCGGGATGAGCTGTTCGACGGCGTCGAGCTTGCGCTCGTCGGTCAGGTGCCTGGGCACCCAGTGCATCCGCGGGTTCTGCGGCGCCGACCCGCCCTTGCGGTACCGGCCGGTCAGCAGACCCATCGCCAGCGGGCTCCACACCAGCGCCCCCATGCCGAAGTGCCGGCAGGTGGGCAGGATCTCGCGTTCAATGCCGCGGTTGAGGATCGAGTAGTGCGGCTGTTCGGTGCGGAAACGCTGCAGCCCGCGCCGGTCGGCGACCCATTGCGCCTCGACGATCTCCGCGGCCGGAAGGTTCGACGACCCGATGGCGCGGACCTTGCCGCTGCGCACCAGATCGGTCAGCGCGGAGAGCGTCTCCTCGATGTCGGTGTCCGGGTCGGGGTGGTGGACCTGGTACAGGTCGATGTGGTCGGTCCCCAGCCGCCGCAGCGAGTTCTCGACCTCGGTGATGATCCAGCGCCGCGAGCTGCCCGCCCGGTTGGGGTCGTCGCCCATCCGGCCGTTGACCTTGGTGGCCAGCACGACATCGTCGCGGCGCCCCTTCAGGGCTTTGCCGACGATCTCCTCGGTCTCGCTGTAGGAGTACACGTCGGCCGTGTCGATGAAGTTGATTCCGGAGTCGAGCGCCCGGTGGACGATCCGGGCGCAGGCGCCGTGGTCCTTGTTTCCCACGGCACCGAACATCATGGTGCCGAGGCAGTAGGGACTGACCCGGATTCCGGTGCGGCCGAGGAGACGCAGTTGCATGGTGGTTGTTCCCTTCGATGATCGGGGGGCGCGCGGCGCCTTGCGGGGATGGCATGGGCAGGCGGGCGGGGAGGGGCCTGCACGCCTCTCCCCGCCCGCCCGGACGGGCTCAGCCGTTGTACTCGCTCGCGACGTCCAGCACCCAGACGACACCGAAGCGGTCCCGCAGCATCCCGTAGGCGGGGGCCCAGGCGGCCGGGCCCATCGGGACGACCACGGTGGCCCCGGCCGACAGCTTCTCCCAGTAACCGGTGATCTCCTCAGCGGTCTCGCCGCGCACGGAGACGAAAACGGAGTTCTCGCCCTGGTCGTAACCCATGTTCGGGGGCACGTCGTAGGCCATGACGTGGAAGCCGTTCCCGGCGAGCACCTGGCCCCACATCACCTGGTCGGCCGTTGCCTCGTCCTGGGCGGCACCGGCGTCCTTGTAGGTGATGGCGGCAAGGTCCCCGCCGAACACGGACTGGTAGAGCTCCAGGGCCGCCCGGGCATCGCCGCGGAAATTCAGGTGGGTCGTGGTCGTTACGGACATGGTTTGTTCCTTGCCTGCTCGTTGGTCGTTTCCGGGCGCTCGCGGCCGGACCGCACAGCCGGCATCGGCGGCGTCGGCGGTTCGGCGGTCGACCGCGCGTGGCCAACCATGGCAAGCGAAGCGGCCAGGTTGCGTCCGCTTCTTCCGAGCGGATGCAGAAACCCGAAGCCCGCCGGTGCTCCGGAGCCCGAGAGGCACGGCGGCTGATCCGCCGGGCGGCGGCCGCGGCGCCCCGGCTCCCCCGCGCGGGGGGTGCCGGCCACTCTGCGGGGGGAGGCCCGAGAGGCCGCGCGGTCGCGATCATGGCCGCCATGACCAGCACCGGCCGCAGCGGCCCTGACATGACCGGCCCGCGCGAGCGGCGAGGCGATACCGAGGGCGCCTCGGGGGCGCCGTGGGCGTTTTTCCTGCTGACAGCGGCGCTGTCGCTGCCCGTCTACGGAATCGGCCGGCTGGTGCACGTCGCGGGCACTCCGAAGAACATGCCGGTGTTCGACGCGGCGCTGGCTTTCGTGCCGCTCGCGGCGGCCCTGATCCTCACCTTCCGGCAGGAGGGTGCGCCGGGGGCGCGCAGGCTGCTGAAACGGGCCGCCGACCTCGGACGCATCGGCCAAAAGCGCTGGTACGTGCCGATCATCCTGCTCGGACCGGTGATCCTGCTGATCACCTACGGACTCATGGCGTTGTTCGGGGTTGAGCTGCCGGCCCAACCGCACCTACCTGCCGCGGCGATGCTGCTGCTGCCGGCGGCGTTCCTCGCCGCGGCCGCCGGAGAAGAGCTGGGCTGGACCGGATACGCCACCGCTCCGCTCCAGCGGCGGTGGGGACCGCTGGGCGCCGCCCTGATCGTGGGCACCGTGTGGTGGGTCTGGCACATCCCCTCGATCCTCGCCAGCGGCCAGCCGCCGCTGCTGATCGCGCTGGGGGCGCTGAGCGCCATCGGCGGCCGGATCCTCTGGGTCTGGATCCACAACGGGGCCGGGGGCAGTGTCGCCGCGGTCATCATCGTGCACGCCATCGCCAACGTCTGCGGCTCCTACGTCCC
This sequence comes from Streptomonospora sediminis, assembly GCF_054778995.1. NCBI lineage: Bacteria > Bacillati > Actinomycetota > Actinomycetes > Streptosporangiales > Nocardiopsidaceae > Streptomonospora > Streptomonospora sediminis. The sequence goes on from NZ_BAAGYZ010000021.1 coordinate 170,339, forward strand.
GTCGGTGCCGACTGCCGCGCTCGGGCCGGTGACCGCCGTCCTCGCGGCCGTTGTCGCAGGCCTGCTGCTAGCGCAAGCTCCGCGCCGCCGGCAGCGGGTCCGGGAGCGCGGTCCGCAGGCCCGGTGAGCGTCCTCCACTCTCGCAATACGACATGGACAATGGGCAATAAGTACATATAGTCTCTAATATATGTTTCCAGTATCCAGGTCCGGCGACCGGCCGCCGGAGGATCTCACCGCCCGGGCGCGCATCAGGGACGCCGCGCTCGCGCAGTTCGCCGAACGCGGGTACTCCGGGGCGACACTCAAGGGCATCGCCGAGTCCGCGGGCGTCTCGATCGGGCTGGTCCAGCATCATTTCGGGGCAAAGGACGACCTGCGGCAAGCCTGCGATACCTACGCCGCCGAAACCCTGGCCAGCCTCGACGGCCTGGGTGTGACCGGCGGCGAGATCGCCGACTCCGACTTCCTCGCTGGGATGTTCCGGCACAGCCCGCTGATCCTGCGCTACATCGCCCGCGCCATGGTTGAGGGGACCTCTTCGGCCGCGACGTTCTTCGACAACGGGGCCGCTACCGCCGAGGCGTTCCTGAGCCGCACCTGGCCCGAGCGTTTCCCGCCCGGCTCCGACCGCACCCGCGACGCCGCCGCGGTGATGACCGCGATGCACCAGGCGACCATCGTGCTGCACGAGCACCTCTCGCGCCGCATGGGCGCCGACGTGCTGGCCGCCGAGAACACCGCGCGTATCGGCCTGGCGATGTTCGACGTCTACACCTCCATCGCCGAGTTCGCGGCCTCCGACACCGGTACGGCCGTCCGCGACGCGGCGCACACCTACCAGCAAGGCACCGCGCCACGGCAGAACGGAGCCGACGATGACCGCGACCATTGACATCGCAGGACTGGTGAAGACCTTCGGGACCACACGTGCCCTGGACGGCCTGGACATGACCGTCCAACCGGGCGAGGTGCACGGGTTCCTCGGGCCCAACGGGGCGGGGAAATCCACCGCGCTGCGGACCCTGCTCGGCCTGATCCGCCCGGAGGCCGGCACGGTGCGGCTGCTCGGCGAGGACCCCTGGCACCGGGCGGTCGAACTGCACCGCCGCCTGGCCTACGTGCCCGGCGACGTCGCCCTGTGGCCCACGCTCACCGGCGGCGAGGTGATCGATCTGCTGGGGCGGCTGCGCGGCGGAGCCGACCAACGGCGCCGCGACCAACTCGTGCAGCGGTTCGGCCTCGACCCGGGCAAGAAGTGCCGCACCTACTCCACCGGCAACCGGCAGAAGGTGGCGCTCATCGCGGCGCTGGCCGCCGACACCGAACTCCTGCTGCTCGACGAACCGACCTCGGGGCTGGACCCGCTGATGGAGGCGGTCTTTCGCGAGTGCATCGCCGAGGAGCGCGCCAAAGGCCGCACCGTCCTGCTCTCCAGCCACATCCTCGGCGAGGTTGAGGCGGTGTGCGACCGGGTGACCATCGTCCGCGACGGCCGCACGGTCGAGGCCGGTTCCCTCTCCGAGCTGCGCCACCTCACGCGGTCCTCGGTCTCGGCGGAACTCGCGGCCGCACCGGCCGGGCTGAGCGGCATGGCCGGGGTATACGGCCTGCACACCGAAGGCCATCACGTGCGCTGCCAGGTCGACACCGCCCACATCGGCGAGGTCCTGGCACACCTCCACTCGCTGGGGATCGCCGACATCACCGTGCAGCCGCCCGCGCTCGAAGAACTGTTCCTGCGCCACTACCAGGACGCCCCGGCCGACCGGAGCGGGGACCGCGGGGCGGTCGCCCGATGAGCGCGCCCGCGCCCGCGCTCGCGCCGCGAGCCGGCGGCGCCGCAACCGGCGGGTCCCTGGCGGGAACCGGCATGCTCACCCGGGTGCTGCTGCGGCGCGACCGGGCCCTGCTCGCGGTGTGGCTGCTGCTGAGCTGGGCGGTGGCCGCCGCCCGGGTCGGCGGCACCTACGAGGCGATGTACCCGACCGCCGCGGCCCGCCAGGCGCGCTACGACCAGGTCATGGCCGAGGTCCCGATGTACCTGCTGTTCCAGGGGCCCGCCTACGGCACCGGCATCAACGCCCTGCTGGTGCAGGAGTCGTTCGGTGCCGCGACCCTGATCGCGGCGCTCGGGGCGGTGGTCTTCGTGGTGCGGCACACCCGTACCGACGAGCAGGCCGGCCGGCGCGAGCTGGTGGCCTCCACGGCGGTGGGTCGCCATGCCCCGCTGTCCGCGGCTCTGGCCGCGGTGTTCGCCGCCGGCGCGCTGCTGGCCGTGCTCACCAGCGCGACCATGGTGGCCGCCGGAATGCCCACCGTCGGATCGCTGGTCTTCGGCCTGGTGGTCGGCAGCGCGGTCTGCGTTTCGGCGGCGATGGCTGCGGTGGCGGCTCAGCTGACGGCCGCTCCGCGCGCGGCCGTCATCGGTGCGTTCGCCCTGTTCACCGCGCTGCACTTCGTCCGCGGCATCTCCGACCTCGGCGGGCCGGGGCTGGCCTGGTTGGGGTGGCTGACACCGAACGGCTGGCTGCAGCGCACCCAACCGTTCGCCGGCGACCGCTGGTGGCCGTTCCTGCTGGTGGCGGCCTTGGCCGCGGTCTTGGTGCGGGTGGCGTTCGCGCTGGCCGAGCGCCGCGACCTCGGGTCGGGCCTGCTGGCGGCGCGCCCGGGGCGCAGCGCCGCGCCGCGCGGGCTGAGTGGTCCGTTCGGGCTGGCCTGGCGGCTGCACCGGGCGATGGTGCTGGTGTGGGTGGCGGGAACTGCCGCCATCTGCCTGCCGTCCGGCCTGATCGGTACCGCCGGCATGGCACAGTACGCCAACAGTGCCCAGATGGCGCAGTGGGCCGCGGCGATGAAGTCGGCGCAGCCGGCCGATGTGCTGTTCGTCTACATCGCCTTCACCACCGTCTTCCCGATCACGCTGTACTCGATCCAGGTCGTACTGCGGATCCGGGCGGAGGAGGCCGACGGGCACGCCGCCATGCTCCTGGCCGCACCTGTCTCCAGGCTGCGCTGGGCCGCCGGGCACCTGGCAGTGGCACTGGCCGCGCCCGCTGTGCTGCTGGTCGTGGTGGGCCTGTGCCTGGGCACGGGAGCCGCGGGCGGGCCGGGCGCCCTCGTCGCGATCACCGCCCGCCTCATCCCGGCCGTGTGGGTGATGGTGGGGATCGCCATGGCGGCTTGCGGTCTCGCGGGGCGTGCCGCGCCGTTCGCGGCCTACGGCGCGCTGATCGTCGCGCTCACCGTGGAATTCGGGCAGCACCTGGGGTGGCCCGACTGGTTGTTCCTGGCGTTCTCGCCGTTCGGCCATGTACTGCCGTTCTTCGGCACGCCCGGCACCACCACGCTGGTGGTGCTCACGGCCGTGGCGATGGGGCTGTGCGCGGCGGGCCTGGCCGGCCTGCGCCACCGCGACCTGCTCGGCTGACCCCGGCTCGGGCGTGGTGCGGCCGCCCCGTCGGCGGCCTGCTCGGGGCTGCGGCTGGGCGGGGCTCGGCCCGCTACCGGAACCGCGCTGCCGGTCCGGTAGCGCGGTGCGGGGCCGGGTAGCGGGCCGGGTATGCGGCACGCGGGCACCGTGTACCGTGCGCGCGGCCTGCGGCTACCGCACAACCGTCCCGTTCCGGCGATCCCGCCCTGTTGGAGGCCGCCATGCGCTCCGACGATCACGCAGCCCGGCCGGCGTCCGCATTCCGTCCCGGGCTGCTGCTCATCCCGGTGCTGAGCACCGCCTTCAGCGCCGTATCCGGAGTGGCGATCGACGCCTCGCTTCCGCTGGCGGGATTCGGCCTGGTGTGGGGCATAGCCGTAATGTTGGCGGCTCCGAGGCTGGCCGGCCTCGGCGACCGTTCCGCGGGCTGGGCCCAAGCGCCACTGTACCTGGCGTGCGCACTCGCGTTCATGTCGCTGGGCGGCGGGATCCTCGGCGAACTGCTGTGGACCGACCCGCAGCGCACGTTCGAGGTGCTGCGCGCACCGGGATTCGGGCTCTACTTCGCCTCGATCCACGGCGTCTTCGAGTGGCTGCTGCTGCCGGCGGCGCTGATCCTCAACTGGCGCGACCGCGCCCGCCGGTACCTGCTGCTGGCCGCGGCGGTCTTCTTCTATGCCCTGCGGATGGTCAGCGCGGTTTACTTCGCGCCGGTCGCAATGGAGTGGGCGCAGCTCCCGGCCGGCACCGTGGTCAGCGGGGAACTGCAGGCGGGCATCGAATTGTGGACCAGCCTGAACCTGCTGCGGAGGCTATTCCAGGAGTGGCTGGTCACAGCCCTGCTGGTGATCGCGACACTGCGCCCCCGGTCCAGGGCGCGGGCCCGCGCCTAACAGCACGCTCCCGCCATCGCCACCCGGGTGGCCGGAAGCGGACGCGGAGATTTCGGCGCCCCCGGAACCCCGGCCGTGCGGTCGTGCGGCCCGCGAGCAGGCCGTTCGGCGGCGTTTCGCAACGCCGCGGCGGCAGGATCACCGCGGTTTTCCGCGCCGCCGCCACCCAAACCGCCGCCGCTGAACTTTCGAGCAAAATCGACGGACTCGCAGCCATTCAAAATCGGCGGTGCCCCATGCACAGTGGGGGCATGTCCGCGCGCCGCTACTTCGCGGAAGCAAGGTCCACCGCTGCTTTCCCCGGTACCGGCCTTCGCCGGTCCCCGTAGACCGGCGGGCGTCCCATTCCGTCCGTTCCTGGTCGTTTTCGGCCGCATTCGGGCGCGGCCGCCGCAGTCCTACCTGGACTCGGCCCAGCTCAGCCGGGCTGCAGCCGCCGCCCGGGGTCTGGACCCCGGCCCCAGGCGGCCACCGGACCGCGCTTCCGGCGGTTTCGGCAACCTGTCCGTTCGGAAGGCGAAAATGGAAGTGAATGACGTTGCAATGCGGATCAACGGCACTGAGGTGAACGTGCCCGTCGATCCCCGGACATCGCTGCTGGATCTGCTCCGTGAAACGCTTCGGATGCCCGGTACCAAGAAGGGGTGCAACCAGGGAGCCTGCGGAGCGTGCACCGTTCTGGTCGACGGCGAACGAATCCTCGCCTGCCTTGCGCTGGCCGTGCAATACACGGGCCGCGAAATCACCACCATCGAAGGCCTGGCCGACCACAACGGTCTGCACCCGCTGCAGCAGGCGTTCATCGACGATGACGGATTCCAGTGCGGCTACTGCACGCCGGGGCAGATCTGCTCGGCGGTGGGCATGGCCGCCGAGGCCCAACGCGGGGTACCCAGCCACGCCACCTGCGATCTCACCGCCTCCGAAGTTTCGCTCGACCACGACGAGGTCCGCGAACGCATGAGCGGCAACGTATGCAGGTGCGGCGCCCACAACGGCATCGTCGCCGCAATCACCGAAACCTATGGGGCGGGGGCCCAATGAACCGATTCACCTACCACCGGGCCGCCGACACCGCCGAAGCCGTCCGCCTCGGCGAATCACCCGGGGCGTCCTACATCGGCGGCGGCACCAATGTGGTCGACCTCCTGCGCGAATCCATCGCCGACCCGGCTTCGCTGGTCGATGTCACCGGCCTGTCGTCGTCGATCGAGGAACGCGCCGACGGCGGGCTCCTGATCGGCGCGGCCGTCCGCAACACCGCGGTGGCCGAACACCGCGCCGTCCGCACCCGTTACCCGGTGCTGTCCCGCGCGATCCTGGCGGGCGCATCGGCGCAGGTCCGCAACATGGCGACCGTCGGCGGCAACATCCTCCAGCGCACGCGCTGCCAGTACTTCTACGACGCCGAAGGATCGCGGTGCAACAAGCGCAACCCCGGCCAGGGCTGCGATGCGCTGCAGGGCTTCAACCGCGAGCACGCGATCCTCGGTGCCTCGTCCTCCTGCGTCGCCACCCACCCCTCGGACATGAGCGTGGCGCTCGCCGCGCTCGGCGCCGATGTACACCTCCAAGGGGCTGATGGCACGCGCGTGCTGCCGCTCGCCGACCTCCACCGGCTGCCCGGCGACACCCCCGATGTCGAGACCCGGCTCGCACCGGGCGAACTGATCACCGCGGTCGAACTACCGCCGCTGCCGTCCGGAACCCGGTCCACCTACCGCAAGGTCCGCGACCGCTCCAGCTTCGCGTTCGCCCTGGTATCCGTCGCCGCCGCCCTGCACCAGCGCGACGGCACCATCGCCGAAGCCCGGCTGGCGCTGGGCGGTGTGGCGCACAAGCCCTGGCGGGCCCGCAAGGCCGAGGACGTGCTCGTCGGTGCACCCGCCGACACCGCCACCTTCCGCGCAGCCGCCGAGGCCGAACTCGCCGACGCCGAACCCCTGCGCGACAACGGATTCAAGATCGAACTCAGCAGGCGGACCATCACCGCCGTCCTCGGCGAACTGGCAGGAGGCACCTCATGAGCACCACCGAACAAGCAGCGCAGGGGGGCGCCCCTCTCGGCCTGGCGCCCATGGACTGGTCCGGCTCCGACCCCGACCCGCTGACCCGTCCGGGCCAGGGGCACAGGCTCGGCGCTTCGGGGCCGCGGCTTGACGGCGCCCTGAAAGTGCAGGGCGGGGCGGCCTTCGCGGCCGAGTTCGCCTACCCCGGCATGGTTTACGCCGCTCTCGCCTTCAGCACGATCGCCAAGGGCCGCATCGCCGCCCTCGACACCGCCGCTGCCGAACGCGCGCCGGGCGTGGTCCTCGTGATGACCCACGGGAACGCGCCGCGGATGGCGCCCATGCCGATGATGATGACCAGCGAGTTGGCGGCCGGCGGCGACAACCTGCCGATCATGCAGGACGACCGGGTCCACTGGAACGGCCAGCCGATCGCGGTGGTGCTGGCCGAAACCCAGGACCAAGCCGACCACGCCGCCTCACTGCTGCGGGTCACGTACCAGGCGGAACCGGCCACCACCTCCTGGGCCGACGGCGTGGCCAACGGTGTCGAAACCGGCGAGATGTTCGGGCACCCGCTCGCGGTCGAGACCGGCGACACCGAGGCCGCACTGGCGGCTGCGGCGGTGTCGGTCGATGCCCGGTTCAGCACGCCCTACGAGAACCATGCCGCCATTGAGCCGCACGCGGCCACCGTGAAATGGGACGGCGACGAACTCACCGTGCACGACGCCTCCCAAGCGGTCGTGCACACTGCGTGGTCACTCGCCGGGATCTTCGGCATCCCGCAGGATAAGGTCCATGTCACCTCACCCTTCGTGGGAGGCGGATTCGGCGGGAAAATGCTCTGGCAGCACCAGGTGCTGGCCGCCGCTGCAGCGAAACTCGCCGATCGCCCGGTCCGGCTCGCGCTCTCCCGCAAGGGGGTTTTCCGGGCCACCGGCGGACGCGCCGCAACGGATCAGCGGGTCGCCATCGGCGCCGATGCCGACGGACGTTTCAAGGCGGTCATCCATACCGGTATCTCCCCGACCACCAGGAACAACAACTCCCCCGAGCCGGCCAGCCATTCCACATCCAGCTCCTACGCGGCCGGCAGCTTCAAGCTCGGTGCCGATGTGATCTACCTCGACATGGTCGCCAACGTCACCATGCGGGCCCCGGGCGAGGCGGTCGGCAACTTCGCGTTGGAATCCGCTGTTGACGAACTCGCCGTAGCGTTGGACCTCGACCCGGTCGAACTCCGGCTCCGCAACGAGCCCGAAACCCATCCCATCGACGGCCGGCCGTTCTCGTCCCGCAACGCCGTCCAGGCATGGCGCGACGGCGCAGCGCGTTTCGGCTGGGCCGACCGCAACCCCGTGCCTGGCGCCGTGCGCGACGGCGAGTGGTTGGTGGGCACCGGTTGCGCCACCGCCTCACACCCCTACGTCCGGTTTCCCAGCGGGGCGGCGCGTATGACCCTCACCCGCGACGGCCGGGCCGAGGTCGACATCGCCGCGCACGACATGGGCATGGGCACCACCACCGCGCAGATCCCGGTCATCGCCGAACGGCTGGGGCTCGACCCCGACCAGGTCTCGCTCCGGTTCGGCGATTCGCGGATGCCCGGCCGCATGATGGCCGCCGGATCCGGCCAGAGCGCCGGCATCGGCGCGGCCGTGGCAGCGGCCCACCGCGAACTCGTCACCGACCTGCTCGAACTCGTCGACGATTCGTCACCGCTGGCCGGACTCAAACCCGACCAGGTCGGCGCATTGGACGGCGGCCTCGCCGCGCTCGACGACCCGCACCGGCACGAGACCTACACCGACATCCTCGACCGCGCCGGCCGCAGCGAACTCGTGTCCGAGGCCGACGCCCCGCCGCCGTCGGAGATGGCCGACTGGGCGATGCACTCCTTCGGCGCGGTGTTCTGCGAGGTCCGCGTCAACGCCGTCACCGGCGAGATCCGGGTCAGCCGTTTCCTCGGTTCGATGGACTGCGGCCGCATCCTCAACGCCCGAACGGCCGCCGACCAGATCCGCGGCGGCCTCGTCATGGGCATCGGCCTCGCCCTGATGGAAGAGGTCCGCTTCGACGAGCGCACCGGCCGCATCATGAACCCGAACCTGGCCGAGTACCACGTGCCGGTCCACCCCGACGTACCCGAGATCGACGTGATCTGGACGGACATCCCCGACCCGCACGCACCAATGGGCGCGCGCGGCCTAGGCGAAATCAGCATCACCGGTGCCGGCGCCGCCATCGCCAATGCGGTCTACAACGCCACCGGCAAACGCGTCCGCGACCTCCCGATCACCCTGGACAAACTGATGTGAGGATCCCCGGCACCCATTCAACGACCCCACAACCAACCGGCCGGGGCAGCACCTGCCCCGGCCGGCCGTCGGCGCGATACACATCCGAATACGCCGGCTCGCGCAATGGCGGGCCGGCGTTCGCAGTTTCATCCGCGCTTCCCGCAGCCGCAGCCGCCGGGCGCCGGCCGTATGCGTTCGGGTGTCGGGTGGGGCGTGGTGCGGTGGGGATGGGTGATGTGGTCTGCATGCAAATCCCGGTTCCGGTCACCCTTGGAGGATTCTCAAGGACTGAATTCGGTACAGAACGCTTCGGGAATGCGTCCGCCGGAATGGAGGAAAATAAATCCGCGCGGACGGACTCGGACAGTATTGGACGGGGGTGGACGCGGGTGGACCGGAATGGACCTGGTGCGGCGTCGGGTTGGCGGTGGAGGGCTAACTTCGCAAAAGGTTCATTAGGGGACAACAGCGGTGAGGCCTGGCGCGCCCGTGTGTCCGCAACTACTTAGCGCCTTCGCTGACACCTAGCGTGTCAGGTAACGTTTTGATTACGCACCAGAGGGGTTTCTGCGGGGAGTACACCTGACTCCATTTCCCCGGCTCCTTCCCGCGGTTCCCGAACGGCGCTCCGCCCCCTGCATCCGCGGGGGCGTATCAACGTAGTTAGGGATGAAATGCACGCTTCTATCTGGGCTCGTCTGGTCCTGGTCGTGGTGGTGCTGGTGATGGCTTGCCTGCTCGCCGCCTATGGCCGCGACCTGGCGACCACCCTGCTGCCGGCCACCGCTCTGCTGGGTCTGCTGGGTATGGCCGCCGACACCGCCCGCCGGATCCTGCCCGCGCAGCCCGCCCTCGGGGAGGCGACATGAGCGCAGCCGACCTGCTGGATCCCACCGGCCCGCAGCGGGGCATGCGGTCGGTGCATAAGCCCACGGTCTACCGCCCCGCGCCAGGTGCCCACCCCCACCACCTGCGCCGCGAGTCCGACGGCGTCTACGGATGGGTTCGTATGGATCCGGTCGAAGCTCCCGAACCACCGACCCAGTCGGGCCGGTCGGACCAGCCCGAGGGGGCCGACCAGGATCACCGGCCCGACCAGGATCACCAGGCCGGCCGTGCCAGCGGGGCCAGCGGGGCCGACCAGTCGGCTGAGCAGGACCGGCCGGCCCAGCCGTCCCGTTCGGGCCGGTCAGGCCAGTCGGGCGGGCCCGACCGGTCTCCGCGGGCGGACCAGCGGCCGCAGCCGCCGGCGCAGGCCCGGTCCGACCAGAACGGGCCTGCGGCCGAACGCCCGCACACCATCCACGACCTGGAAGGTTACGACCAGCGCCCCGATCCGCTGCTGGCCGAAACCCCTGCGCAGTTCGTGCAGGCGATGCGCGAATTCCGCACATGGTCGGGCGACTGGTCCTTCCGCCAGTTGGAAGAGTTCTCGGGCGGCACGCCACGCTCGACCTTCCACGCCGCGCTCAAGAGCGACCAGTTGCCCAAGCTCCCCCTGGTCGGCCTGTTCATCACCGCCTGCGGCGGGGACGAGACCGAGGTGCGGCGCTGGACCACTGCCTGGCGCCGCCTGCGCATGGCGGCCGAAAACCCCTGCCGCACCGAAACCACCGAGGAGGCCGTGCACCGCCTGACCACCGACGATTGAACCATCCGCGGCATCGGGGCGCTGCCGGCCCCCTCCGCGCAGCCGCAGGGCCCACCGGCCCCGGCCGCGACGACGCCCACAAGGCGTCCGGCAGCGCACCCGCCCTGCTGTGCCTGCCCCCGTCGTTGCCCCTGCCCCTGTTCCCGTTCCCGCTCCTACTGGCCGGCCCGACCGGCGGCCGCCCCCATCCACGCGGAGGAAGGGGGCGGCCATCGGCATCAGTCGTCGACGAGGGACAGGGCACGGCTGGGGCAGAGGTTGACCGCTTGGCGTGCGCTGTCCATGTGGTCGGGATCGGGGTGCGGGGTCAGGACGATGACCGTGCCGTCGTCGTCCTGGTCGAACATGTCCGGCTCGGTGAGCACGCACTGGCCGGCGCCGACGCAGACTGCGGTATCGGCGGCGATACGCATGGTGTTGACTCCTTTGGCGGGTTGCGTTTTACCAGTTCACCGGGAACTCATGAATGCCGTAGACGTTCGCGTCGTCCTTGAACGGCAGCGAATCGAGCGGCACCGCCGAACGCAGGTCCGGGATCCGGCGGAACAGGGTGTCGAACACGATCTCCAGTTCCATCCGCGCGAGGTTCTGCCCCAAACACTGGTGCGCCCCGAACCCGAACGCGAGGTGGTTGCGCGCACCGCGCTCGATGTCGAATTCGTCGGGCCGGTCGAACACCTCGGGGTCGCGGTCGGCGACGTTGCCGAGTGTCACCACGCCTTCGCCGGCCCGGATCAGCTTGCCGCCGATCTCGACATCGGCGACCGCCGTGCGCGATACCACGGCCTCGGCGATGGTGAAGTAGCGCAGCAGCTCTTCGACCGCCGCCGGGGTCTTCGACGGGTCCTCGCGGATCGCACGCAGGTCCTCGGGGTTGTCGAGGAAGGACATGGTGCCCAGCGAGATCATGTTCGCCGTGGTCTCGTGCCCGGCGACGAGCAGCAGGGTCGCGAGTTTGGCCACCGCCTCGTGGTCGTCGGACTTGGCGAGCTGGCGGCTGATCAGGTCGTCGCCCGGTTCGCGCTCCTTCTGCGCGATCAGTTCGCCGAGATAGTCGAGCAGTTCGCCGAATGCATCGCTGTTGTTCGTGCCTGAGGGGTCGCGCCTCAGGATGTTCGCCGAGCGGCTCTGGAAGAACTCGTGGTCGGCGTAGGGCACCCCGAGCATCTCGCAGATGACCAGCGACGGCACCGGCAGCGACAGCGCCTGCACCAGATCAGCGGGCTGCGGCCCCGCCAGCATCGCGTCGATGTGCTCATCGACGATCTCCTGGATCCGCGGCCGCAGCGCGGCCATGCGCTTGACCGTGAACTCGCCGACCACCGCACGGCGGGCCGGACCGTGCTCCGGCGGATCCATGCCGATCAGCGCCGGGCTCCGCGAGGTGATCACCTGCGTCGAGAAAATCGTCGGGAACCCCGGCTTGCGCCGGTCGGAGCTGAACCGCGCGTCGGTGAGCACCGTACGGATGTCCTCGTGCCGGGTGAGCGCCCACACGGTCATGCCGCTGGGCAGGGTCACCTGCGAGACCGGTTCCTCGTCCCGCAGCCGGCGGTGCTCGGCGGGCGGCGCGTAGGGGCAGGAACGGGCGTAGGGAAGTGTGGCCGGCGACTGAGCTGTCACGATTCCACCTCGCTGTCCGCGATATGCGTTTTCAGATGTCTCACCAGGTGACCGGGAACTCGTAGATACCGTAGACGTTCGCGTCGTCCTTGAACGGCAGCGAATCGAGCGGCACCGCCGAACGCAGGTCCGGGATCCGGCGGAACAGGGTGTCGAACACGACCTCCAGTTCCATCCGCGCGAGGTTCTGCCCCAAACACTGGTGCGCCCCGAACCCGAACGCGAGGTGGTTGCGCGCACCGCGCTCGATGTCGAGTTTCTCGGGCTGGTCGAACGCCTCAGGATCCCGGTTGGCCGTGTTGCTGAGCCCTACCACGCCTTCGCCGGCCCGGATCAGCTTGCCGCCGATCTCGACATCGGCGAGCGCCACACGCGAGGTGGCCACCTCGGCGATCGTGAAGTAGCGCAGCAGCTCTTCGACCGCCGCCGGGGTCTTCGACGGGTCCTCGCGGATCGCACGCAGGTCCTCTGGGTGGTCGAGGAAGGACATGGTGCCCAGCGAGATCATGTTCGCCGTGGTCTCGTGCCCGGCAATGAGCAGCAGGAACGCGAGCATGACGAGTTCTTCGCGGTCGTCGGACTTGGCGAGCCGGCGGCTGAGCAGGTCGTCGGCCGGGGCCTGCTCCTTCTGCGCGATCAGTTCGCCGAGGTAGCCGAGCAGTTCCTGTACGGCCTGGGAGCGGTCTTCGGGCGGCGTGGACCGTTTCAGCATCTTCGCCGAGCGGCTCTGGAAGAACTCGTGGTCGGCGTAGGGCACCCCGAGCATCTCGCAGATGACCAGCGACGGCACCGGCAGCGACAGCGCCTGCACCAGATCAGCGGGCTGCGGCCCCGCCAGCATCGCGTCGATGTGCTCATCGACGATCTCCTGGATCCGCGGCCGCAGCGCGGCCATGCGCTTGACCGTGAACTCGCCGACCACCGCACGGCGCGCCGGACCGTGCTCCGGCGGATCCATGCTGATCAGGGAGAGCCTGCGCCCCATCTGCGCGGGGATGAACCGCGGAAATCCGGGGTGGAGCCGGTCGGAGCTGAACCGCGCGTCGGTGAGCATCGCGCGGATGTCCTCGTGGCGGGTGAGCACCCACGCGGTGGCGCCGCTGGGCAGGGCGGCCTGCGAGACCGGCTCTTCCCGCTGCAGTCGGAGGTGCTCGTCGGCCGGTGCGTACGGGCAGCCGCGGGGAATGGGCAGCGCGGCGGTGTCGGGAGCTGGAAGGGGCACTGTTCCACCCACATTCGTGACAGCGAATATTCGGAAGAATAGCTTCCGCTTATACCTCCAACATACAGATCCGGAAGGTTTTCGTCCATCTATGCGCGGATGCGACAATGACCTGGAACGGAGGAGGACCACGCAGATGACGACCGGCTCACAGCGGTTGCGGGCCGATGCCAGACGCAACCGCGACCAGATCCTCGCCGCCGCCCGCGAGGTCTTCGGCGCGCAGGGGTCGGATGTCCCGATGGAGGAGATCGCCCGCGCGGCCCGAGTCGGTGTCGGCACGCTCTACCGGCGTTTTCCCGACCGCGAGGCGCTCATCCGCGCAGTCGCCCACGAAAGCTTCGCGCAGGTTCTCCAGGACACGCGCGCGGCCGCGGCCGAGGAACCGACGGCGTGGGGTGCGCTGGTACGCCTGGTCGGCAGGTCGCAGCAACTCCAGTTGAGCATGCACCTCGCCCTGCACTCCCAGAACGCCAAAGACGCACTGCACTCCGATACAGCAACCCGCGAACTCCGCAGCGCCCTGCTGACCGAAATCGTGCAGATCGTCGATGCCGCGCAGCAGGAAGGCACCCTGCGTGCGGATATCGGCGCAGGCGACATCGTGATCCTGCTGGCGATGTTGCTGAAACAGCCGCGGCTGGTCCAGATTCCCGCCGCACTCGCCTTCGAGCGCGCCGTCATGATCACGCTCGACGGGCTGCGGGCACAGCCGCACGACCCGCTGCCGGGTCGACCGATCGGTGCCGAGGACATCCGCTTCGAGTGAGCCGGGCCCCGCGGTCCGTGCCATAGCCCGGCACCGGCCGCGCCGGCACCGCGAGCCCCTCAGCCGTCGAGCAGCGCCGCAGCCGCGCGTCCGATCGCAGCAGCGTCGTCGCCGAGCACCGCCCGTTGCAGGATCATGCCGGGCAGCAGCGCCAGTACGAACCGCGCGCCGTCGCCGGGGTCGAGGCGGGCCGGCACCCGGCCGGCGCGCTGCCCCCGGGCCAGGGCGCCGGCGCATGCACCGGTCAGGTACTCGAAACCGCTGCGGGCCGCGCCCAGTAGTTCCTCGTTGCGGGAGATCTCGCTCCACGCCTGCAGCGCCACCTTGCCCTGGTCGTCCAGGTCGATGCCGCGCCCGTCCACTGTGAGGCCGCCCCCGGTGAACGTGCTGGTGAACACGTTCACCACGTCGGCGGCCGAGGGAGCGTCCAGTTGCTCCAGCCGGGCGGACACGGCGGGCCCGATCCCGTCGAACGACTCGCGGGCGACCTCGCGAATGAGCTCGTCCTTGCCGCTGAAGTAGCGGTAGAACGCGCCTGCCGAGATTCCCGCCTCGGCGACCAGGTCGGGCATCGAGGTCAAGTGGAAGCCGTCGCGGGCGAAACAGCGGCGCGCGGCATCGAGGATGGCGGCCCGGTTCGCTGCGCGGCGCTGGTCACTGATCCTGGGCATGCCCCCACCTTAGGCGAACACCTATTCGCCTTGACAGGCACGTGCCCGGCGAGCAGACTCAACTCATTAAAGAATGAACATTCGTTTTTTATAAGCTTGGAGTGTGGCTGCCGTGACCGATACGTTTCCAACAGAGCAGCGGACGACGTGCGCCGTCATCGGCGGCGGGCCGGCGGGCATGTTCCTGGGCCTTCTACTCGCCCGCGCCGGCGTGGCGGTCACCGTCCTGGAGAAGCACCCGGACTTCCTGCGCGACTTCCGCGGCGACACGGTGCACGTGGCCACCCGCAACCTGCTCGACGAACTCGGGCTGGGCGAGCGATTCGCCGCGCTGCCGCAGCAGTCCGCCGAGCGCGCCGGCCTCCAACTCGACCAAGGCAGCGTGCAGATGGCCGACATGTCCCGGCTTCCCGGCCGCCACCGCAGCATGGTGATGGCGCCGCAGTGGGACCTGCTCAACCTGCTCGCCGATTCCGCCGCGGCCGAGCCGGCGTTCACACTGCGCCGGAACGCCGAGGTCACCGGGCTGCTGCGCGAGGAAGGCCGCGTCGCCGGTGTCCGGTTCACCGACCGGAGCGACGGCTCCGCACACGAGCTGCGCGCGGGGCTGACCGTGGCCTGCGACGGCCGCGGCTCCGCGGTGCGCACCGCCGCAGGGCCGGCACCCCGCTCGTTCGAGACGCCGATGGACGTGTGGTGGTTCCGGCTGCCGCACCGCGCCGGCGATCCGGACTCCGGCCAGCGCGTCTCCCCCGGCCGGTTCATGATCATGCTCGACCGCGGCGACTTCTGGCAGTGCGCCTACCTGGTCCCCAAGGGCGCCGACGCCGAACTGCGCGCGGAGGGCATCGAGGCGTTCCGCCACCGCCTCGCCGCGCTCGTGCCCTGGCTGGCCGACCGGCTGGATGAGCTTCGCACGTTCGACGACGTGAAACTGCTGGATGTGCGCATGGACCGGCTGCGGCGCTGGTACAGCGACGGTCTGCTGCTCATCGGCGACGCAGCACACGCGATGTCGCCGGTCGGCGGCGTGGGGATCAACCTGGCGGTGGCCGACGCGGTCGCGGCGGGGCGGATCCTCGCACCGGCATTGCGCAGCAGCGGACGGGCACCGGTGGCGGTACTGCGCCGGGTGCAGACGCGGCGGTCGTGGCCGACATCGGTCTTCCAGGGCGTGCAAGGCCGGCTGCACCGGCAGATCCGCACGGTGTTGGCGGAGGTGCCCGCCGCAGGCACCGGCGCCGCGCCCCCGGTCCCCTACGGCGTTGCGGCGCCCACGTCGTCACTGCCGTTCCCGATGCGCATGCTGCGCCGCTTCCCCGCACTCCAGGTCATCCCGGCCTGGCTGACCGCGATCGGCCCGCTACCCGAGCACGCCCCGCAGTGGGCCCGGCGCCCACCGGAGCGCCCGGACACAGCGCCCGGTGGCGGCACCGACTAGGACCGGGCCGGTGGCCGGCACCGCGGCCCGGTGCCGGTACGCGACTCCGGCACCGGCCACCGGGCGGTCCCGCACGGCGCCGACAGCGGCACAACCGCCGCACGTCACCCGCCCGATGGGCCGGCGCAGGAGTCGATCCAAGCGCACAGGCCGGCCAGGGCCGCATCGGTCCGCTCGCGGTCGCCGCTGACGAGGCGGTCGGTTTGCAACCCGCTGAAGGCCGCGTTGAGCATGGTCGCCCGAACAAGCGCCTCGCCCGGGTCGAGCCCGCGTACGGCCAAGCACTCGGCGACGAACTCCGCCCGGCCCCGGACGAAGTCGGGCACCGGCCGGCCGAGCCGTCCGCCGGCGGCCAGCCCTTCGATCTCGCGGATGAGGCGGGTGGTCCCCGCCTCTTCGGCGGCGAGGGTGCGCTCCCACGTGGAACGGACGATGCTCCCGACCGGCACCGCCGGGTCGTCCCAGCCGGGGGTGGCGCGCAGCTCCGCGTGCTGGCGTTCGTCCAGCCGCTCCAGAACCGCGGCGACCAGAGCCTCCTTGTCGGCGAAGTGGTGGGTCAGCACCCGGGTGCTCTGCCCCAGGCCTTCGGCCAGGCTCCGCAGCGAGAAACCCGAGATTCCCGTGCGGGTGAGCTGAGCTATCACCGCGTCGGTGACATCGCGCCGCCGGCGCGAATCCGCGATTCGCGGCATGGGCCGTCCTTCCGCAGGGCCGCGTCGGCCCGGAATCAGGCATACATAAGGGAAACAGTTGTTACCTTAATGCCATGCGCATCCCGAACCGACCGCCCATGTGGCTACTCGCTCTTACGCTGGCCGCCTTCGCGGTCCAGACCGACGACTTCATCCTCGTCGGCGTGCTGCCGGCGGTGGCATCCGGCGCGGGCGTGTCCGAGGCGGCGGCCGGACAGCTCGTCACCGTCTATTCCCTCGGCTACGCGCTCACCGCGCCGCTCTTTGCGGTCCTGTTCGCCCGGATCCGCCGCCGGCGGGCCCTGTGCTGGGCGCTGGCCGTGTTCACCGCCGCGAACTTCGCCGTCCTGGCGACCGACTCCTATCTGCTGCTGGTGGCGCTGCGCACCGCGGCGGCCCTTGCAGCAGCGGTGGTCCTGCCCACTGCGCTGGCGCTCGCGAGCACCGGGGCTCCCGACGGGCGCACCGGCCGCTACCTCGCCACCGTGATGACGGGCCTGACCGGCGCGGTCCTGATCGGCGTGCCGTTGGGGACGTGGATCGGCGCACTGCTGGGTTGGAAGGCCACGTTCGTGTTCGCCGGGCTACTGGGGCTGGCCTCGCTCCTGCTCGCCGCCCGCGCCCTGCCGACCGGTGCCGCCGGCGAGCAGCGGCAGCGCCTCGCCGACCTGGTGCGCCCGCTGCTGGACCGGTCGGTGGCCGCGGTTCTCGGGGCGACCGTGCTGACCGTGGCCGGAAACCTCGCGTTCCAGACCTACATCGCCGTGATCCTTGCGGGCCTCGCGGGAGTCACGCCCGCCGGGCTCGCCGTGCTGCTGGTGTGCTCCGGAATCGGCGGCCTGCTCGGCACCCGGGTTTCGGGGCGGCTGGTGGACCGCCTCGGCGGCGGGCGCGCCTTCCTGTGCGCCGGGGCGCTGTTCTGCCTGGCGATGGCCGCGCTGGCACTGCTGTGGCCGGCGGCCCCGGTTCCGGTGTGGGCGGTGGTGCCGCTGCTCGTGGTGTGGTCGGCCGCAGCGTGGGCGGTGCCGCCGAGCCTCCAGGCGCTGATGTTGGCGCGTGCCGGGGTCCGGGCCGCCGCGCAGGCCATGGCGGTACACAGCAGTTCGGTGTACGCCGGGGCGGCGGCCGGCGGTGTGCTGGGCGGCGCGGCGGTCGCCGTGAGCCCCGGGCTGGTCCCGGCCGCGGCGGCGGTGACCGCCGGGCTCGGGCTCCTGCTCGGCGCGGCGGTAACCCGGGTGCCCCGCCGGCCCGGCACACCGCCGCCGCACCAGGACACCGCTGCGCAGGCGTGATGGCCGGCCGGCGCCGCCGGACCCGCGCGCCGCCGGCACCGGCCGGGCCGCCCCGCGGGTCAGCCCGTAGGCCCGGCCCCGGTTTCGGCGGTGGTTGCCGTCCCGGCGGCCGCCCCTCCTCGCGCGGTGTGGACCACCTCGCGGGCGCGGCGCGGGGTGACCACCTCGCGCAGGGCGGGGTCGGTGAGCAGCACGGTCGGGGCGATGCGGTTCTCCGCGGTCGGGTACCACTGGGGCAGCGCCTGCCGGATGGTCTCCCAGGCCTCGTCCGCGGCACCCCCGGCCGCCAACGAGCGGGCGGTTTCCAGGGCCTGTTCAAAGGCCGGGGGCTCCGGCGTGCGGTGGGCGGTGAGCCAGGCATCGGGGTCCTGGGAGCCCTCGTCGCGCATCCGGAGGATTTCCGCCTCCTCCGGAAACAGGCCCGGCACGACCGCGTTGCACGTGTCGGCCATCCGAGCCGCGGTGGCGGCGGCCGGAACCGACCCCCCGTGCCTTTCGCGGGCGGCACCCGCCACGAAGAGCGGGGCGGCCTCGTTGGCGATCTGCTCGGCGCCGATCTCCTCGACCACATGCGGGCGGCCCATCAGGTGGCGCAGGTCGTGGTGGCTCCAGGTGCCGCCGAGGAACGCCTCCAAGACCACCTCCAGATAGGCCGCGGTTCCGGACCCCTTATTGCCGGCGCGTTCAAAGAACCGGAGCGCGGCCTCCGCGTCGCCGCGCAGCGCCGCCCGGCGGCCTTCGGCCAGCAGTTCCTCGGCGCCGTCCGAGTTCACCGGACGGCCGTCGGCGGCCTTGAGCATCTCGAACGACTCGCGTTCGGCGGCGACGAGGTCGGCGAAGGAGCGGTGGCGGTCGCCCAACGCCGGATACCACGAGGCCCAGATATAGGCCGCCCACTCGCCGTCGGGGGAGACGTCGCCGGAATCGAGCAGCCAGTACTGGGCGTCCCCTTCACCGGAGACGAGCAGCACCCTTTCCTCTAGATCGTGCGGGGCCACATCATCGAGCAGGAAGAGGTACTCGGCGGCATCGGAGCCGTCCAGCCACTCGATGTTCTCCGCCGACAGCAGCTCGTTCATGAACGCGCTGATGTCGCGCCAGCCGTTCGAGGCGGCCAGGAACGAGCGGTAGCTGGGCGGCAGCTCAGCGCCCAACCGCTCTTCCGCGGCCGTGAGCTGTTCCTCGGTGGCGCCCTCGAAGCCCAGCCACCCGGCGGCGCGCTGCTCGTCGGTGACCTCGCGGAGTTCGTTGTCCGCGGCGACCCGCAGCATGTCGGTGCTGTACTCAGCCAGGTAGGACCGCCAGGACTCGGCGGTGGTCAAGTCCGCGGCCGGTGGACCGTCCACCCGGGCGCCGGGCGCCGCGGTGGCCTCCGCTGTCTCGGCAGCGGCGAGCCCTTCGTAGGCGCGGGGGGCTTCGCCGGGCCCGTGGCGGTACCCGGTGAACGATTCGTAGGCCGGGACCTCGGAATGCAGCCGCACCTGGCTGAGCTGGGTCTCGGACGCGCCGTGGTTCTCGGTGAACTCCAGCAGGAAGTACCGGTAAGGCTCCGCACCCGGGGTTGCGACGTCGTAGCCGCGCTCCTGGTACCGGCTGGGAAAGAACTCCCCGATGCGGGTGTCCAGTACGGTCCATGTCTCGCCGTCGGCCGAGCCCTTGAGGACCCAGTCGCGCGGGTCGCGGTCGGCGAAGTCGTTGGCCGACTTCAGCATGTAGTGGCGCACCGTGACGGGCTCGGCCATATGGAACATCAGCCAGTCGCCGCGCCGCGCCCGCCGGCCCAACCACTTCTTCCCTGTGGGGTCGAGCACGTTCTCGGCGACCTCGCCGGCACTCAAGAGCTCGTCGCTCGGGGTGATCTCGCGCACGCTGCGCGTAAGGTCGCCGCCGACCTCGGTGGTATGGCGCAGCGCGATCGCGCCGCCGCCGCCGTCAGGCTCGGCCCAGGTGACGCGCACGGCCGGGGCGCCGCCGTCGCCGATCAGCACGCGCAGCTCGCCGTCGCCGCCCGCGTCCGCGGCGCCGCCGTCGGCTCCGTCGCCGTCCGCGCCAGAGCCGTCACCGCTGCGCGCCCCGCTCACCACGCCGAATCGGTGCGCGGTGCGGTCGGCCGACCGCTCCGCAAGCCGCCCCCGCCAGGCGAGCGCGGTGCCGTCAGCGGCGGTGCGCAGGCCGAGGAACCCGTCCATGCCGGGCTCGAAACCGATGTCGGCCTCAGCGCCGTCGCGGTCGCGCCAGCCCAGCCGGGCCAGCGGCACGGCTCCACCGGGCTCGAAGCGCACGGTGAACGGCCGGCCCTCCTGCCACGTCCGGGAACCGGGCCGCCGGCACTCGGTGTGGAAAATAAAAGCCGTTGCAGTACCTGGCATTTCGTCCATATCGTCCTTGCCTGAGGGGGTCGCGCAGGGTCGGGGCAGGGCGCGGCGGGGGTCCCGTCCGCAATCCGCGAGGAGACTACAGGCGGGCTCTGTCATCTTCCGCGGCCCCGGTTCCCGGCACCGCGGCCGTGTGGCCTTGGCCACCTGCGCGGGCGGGCCGGTATGGCCCAGTGCGGAAAACGGGCAGGTGGCCGGGGCGGACGCTCTCGGCAGACGGGGAATGGGGCCTGCAGCGTGACGCAGCAGACGGAACTAAAGAGTCCTCACCGATGGTTGTTCGGAGAGATGACTCCTCTACCTAAGGGCCTCCCCTGTGCCGGGCCGCGGCCGCCGGCAGGGCAAACCGTCTTCTAGCCGCCCGCGCCCCGCCGCGCGGGGCCGCCGCCCGACGGCGCCCGCCCCGACTTACTCATCCCCCGGTGCCCTGCCGGGACCACCCACCGAATCCGCCGTTCCCTGTGAGGTAGTGCCCAATGTCCGACTCCGCGCAAGCCGCGGTCCCGGCGAGCGATCGGGAGGTTGCCGCACCGCGAGCCAATCTCCTTATCGGCGTCCTGGTCGTCTCGGCCTTCGTGATGATCCTGAACGAGACGATCCTGAGCGTCGCGCTGCGGGACCTGACCGTCGAACTCGATGTCTCGACCACGACGGTGCAGTGGCTGACCAGCGGATTCCTGCTGACCATGGCCGTGGTCATCCCGACCACCGGCTTCCTGCTCGAACGGTTCACACCGCGCCAGGTCTTCCTGGCCTCATTGACCATGTTCAGCATCGGCACGCTGCTGAGCGCCCTGGCACCGGGGTTCTGGGTGCTGCTCGTCGGCCGCATCGTGCAGGCCTGCGGCACCGCGGTGATGGTGCCGCTGCTGATGACCTCGGTGATGCGCCTGGTGCCGGCCCACCGGCGCGGCGCGATGATGGGCACGATCACCATCGTCATCGCCGTCGCCCCGGCGATCGGGCCGACCATCGGCGGCGCGCTGCTGGCCTCGCTCGGCTGGCGCTGGATGTTCTGGACCGTCCTGCCGCTGGCGCTGCTGGCCCTGGTCATCGGTGCGGTCTGGATGCGGCTCGACAGCAAGACCCGGCAGGTGCCGCTCGACCTGCTCTCGGTGCTGCTGTCCGCTGTCGGCTTCGGCGGTCTGCTCTACGGTCTGTCCTCGTTCGGCGGCCACGGCGGCGGCGGGCAGTCCCTGCCGCCCTGGCTGCCGATCGGGGTCGGCGCCGCCGCGCTGGCGGTCTTCGTGCTGCGCCAGAGCAGGCTGCAGCGCGACGGACGGGCGCTGCTCGACCTGCGCCCGTTCACCCACCGCACCTTCGTTGTCGCGCTGGTCCTGACCGCGCTGCTGTTCATGTGCCTGCTGGGTGCCGCGTCCATCCTGCTGCCGCTCTACATGCAGACCGTCATGAACACCAGCACGTTCGTCAGCGGGTTGGCGGTACTGCCCGGCGGGCTGGTTCTCGGGCTGCTCGGCCGCCCGGTCGGGGCGCTGTTCGACCGCTACGGCGCCCGTCCCCTGGTGATCCCGGGCGCGGCGGCCATGGCGGCGTCGCTGTGGCTGTTCACCCTGCTGACCCCTGACTCGCCGCTGGCCATGGTCGTCGGAATCCACATCGTGCTGATGGCGGGCCTGGGGCTGATGATGACCCCGCTGATGACCGAGTCGCTGGGGTCGCTGCCCGACAGCCTGCACTCGCACGGCAGCGCGATCCTGGCCACGCTCCAGCAGGTGGCCGGCGCGTTCGGCACGGCCGTCTTCGTGACCGTCTCGGCGATCGGCAGCGCCGACGCCGCCGGCGGGCCGGATGCGACCGGCCTGCGCACCGCGTTCGCCGTCGCCGGCTGCATCGGTCTGCTCGCCCTTGCCACATCGCTGTTCATCCGCCGCCGCACCGCTGAGCCCGCAAGGACGGGCCAGGCCGGCGACGCTGGCGGCGATGGCGGCGCTGTTGCCGCTCCGGCCGCGGCCGAGCCGGACGGTGCCGCCCGGCACTAACGGACACGCGCAGCAGGAAAAGCCGAGCGGGGGCGCCGAAAACCGGCGCCCCCGCTCGGCTTTTCCGCCCTACCGAAGGGCCCTTACTCTAGCGGCGTTTCGCCGGTGGGGAGCCCTGCCTCGGCCCGAGCGCGATAGCCGCCGATCATGTCCGTGGCCGCGCTGAGTCCCAGCTCGCGCAGCTGCGCCGCGGCCAGGCTGGACGCATAACCCTCCAGCGCCAGTTAACCTTATTTCCTACTTGAATTGTGGGATAAACGGCAACCGCCTGCCTGGCAGGCGTTGCGGGAACCGCGGGACGGCGCTCAGTGGCCGCCGCCCCCGTTACTGTGTGCCATGGACCACAGAGAAAGGAATCGCGCACCCATGCCAACGGAACCCGCCAGCGGCGAAAGCGGGACAACGAGCGCCGACGAGTCCTACGACTCCATGTTCTCCATGATCACCGCGTACTGGCGGACCCAGGTCGTCGCCGCAATGGCGCGCTTTTCCATCGCGGAGCACCTGGACCGGGGAGTACGCACGGCAGAGGAGATAGCCGACCTGGAATCGACCGATCCGGACGCCACCCGCCGCCTGCTGCGCGCGGGTGCCGCCATCGGGCTGGCCACCTCGCAGGACGGCGTCCATTACGCGCCCACCCCGCTACTGGAGCCGCTGCGCGCCGACTCCCCCCGCTCGCTGCGCTCGGTTGCCCTGGCGCTGACCGCGCCCGGACACTGGCTGCCGTGGGGCCGGTTTCCGGATGCCGTGCAGGCCGGTACCACGCAGGCGGTCGCGGCTTATGGAACCGACATCTTCGACTACTACGCGCGGACACCCGACGAAGCGGCGCTGTTCACCCAGGCGATGGGCAACTTGACCGCGCCGATGACCGACCAGGCGGCCGAGTACATCGACACCTCCTCCACCTCGCTGGCGGTGGATGTCGGCGGCGCCGACGGCAGCCTTGTGCAGGAGCTCATGGTGCACAACCCGCGGCTGCACGGCGCGGTCGTCGATTTGCCCCACGTGGTGCCCGACTCCGCGGAATCCGCCCGGAAGAAGGGGCTGGAGGACCGCTTCTCCGCTGTACCCGGCGACTTCTTCGAGTCTGTGCCCGCCGCCGACCTCTACCTGCTCAAGTTCGTGCTGCACGACTGGGACGACGAGGCATGCGTGCGCATCCTGGGCAACTGCCGCGCAGCGCTGCGGGAAAACGGCCGGGTCGTCATCGTGGAGATGCACATGGCACCCGGCGATACGGGTGTGGCGCCGCTGATGGATCTGAACATGCTGAGTGTGTCGCCGAGCGGGAGTGAACGCGAGATCGGCGAGTACGACGCCCTGCTGTCAGCGGCCGGACTGCGCCGCACGGCGACCCATCGGCCGCCCCGATCGCAGTACTGCTACCTGGAAGCGGTTCCGGTACAACAAGGCTGAACGCCGGGCCCGCCCGGAGCCTTAAGAAGACCTCCCTGCTGGGTGCCCGGCAGGGAGGCACATGCCGGGCACCGCGGCTCAGTCCCGCGGTGCCCGCAGGCCGTCCAGCAGGATGTCCAGGAGCCGGTCCGCCTGCTCGCGGGGTTCCGGGCCACCGGCGGTCATCAGCGACCCCGCCATTGCCGCGACGACGTCGTCGGCGGCGACGTCGCGGCGGAGCAGCCCCTGCTCACCGCCTGCCGAGAGCAAGCGCTCCGCTGCCGCGGTGAGCAGGCTGCGCGTGGTCGTGGCGGTGGGGGCACCGGCGGCCACAAGCCCGCGCAGCACCTCCATCATGCCGCGCTTGGCGGCGACGAAGTCGGCGTAGCGCCCCATCCAGACCCGCAGCGCGCGGTCGGGCGGGTGTTCGTCCAGCAGCTCATCGACCGAGTAGCACAGCCGCTCCAGTTCGCGGTGGTACACGGCCTCGACCAGCGCCTCGCGGGTGGCGAAGCGGCGGTACAGGGTGCCGGGCCCCACTCCGGCGCGGGATGCGACGGCGTCCAGGGACAAGGGTTTGTCCGGCGCCTTCTCGGTCAGTTCCGCAAGCGCCGCTTGCAGGATCAGCTCGCGGTTGCGGCGGGCGTCGGCCCGCAGCGGACGCCCATCTGTTTCCCTGGACAAAGCGGAGACACCTCCATTTCTGCTAACATCATCTTAGCGGAGAGTCCTCCGCTTATGCTGCGACGGTCGAAGGGAAACACCGTGACACAGGAGTCGGAAACGGTTCAGCAGTCCCCCGGGGGCACGGGGAACCTGGGCGGCCACCCGGTCGCCCGCATCGGGTACGGGGCGATGCAACTGGAGCACGCCGACGAGGCGACCGCGCACGCGGTCCTGCGCCGCGCCGCGGAACTCGGCGTCGACCACATCGACACCGCGTCCTTCTACGGCAACGGCAAGGTGAACCAACTCATCCGCTCGGCGCTGGCGCCCTATCCGAGCAGCCTTGCACTGGTCAGCAAGGTGGGTGCCCGGTACGTCGCCGGCCGCAAGCCGATACCGCTGGTGCCGGCGCAGCGTCCCGACGAGCTGCGGAGCGGGGTGGAAGAGGACCTGCGCGGCCTCGGCACCGAACGCCTCACGGCGGTGAACCTGCGCCGCATGGACGGCGGGCTCGGCATCGTGGCCGAGGGCAGCGACGCCGTGGCGCTCGACGACCAGCTCGCCGAGCTCGTGGCCCTGCGCGATGAGGGGAAGATCGGCGCCATCGGCCTGAGCAACGTCAGCGCCGCCCAACTGCAGGCCGCGCTGCCCGCGGGGATCGTGTGCGTGCAGAACCTCTACAGCATCCTCAACCGCGAGGACGAGGACGTCCTGGAGATGTGCCGGGCCAACGGCATCGCCTGGGTACCGTTCTGCCCGCTCGGATCGGCCTTCGAACAGGTCCCCTCGCCCGCCGACCACCCCGTGGTCCAGGAGGTCGCCGCAGGTGTGGGCGCCACTCCCGCGCAGGTCAGCCTCGCCTGGGTGCTCGCACACGCCCCGAACACCCTGCTCATCCCGGGTACCGGCAGCGTTGGGCATCTGACCGAGAATATCGCCGCCGGCAATGTGCACCTCTCGGCCGCCGATATGTCGGCCCTCGACGCACTCGCCGACGCCTAGCCGACCGCGCGGTCGGCGCCGCCCCGGCTGGGAAGGCGCCGGCCGCCGGAGCGTGCGGCTACACGGGCGGCTCGCCGGGCGCCAGGTCGAGAGTCACCAGCGCACCGCCGTCGGGATGGTTCTCCAGGACCAGCCGGGCGCCCAGGACATCGGCCTGCCCGCGCGCGATGGTCAGCCCCAGGCCGTGGCCGCCGCCTTCCGGCGCCTCCGTGCCTTTGCGGAACCGGCTGGGGCCCTCGCGCAGCAGCACGTCAGGGAATCCCGGCCCGAGGTCATGGATGCGCACCCTGGAGCCGTCGACCTCCACAGTGACCGGCGGCGCACCGTGGCGCAACGCGTTGGCCAGCAGGTTGGCCAGGATCCGTTCCAGGCGGCGGGGGTCGGTGGAGACCACTTCCTCCGCTACACAGCGCACCGCCACATCGGGGGCGAACCTGGCGGCCCGGCGCTGAACGAACTCGGCAAGCGCGATGTCGCTGAGGTCGGGGCGCTGAGTGGCGGTGTCCAGACGCGCCACTTCCAGCACGTCCTCGACCAGCGCCCGCAACACGGCGACCCGGTCGCGGACCAGCTCCGCCGGGCGGCCCTCATCCAACAGGTCGGCGGCGGTGCTCAACCCGGTCAGCGGCGTGCGCAGCTCGTGGGCGATATCGGCGGTCACCCGCTGTTCGGCCGTGATGCGGGCCTGAAGCGCATCGGCCATTGCGTCGACCGACCGCGCCAGCTCGCTGGCCTCGTCGCGGGCGCTTCCCCCCACGGCCTCGCTTACCCGGGTGCCGTGGTCGCCGGCGGCCACCCGGCCGGCGGCTCCGGCGGCGCGGCTCAACCGTGCCGACAGTCCGGCGCCCAGGACCACTCCGGAACCCGCGCCCAGCGCGACCACAGCGGCCGCGGCGGCCAGCAGCACCCGGTCGAGCCGGGCCAGGTCGGCCAGCCGGGGTGCGTAAGAGGTGCGCAACGAAAGGATGCTGCCGTCCGAGGCGGGCACCGCCGCCCAAACCGCCGCGTTGGTGCCGCGGCCGGAGATCAGTGTCGCGGTGTTGCCGTCCTCGGCGACCTGCCGCAACCGGTCGGGCAGGTCGGCGGCATCGACCCGGCTGCCCAGCACGGGCCGGCCGGTCCGCTCATAGGAGCGCAGCGCCAGCTCGACCCGGTCCGTCTGCAATTCGCGGGCGTCCTCGGCCTGCTTCAGCGCAAAGGCGTAGTGCACCGTCAGGCTCAGCGCCACGGCGACCAGTGCGCTCACCACCGCGATGGTCGCGGTGATCCGCCAGCGCAGGTTCACCGCTGGTCGCCTGCGAGCCGGTAACCGAATCCGCGCACCGTCTCGATGCGGTCGGTGCCGATCTTGTTGCGGAGCCGCTGCACGTGCACGTCGACCACCCGGGTGTCGCCGCCCCACTCGTAGTCCCAGACGTTCTCCAGCAGGACATCGCGGCTGAGGACCGTACCGGGCGACTCCGCGAACCGCAGCAGCAGCCGCATCTCGGTGGGGGTCAGGTTCACCTCGCGGCCCGCGCGCAGCACCCGCACCCCGTCCGGGTCGATCTCGACATCCCCGAAGCGCAGCACACCGCCGGATGCACCGCCTGCGGCGAAGCGGCCGGTGCGCCGCAGCACCGCGCGCAGCCGCGCCGTCAGCACCGCGCTGTCGAACGGCTTGGTGACGTAGTCGTCGGCCCCCGCCTCCAGACCGACGACGATGTCCACCGGGTCGTCGCGGGCGGAGAGCATGAGTACCGGGATCAGGCTCTCCTCCCGGATGCGGCGGCACAGGCTGACGCCGTTGAGGTTGGGCAGCACGACATCGATCAGTACGGCGTCGGGCCGGCACGCGCGGAACTCGGCCAGTCCTTCGCGGCCGTCCGCGGCCGGAGTCACCCGGAAGCCGTCCCGTTCCAGGCTGAGCCCGGTCGCCTCGCGGATGACGTCGTCGTCCTCGACGAACAGCACATGGGCTTCGGTCACCTGCTAATCACTCCCGGTCCCCTCCTCGGCCAGCCGTTCACCGTTCCAGTGCAGACTCGTGCGGTCGACGGGGCAGCGGGCACCCACCAGTTCTCCCGGGAGCGAGCGTTCGACCACGATGCCGCCTTCGTGCAGGTCGACCCGGGAGATTCCGTCCGCGACCGTGAAAACGCGTTCGGTGCGGTCCTCCCACAGGCGGTAGACGTAACCGGCCAGCGCGCCGTGGCAGGCCACGCTCGCCCCGCACTCCTGCACATTGATCAGGGCGACCGGGATCCCGGCGCCGGAAATCTCGGTATAGCGCAGGTACACCGGGTACCAGCCCTCGCCGTACTCCTCGGTGCAGGGGTGCGCCACCGCGTCCTTGACGCGGTCGCCGACGCCCGGATCCTCGCGCAGCAGCTCGACCGCATCGACGGTACGCGCGGTGGTGCCGCCGTTGTTCCCGCCGGAGCCCGACACCTCGTCGGACGGGGCCGGCGCCGGTCCGGATATCCGTACTCCCGTATCGACCATGCCGCAACCGCCGGCGAGGAAGAGCGCCCCGGCGGCCGCGCAGAGTGCGGCCGCGGCCCTTCGCATCGATTCTCGCATCGAAAGCGATGCTACCGCCCGCACCAACCGCTGTTACACGATCGACGGATTTCCGCCGGGAAACTGCGGCACAGGTGCTACAGCAATGGGAAGTCCGTTTCCTAGCGTCCAGTGAGGACGACCAGGAGAGGACGACATGGCAATTCGGCATGCAGGTTCACTGCTTCTACTCATTGTGGCCGCCACCGCGCTCGCCGCTTGCACTCCGGGATTCGCCGCGCACACATCCGGAGCGGGCACGGCCTCCGACGGCGTCGTTTTCCGGGTGGAGACCGACGATCCCGTCGTCTTCCTGACCATCGACGACGGTGCGGTACGCGACCGGTCGATGGCCGCCACGCTGGAGGAGGCGGGGGTACCCGCAACGCTTTTCCTCACCAGTGACTACGCTCTCGACGAACCGGAGTTCTTCCGCCGCCTGCGCGACACGGCAGGAGCGCGCATCGAGACTCACGGCATCGATCACTCCAACCTGGAGGGCCAGGACCTCGCCGACCAGAAACGCCAGATCTGCCAACCCGCCGAAGACTACAAGCGGACCTTCGGGAAACGACCGAAACTGTTCCGGCCGCCGTACGGAAACTATGACGAGACGACGATTCGCGCAGCCGAAGAATGCGGCGCATCCGCCGTCGTCCACTGGAGTGCCGAACTCAAGAACGGCGAAATGGCGTTTGCTTCGGGCGGCGAACTGCGTGCCGGCGACATTGTCCTCATGCATTTCCGGGGAAGCTTCGCGGAAAACGTGGCCGAATTCTCCGAGCAGGCCGACCGCGCCGGACTGCGCCCGGCGCTGCTTGAGAACCACCTGCTGTGAACGCCCGATGCCACCGGGCTCGCGGCCGCCACCGCTCGGCCCGCGGGACCGCGGCGTTACCTGCCGGACGGCGGCCGGACGGTACTTGCCGGAGGATCCGCCGGGGTCGTTGAATGGGTGCTGACCGAACCGTCCGGCTTGACCAGCTTCATCCGGTCTGACCGGCCCCGCCCACCCGGCCCGATCCGGCCCCTCCGCCAGGCACCGGGCCCAGTAGCGAAAGCAGGACCGTGCCTTCCGAGAACGCCGCACCCGGTATCGACACCACCGTCCCGCACAACGCCCGGATCTGGAACTACTGGCTGGGCGGCAAGGACAACTACGCCGTCGACCGCGAGATGGGCGACCAGATCCGCTCGTTCTTCCCCGAGATCGTCGACAATGCGGTGGCCGACCGGGAGTTCCTGGTCCGCACGGTCACCCACCTTGTCCGCGACCGGGGCGTGCGGCAGTTCCTCGACGTCGGCACGGGGTTGCCGACCCGCAACAACACCCACGAGGTCGCCCAGGCCCAGGCACCCGAGGCGCGCGTGGTCTACGTGGACAACGACCCGCTGGTGCTCGCCCACGCCCGCGCGCTCCTGGTCGGCACCGAGCAGGGGGTCACCGACTACATCGACGCCGACCTGCGCGACCCCGAGGCGATCCTGGAGGCGGCCGGCCGCAGCCTGGACCTGTCGGAACCGGTGGCCCTGATGCTGCTGGGCGTGGTCAACTTCGTGGCCGACGACACCGAGGTCCGGTCGGTGCTGGACCGCCTGCTCGATGCGCTCGCACCGGGCAGCTTCCTGGTGATCTCCCACCCCACCGACGACATCGACCACGACCGCGCCCACCAGGTGGCCCGGGCCTGGAACGAGCGGGGCACGCCCAAGCTCACGATAAGGTCCGCGGCCGCGATCGAGGCGCTCTTCGACGGCCTGGAACTGCTGGAGCCGGGCGTGGTCTCGTGCTCGTTGTGGCGCCCCGGGCAGGGCCGCTCCACCCGGACCGACCCGGTCGCCGAATACGGCGGCGTGGCCCGCAAACCGGTTACTGGTTAGCCGCACCGCGGATCAGCCGCGGTGGCCGCCCGGTCCACCCGTGAGGCGGGCGGCGATGGCGGGGCCCTCGCGGGCGATCCACGCTTCGGCCCGGGGCATCCGGTCCTTGGTGCCCTGCTCCCAGAGGCGGCGGAACACCGGATCGCGGTCGGCGGCGGCGCGGGCCCGCAGGTGGAAGCGGTGCACCATCCGTACCGCCAGGGGCACCAACTCCCTGCGCTGGCCTGCGGTCATGCCGTAGGCGTCGGCGAAGACGGCGCACCGGTGGGCCGCGTCCAGGTCGGCGAACGCGGGCGCGCGGTCGCGGGGATCGAACAGCGGCACCCACCAGTACAGCGCGTTGGCGATGTCGTAGAGCCTGGTGGTGGGCCGGGCGAGGTCGAAGTCGATGAGGGCGGCCGGTACACCGCCGCGGAAGACGACGTTGCCGGGGCAGTAGTCGCGGTGGCTGACCAGTTCGAGCGGCTCCTCCTGCGGCTCCGCGCTGATCGTTTCGGATCCGGGAATGCCGCCCCAGACCGCGTCCGCCGGCGGGGTCCAGCCCTGGGCTGCCTCGTGGAGGCCGCGGATGAGTTCGGCCAGCGCGACCAGGACCGCTTCGTCGGCGGCCTCGGCGGGCAGCGGCTCGCGCGGGACGTCGCCGGGAACGTAGGACAGCACTTCGCGCCCCTGCTCGTCGGTGCCGAGCGGGACCGGCGCGGCGGTGAACCCGGCGCTGTGCAGGTGGGCGAGGTAGGCCTGGATGGTCGCGGTGAACGGCCGGGTAGGCCGGCGGACCGTGTCGCCGATCCGCACGATGCCCTGGGTGACACCGTCGCCGACCAGGGGTTCGGGGGCCGGCTCGCTGTGCTCGCTGTGCTCGCCGGGCTCGCCGGGCTCGGTGCGCTGCGTACCGCGCGGGTCTGGTGTCATCGGGGCTTCCACGTCCATCGGGGGCAGGGTCGGCAGGGTCGGCGGCGGCCCCGGCCGGGCGACCGGGGCCGCCCGGTGGCGCCAGGTTACGCCGTTCGGCGCCGCTCTGGCACGGGTCGGCGGGGACCGGGTCAGGGCCTTGCCGGCGGGGCCGCCGTTGCGGCGGCGGGTCAGGCGGGGCGGGCGCGGATGTGGGCGCGTTCGCCCTGCTGGCCGAAGAGGACGAGGACCTCCACCGGCTCGGCGCCGGCGGCGTCGAGCGAGTGCGGCAGGTGGGTGTCGAACTCGGCGGCTTCTCCGGGCGACAGGACGAGGTCCTGGTCGCCCAGGAACAGGCGCAGCCGGCCGTTGAGCACGTAGAGCCATTCGTAGCCCTCGTGGGTCTGGAGTTCGGGCTCGGCCGGTTCGCGCACCCCCGGAATGATCATCTTGTGGGCCTGAAGGCCGCCCGCCCGTCGGCTCAGCGGGATGAAGGTCCTGCCGAAACGCTGGATCGGGCGCAGGTGCACGCGCGGGTCGCCGGTGTGCGGGGCGCCGACGAGGTCGTCGAGCGGTACTCCGTAGGCGCGGGCCAGCGGCAGCAGCAACTCCAGATTGGCCCGCCGGCCGCCGTTCTCCAGCCGCGACAGCGTGCTCTCGGAGATACCCGTGGTCGCCGACAGGTCGGCCAGGGTGATCCCTTTCGCGCGCCGCAGCGCCCGCAGCCGGGGAGCCACCGCATCCAGCACGCCCGCAAGGTCGTCATTCATTCCCCCATTCTTGCCGATCCGGCATGAGAATGTGCGCAGTGCGGCGACCCGCGTTCAGGATGGCGCCCGGCGGCCCGCCGCGCGCGGGCGGAAGCGGAACGCCGCGGACCGCCGCAGTTCCAACACCGCCGGCCAGGAAGGAAACCACCGAAATGCCATTGCACGGCGACTACGCACCCAGCGCCATGACCTACGCGCACGACCAGGTCGACCGCTATGAGAGGACCGGCGGGCGCGAGGGCGGCCACCAGCACGGCAAGCCCGTCATCATCCTCACCACTCGCGGCGCGAGGAGCGGATACCTGCGCAAGAGCCCGGTCATGCGCGTCGAGCACGGCGGTGTCTACGCCGCGGTGGCCTCCTACAACGGCGCCCCGGCGCACCCGGCCTGGTACCGCAACCTGGTCGCCGACCCCCGTGTCATGGTGCAGGACGGCCCCGAACCCCGCGACATGATCGCCAGAGTCGCCACCGGCGAAGAGCGGGAGCGCTGGTGGCGGCGCGCTGTTGACACGTACCCGGATTACGCCGACTACCAGGAGGCCACGGAGCGGGAGATTCCCGTTGTCATCCTCGAACCGGCGCCGTTGGACCACTGAAGCCCTCTGATGCCCGTTGGCGGCTGCGGCCCGCCGGCGGCCGGTTGCCGCCCGGCCCCGAATCCGCTTCACGAATGACCGATCCGTCAGTCCTGGATGCGGATATCCTTGGCGCATGGTGACCCGACAGTCGGCCGCGGGCGATCCGCAGCACAGACCGGCCGCGGAACTCCCCCGTGTGGAGCGCCGCAAGGCGCGCACCCGCCAAGCGCTGGTCGATGCCGGACGTGCTCTGCTGGCACGCAAGGGCGACCTCGGGTTCAGCGTCCAGGAGGTCACCGACGAAGCCGATGTCGGGCTCGGCTCGTTCTACAACCATTTCGAGGACAAGCAGCAGCTCATGCGGGCCGCTGTCGAGGACGTGCTCACCGAGCACGGCACGATGCTCGACTCCTGGACCTCCGGCATCGACGACCCGGCCGAGTCGTTCGCCCTGGCGGTGCGCACCACGGCCCGCCTCGGCACGACCCACCCCAACCTGGCCCGTGTGCTGGTGTACAACGGCATGGCGTTCCTGTCGGCCGACCACGGGCTGGCCCCGCGGGCGCTGGCCGGCATCCGGCGCGGCATGGAGGCGGGCCGCTTCACCATCGCCAACGCCGAACTCGGCTTGGCGGTCGTGGGCGGATCGCTGATCGCCCTGGTGCACCTGCAGCTTGAGGATCCCGAGCACCTCGACCGCGATGCGTGCGACGAACTCGCCGAGTACCTGCTGACCATGCTGGGCATGTCCCGCGACGAGGCACGGGCGCTGGCGCACGCGCCGCTGCCCGATATGCCTGCGCCCGGTACTGGTGCCGGCGCCGGCACCGGTACCGGCTGATCCCCGCCGGCAACCGCGCGCCCTACTGCGCCCCGGCGCCGCGCGGCCGCCGCTGTTGAGCACGGGCCGGCCTGCGCACTCGCACCGGCCCCGCCGCGGCCCACCGCCGCCCTCACCACTCCGTCCCGAACCGGCCACCGGCACGAGCCGTCCCGCCGGCATGGCGCCCTGCCTTCATGCCGCCCTATCCCCATGCCGCCCCGCCTTCGGGGTACACGCGGCGACCCGGGCATGCCGATACCCGCAGGTGAGCGAGCACATACCCGCACGTGGGGCCCTCTTTGCAGTTGGACGTGTAATCTGTTTCTGACGTGGCCATCAAGACTGACGAATCATTCAGAAGCAGATCAGCAGTGATCCGGTCAGTTCGGCCCCCGCAGATCGCCGACAAGCAGGAATGAACCGATGGCAACGCTCCTGTACCGCCTGGGCAAGCTCTCCTACCGGCACCGCTGGCCGGTCATCGCCGTGTGGATCGTCCTCCTGGCCGCGCTCGCCGGAGCAGCGGCCGTCCTACGGGTTCCGGTCAACGACTCCTTCTCGATCCCCGGAACCGAATCCCAGGACACGGTCGACATGCTCCAGGAGCGTTTCCCGGAACGCAGCGGCGGCCGGGCCACCGTCGTGCTGGAGGCGCCGGAGGATGCCGACATCACCTCCGGCAAGTACCAGGACGCCGTCCGCGACACCGCCGACCGGATCGAGGGCATCGACGGCGTCCAGTCCGTCACCGGCCCGTTCGAGCTCTACGACCAAGGCCGCGAACAGGCCCTGAACAGCGGCGAACTCCGCTCCTCCATGATCGGATCCGGCATGGAGCAGGCGCGCGCCGACTACGAGTCCGAGGTCGACTCGGCGGCGGACGAGGCCGCCGAACAGGCCCGCTCATCGGCTGCGGCGCAGTACCCCGAAGGCTCACCGGGGCGGCAGCAGGCGCTGGAGCAGGCCGAGCAGCAGGCACGCGAACAGGCCCGCGCCCAGGCACCCGCTTTCGACGAGGACCGGGCGCGGGCGCAGGTCGAAGACGAGGTCGACCGCCGCATCGCCGAGGACGACCTGCCCGACGCGGCCGCCGAACAGGTCGACGACGAGGTGATGCAGGAGATCCCGCTGTTTTCGGGCGACCGCACCACGGCACTGCTCCAGGTCCAATTCACCCAGCCCGACGGCAGCGTGCCGTCCGCCACTGTGGACGACCTGCTCGCCAGCGGCACTGCGGCCGAGCAGGCCGGGCTCGACGCCGAGTTCAGCGGCCAGGCGATCTCCGTCGCCGAGGTCTCGGGCATCCACGGCGGTGAAAGCGCCGGCCTGCTGATCGCCCTGGTGGTCCTGCTGGTGAACTTCGGCGCCGTCGTGGCGGCCGGGATCCCCATCCTCATGGCGCTGGCCGGAGCCGGCGCGGGCATGGCGCTGGTCTACGCGCTGTCGCCGGTACTGGACCTGACCAGCACCGCTCCCCTGCTGGCGCTGATGCTCGGCCTGGCCGTGGGCATCGACTACAGCCTGTTCGTGCTCGCGCGGCACCGCCAGCAACTGCTGGAGGGCATGGCCCCGCAGGAGTCGGCGGGCCGCGCCATCGGCACGGCCGGCAGCGCGGTCGTCTTCGCCGGGGTGACCGTGGTTATTGCGCTGCTGGGGCTCAGCATCGTGCAGATCCCGTTCCTGACCGTCATGGGCATCGCCGCCGCGGTCACGGTCGCGTTCTCCGTGCTGGTCGCCATCACCCTGCTGCCCGCGATCCTGGGCCTGCTCGGCGGGCGGGTGCGCGCGGGCCGGCTGCCGGGGCTGGGTGCGCGCGCGGAGCGTGCGCTGACCGCCGTGTCGACATTGGGCTCGCGCTGGGCCGGGGCCGTCACCCGGCGGCCGCTGCTGCCCGCGATCGCGGTGCTGGCCGTACTCGGGGTGGCGCTGCTCCCGCTGCAGAGCATGCGGCTGGGCCTGCCCACCGACGAGGCCGGCGCCCCCGACAGCACCCAGCACCGGGCCTACGACATCATCACCGCGGAGTTCGGCGAGGGCTTCAACGCCTCGCTACTGGTGACGGTGGAGTCGGCCGACACCGGCGACGCCGAGCAGGTCCGCGACGAACTGGCGTCCTTCGACCGGATCGACAGCGTGCAGCGCCCGGTCTTCAACGACGCCGAGGACACCGCGATGGTCGTGGCCGTGCCCGAGGACGGGCCGGCGGCCGAGGAGACCGAGGAACTGCTGCACGACATCCGCGACGCACGCTCGGGCTGGGAGGACGATACCGGCGCGACGATCTCCGTCACCGGCACGACCGCCACCAGCATCGACACCTCCGAACGCATCGCCGAAGCCATGCCGCTCTTCCTCTCCGTCGTGGTAGGCCTGGCCCTGGTCCTGCTGATGCTCGTCTTCCGGTCCATCCTGGTACCGGTCAAGGCCGCTTTGGGCTTCGTGCTGAGCATGGGCGCGGCGCTGGGCGCCACGGTCGCGGTGTTCCAGTGGGGATACGGCAGCGACCTGCTGGGTGTCACCCCGACCGAAACGCTGCTGTCGTTCCTGCCGATCCTGCTCGTCGGCACCCTGTTCGGCCTGGCCATGGACTACGAGGTGTTCCTCGTCAGCAGGATGCGCGAGGACTTCGTCCACGGCCACGGCGCGCGGCACGCGGTCGTGAGCGGGTTCCGCGCCAGCGCACGGGTGGTGGTCTGCGCGGCCGTCATCATGACCGCGGTGTTCGCGTCGTTCGTCGTCAGTGACAACACCACGATCCAGCCGGTGGCCTTCGCCCTGGCGGTGGGCGTGCTGGTGGACGCGTTCCTGGTACGGATGACACTGGTCCCGGCGGTGATGGCGCTGTTCGGCAAGGCGGCCTGGTGGCTGCCGCGCTGGTTGGCACGCGTCCTGCCCGACGTCGACATCGAGGGGGCGGGCCTGCGGACCGGCACCGCCGAGCCGCCCGCCGAGCACAGCTAGCCGGGCGACCGAGCGCCGGGTGCGGGCCGCCGGACGGGACCGGCGGCCCGCACCCGCTCACCGGCTCTGTTATCGCCCTTCGGACGGTGCCGCGTGGACGGCCCGGGTCGCTGCGAGCAGGATGGCGCAGACGAACCAGAGCGCGCCCGCGGCGCCGGTGGTCCCGGCGACCAGGGCCGCACCGGCCGGGATGGCGACCTGGCCCAGCCGGTTGCCCCACAGCCGCAGCGACAGGGCGGTGCCGCGGGTATCGGCGGGTACCGCCCGCACCACCATGGTCATGGTCAGCGGCTGGCCGAGCCCCAGCAGGAACCCGCCCAGCGCGAGCGCGGCCGCCATGGCGACGGTGCCCGACACCGGCAGCGCCACCGCGCTCAGTGCCGCGGCCGAACCCAGCGTGCTCGCCATGATGAGCAGGCGGCGCGACCACCGGGCGACGAGCCGCTCCACCAGCAGCCGGGACGCGATCGAGGCCGCCGCGCGGACCGCCAGCAGCGCGCCGACTGCGGCGGGGGTGATACCGCGCTGCTCGGCGATCAGCGGCAGGTAAGCGGTGAGCAGGTCGACCGACGACAGCAGCGCCAGGCTGGTGAACAGTCCGGTGGGCACGCCGGGACGGCGCAGCAGGGCGGTCACCGGCAGCGGCGCGGCCTGCGTCGCCGCGGGTTCGGGCTGGGTCGCCGGCCACAGCCCGACCACGGCCGGCAGCGCCAGTGCCGCGGCCAGCGCGGCAACGTACAGCGCCTGCTGGGTCGCCCCGGCCAGCGCGCTGTCGGAGTGCGCCCCGGTGAGCAGCACGCTGGACAGCAGCGGACCCACCAGTTGGCCCAGCGCCGCCGAGGCCGTGAGCAGGCCGAAGTTGCGGTCCAGCGCATGTTCGGCGGACCGCTGGGCGACCAGCCGCTGCGCGGCGATCATGAACGTGAGGTGGCCCAGCCCCAGCACGGCGCTGCCGCCGGCCACGGTGACCAGGCGCTGGGAGACCGCCAGCAGCAGCGGCGCCACGGCCATCGCCGCTGCGCCGGCGCCCAGGATCCACGCCGTGCGCCGGATCCGGTCGCTCAGCCGCCCCAACGGCACGGCGACGAGCAGCGGCAGCAGGGCGAAGGCCGCCGTGATGAGCCCGATGTCGAACGCGTCGGCGCCCAGGGCGACCGAGCGGTACGAGATGAGCGGGCGGCCCAGGTTGAGCGCGGTCTGGGTGGCGACCACGGCGATGAGCAGCCACCACAGCCGGCGGTCCCGTGGGGCGGTGCGCGGCGTACCGGTACCGGTCACGGGCGTCTCCGGGCCCGTGGCGTGGCGGCGTCGGTGTCCATCATGTGCGAATCCTCCTGGACAGAGCGGGGCCCAAGCGGCCGGTACCGGCCGATGATCAGTCTCGCTCTTGGCCTTCGGGAGTGCGCTGGCGCCCCCGGGGAAGATCATCGATCCCGCGCCGCAGCGTGTCCCGGCCGACTCTGCCGACTCCGCCCTGGATTGCGGTGCCACCGTATCCGGCGGCGCGGCCGCGGGGCCGCGCCGCCGGCGGTGGTCACGTCCGGTCTGCGGTGTCCGCGCCTTGCACGAACAGCAGCCTGCGCCGCAGCGCCGTCCGGGCTTCGGCGAGGGCCGGAGCGTACTCCGGTGAGTCGTACCAGGCTGTGAGCCGGTCCATGCTGGGGAACTCCACGACGGCGACGACCCGGCCGTCCCAGTCGCCCTCGGGGACTGCCGGCTCGGTGGCGTTCACCACGACGCGGCCCCCGTAGTGCACGATCGACGGGTTGGCGAGGTCGAGATAGCGTTCGACGCCGGCCTGGTCCAAGACCTCGATGAGCTCGCTGATGCAGTAGGCAGGGCCTTGCGGGTGTTCGCTTGCGGGCATGAGTGGTCCCCTTTTCCGATCGGTTTGCCGTGCCGGTTGCCCGGCCGCGGCCGCTCGCCGTCCCATGCGGGTGGACAACGCGCTGCCTCCAGGAACGGGTGGCCGCACCTGCGGTCGGCCGGTCCGGCTCGCTCCACGATGCGGGCGGGCCGTCCCGCCCGTCCAAGGCTCTCTGCGGCGCCTGCCATACCCTTAAGGCATCACGCCAGCTGCCGGGAGGCGCCGTGGACCTCGACCTGCGCAAAATGCGCTACTTCGCCGCTGTCGCCGAGCACCGGAGCTTCATCCGTGCCGCCGAGGAGCTGCACATTTCGCAGCCGGTCCTGTCGCGCCAAATCCGCGCGCTGGAGCAGGAGCTCAAGGCCCAGCTGTTCGACCGGGACAACCGCGGCACGCGGCTCACCCCGGCCGGCGAGGCGCTGGCCGAGGATGCGCGTGCTCTGCTGCCGGCCGCAGACGCGGCACGGCGCCGGGTCCGCGACCTGGCGGCCGGCCGGCGTACCTTCACCATCGGGTTCTCGCCCGGTCTGGTCGTCGCCCCCGCCGTCCGCGAGCTTTCGCACCGCCACCCCGACCTGACCGTGGAGGTGCTGCAGACCGGCTGGCTCGACCAGACCGACGCCATCCGCAACGGCCGGGCCGACGTCGGCTATGTGCGGCTGCCCGCCGACCAGCGCGGCCTCGCGGTCGAGCCCCTGTTCACCGAGGCGCGTGCGGTCATGCTGCCGGACGACCACCGGCTCGCCGGCAAGGAAACGGTCTCGGTCACCGACCTCGCTGCCGAGCGCCTACTCCAAAACCCCGGCGACGTGCCCGAATGGCGCGATCTCGCCCTGGAGCAGCAGGGCCCGCAACCGCACAAGCCGGTCCCGTCGCTCCGGAGCGCGGAGGAGAAGCTGGAGCACGTCGCCGCCGGGACCGGAATCGTCGTGCTCCCGATCTCGGCAGCCGCCCTCTACAACCGCCCCGGTATCGTGCACGTCCCCGTCCACGACATCGCGCCGACACGCGTATGCCTTGCCTGGGACCGTTCCCGGAGCAGCGCGCTCATCCGCGAATACGCCGCGATCGCCCGCAGCTCCTGAGCGGTCGGATCACCACCCGCGGCAGTACGCCCACCAGTGGTGGATGAGGGCGACGTCGGCGGCGAACCGGGCGTCGTCCTTGGCCCGGAGGCGGTTGGGGGCGACGAGGTTGCGCTTGCGGCCATCGGCCATGCGCACCTCGACCACGGTGTTGGCCAGGAACCGCTTGGTGCGGATGGCGACGATGTAGCGCCACGGCAGCGTCCGCAGCCGGACCTCGCGCACCGCGATGCCCTCCGGGGTCAGCTGCACATACCCCCGGATCAAATACAGCTGGAACAGCGTGGTCGCCAGCAGAAACACCTGCGTCACCGCGAGGAACACGGTCGAGACGGCAGGCAGCCCCGCCACGGCTGTCACGGCGAGCAGCAGGACCAGTAACGCGGACAGCACGGCGAACACGACCGTCAGGGACCGTTTCCGCTGGTTGTAGAACGTGGGCGGCGAGTGCATGACTGCGAACCCTGGCACACCACCGCCAACCGCCGCAATGCCGGGCAGCGGAAATGACCTGGTGAGAGCCGGTGAGGGCACGGCTGTGCGGCGGGGGTTGCGCCGGTGCGCCGCTCGCGGCGGACGGGCCCGCCGACACCCGCGGCCCGGGCTCAGGCCGCCGGCACCGTCGCGATATAGACGGTGTTGGCGGCGTCGCGGTCCTGCAGGGGGTTGGGGAACGTGACGACCTCGGCGCGCACCCCGGTGAAGACCTCGCCGAGCACGGCGGTGAACTCCGCATCCGGCGGGTCGTTGGACCACAGCGCGAAGACGCCGCCGGGATACAGGAAGCCGGCCATGCGGCGCAGCCCGTCAGCCCGGTAGAAACCCGCGTGGCCGTCGTGCAGCAGGTGGGCGGGCGAGTGATCGATGTCGACGATGGCGGCGTGGAAACGGCGGCCCGGCACCTGCGGGTCGAACCCGGAATCGCCCGCCGCCATCGCGAAGAAGTCGCCGCGCACGAACCGGCAGCGCGGATCGGCGGCAAGCTCGGTGCCGGCCGGGATAAGCCCGCGCTCGTGCCACTCGACCACCTCCGGCAGCGCCTCGACGACCACCAGGGACTCGACCCCGGGGTGGCGGAGCACGGTCTGCGCGGTGAAGCCCAGCCCGAGGCCGCCCACGACCACTTCGGCGCGGTCCTGCGCCGACTCGGCCAACGCGAGCCGGGCCATTTCCTCCTCTGCCACGGTGAACAGGCTCGACATCAGGAACTCGTCGCCGAGCTTGATCTCGTGCACGTCCGTGCGGAAGACCGGATCCCACCGGCGGCGCAGCGCGAGGTCGCCCATCGGCGTGGGGCGCCAGTCCAGTTCCTCGAAGCGGAGGCCCATCCGGCCCGCTCCCTTCCGGTCGGGTGCACCGGTGCGTCGCTGGAACGCCGGGAGTGAGTGAACGCCGCGAACCCCGGCGGACGGCGCCGGGGCACTGCGCGGCCGCGGGACACGACCGCCCCGCACCATTGAACCTACCCGCGGCGCGCCGGCGTCCCGGCCTGCCGCGCAGCCGCCCGCCGGCACCGGCGCGGCGGCCCGGACCGCTTCCCCGGACCGCTTCCCCGGACCGGTTGCCCGGAACATGGTTCGGCGCCCGGCCCGGCATCCGGGCGGCACCGGCACCCACCACTTAATTGATGCTCGTCAATGGACGGGGCGATGGCGCGTGGCCGATAATGGCCCTATGGCCGTGCGCACACCCACCTCCCCCGCCCCGCTACCGACCCTGCCCGCATCCGACGCCGAAACCTACGCCGCCTGGTTCGCGTGCCTGGCCGAACCCGCCCGGGTCCGGCTCCTGCACACCATCGCCGCCGCCCCGGGCGCCGCGACCGTCGGCGAGCTTTCCGCGGCGCTGGGCCTGCGCCAGCCAACGGTCTCCCACCACCTGCGCAAGCTTGCCGAGGCCGGCTTCATCACGCTCACCAAGTCCGGCACGTCCACCCGCGTCATGATCAACCCGGCCTGCTGCACCGGGCTCCCGCACGCCGCCGACGCCGTGATGGGGCTGCTCGCCTCCCGGCCCTGCTGCCCCACCGACCTGCCCGCCGACGTCACCGTGCACCCCATGGAACCCGGCGACCTCGACGCGGTGCGCCGCATCTACGCCGAGGGCATCGCCACCGGCCACGCCACCTTCGAGACCGAGGTCCCGCCTGCGGCCGACCTCGACGCGAAATGGTCGCCGGGCCACCGCTGGGTCGCCCGGCTCGACGGCACCGGCGAGCCCGTCGGCTGGGCCGCCGCAACGCCCGTCTCCACCCGCGCGGCCTATGCCGGAGTCGCCGAGACCTCGGTCTATGTCGCCGAATCCGCACGCGGGCGCGGAGTCGGCAAGGCACTGCTGCACAAGCAGGTCACGGCCGCCGACGCAGGGGGCCTGTGGATGCTGCAGACCGCGATCTTCCCGGAGAACAAAGCCAGCCTGGCGCTGCACCACAGCGCGGGTTTCCGCACTCTGGGCGTCCGCGAGCGCATCGCCCGCCACCACGGCGTCTGGCGCGACACCGTCATGCTGGAGCGGCGCCGCGACGAGACCGCCTGCACCGGCGGCCCCTGCGACGGTGGCGGCGGGGTCCCGGGCGGCGCGTGAACCCTCCGGTCCGCTGCGGGCAACCGCGGCGGGTGCCGGAGGCGGGCACGCCGTGCCCGTCCCGGCGCCCTGATCAGCAGTGCTCGCTAACTCTGCGGACGCAGCACGTAGCCCACGTAGCCGTACTCGGCCCCGTGGGCCCGCCGCAGGTCGCTCTCACGCTGCAGGACCGCGCCGGCCTGGACCATCAGTTCGTCGCCGGGATCGATGGCGGCGACCCGCTCCTCCAACGGGGTGTAGTACCCGTCGAACCAGTCGCTGTCCGGGAGCAGGTAGGTGGCCGCAACGGTGTAGCCGGCGGCGGTCGCGATGGCCACGTTCTCGGCCGTGCTGCGCAGCGGATACAGCTCGTCCCAGAACTCCTTGGCCTCAGCGGAGGGCTCGTCGGTGGTCCACCCGCATTCGGTGACCACGAGCACCCCGCCGGGGGCCAGTAGGCGCCGCCAACTGCGCAGCGCGTTGTCGAACCCGATGTTGTAGGCCGCCCCCTCCGACCACACCAGGTCGAAGGCGCCGTCGGGGTAGGGCAGGTCGTCGATCGAGTGGGCCTCGGCCCGGATGCGGTCGGCCGCACCCGCCGCCTGCGCGGAGTTGCGCACGTCCTCCAGGAACGGCTCGTAGAAGTCGACGGCGACCACCTCGGCCGCCTGCTCCGCCAGGATGAGTGTCGCCGCTCCGCTTCCGCAGCCGAGGTCGGCCACGCGGGGGTGCCGGGGCAAGGGGCCGGCCAGGGACAGCATGAGCCGGGTGCTGGCCGCCGAGCCGGGGCCGTGGTGGGTGAGGCCCTGGTGCATGCTCAGCGCAGCCTGCA
The DNA here is from genome assembly GCF_054778995.1 of Streptomonospora sediminis. Lineage (NCBI taxonomy): Bacteria > Bacillati > Actinomycetota > Actinomycetes > Streptosporangiales > Nocardiopsidaceae > Streptomonospora > Streptomonospora sediminis. Next base: position 212,576 of record NZ_BAAGYZ010000021.1, read on the forward strand.
CGAAGGGGTCGTCGAAAATGCTGAGGTCGATTGCCACTGGTCTTGTCCATCCAGTCGTGCTCGCGGTTTTCCACACCGGTCGGGGTGGAATGCAGAACCACCGCGGCGGGCGGTACGCCCGTGGCGGTGTATCCCGTTGTCCGCGGACCTCATGCGCCGGCGGCACCGGCGAGGGCTTGCGGTTCCCGGTTCGTGTCGGGCCGGAACGGCCGACGGCGCGGGAACCCGCGCAGCCTCAGCAGGCGCCGGCCGCAACGAGGTGCAACCGCGGACCGCTACCCGAAATCACCGCGCCGGTCGACACGTGACCTCACCTGCTTTCACTGCTCGATCGCTGACCGGTCCCGCCTGGACCGGTGGCCTGGTTCCTGCCGGGCGGAACCTAGCAATGTGCGGCCGGAGGGGCAATCGGTTTTCCGCGGGTGCTGCGGCGCGGGCACGGCCGGCTCCGGGCCGCGGGCGATACCGGTGCGCCGAACCCCGGAACACGGCAAATTGTCCGGACAAGAGTTCTCCCGGTTGCCCTAGGCTGCAGAGGTGAGCACAACGAACAACGCCGACGCGGGCACCGGCGCGAACACCCCCGCGGAACCTGCTGCGGACACCGGTTCCGGCACCGCCGCGCACGGCGGCGGGCGCGACCGGGTTTCCAGCGCGGGCCCGGTGAGCCATGCGATCTTCCGGGTGGCGCGCATCCACAAGATGCTCGCCGGGCAACTGCTGCGCGAGGTGGGTCTGTACCCGGGCCAGGAGCTGCTGATGATGCGGCTCTGGGACGAGGGCCCGCAGCGCCAGGCCGACCTGGCCGCCGTGCTGGACGCCGACGCGCCAACCGTCACCCGGTCGGTCCGGCGCCTGGAACACGCCGGTTTCGTGCGCCGCTCCCCCAGTCCGAAGGACGGCAGGGTGACCATTGTCGAGGCCACGCCCGCGAGCATGGGTCTGCGCCGGTCGGTCGAGCGCATCTGGGCCGAACTGGAGCGCATGACGGTCGGCGGCATGGAGGGTGACCAGCGGGACGAGGTACTGCGCGCGCTCGGCGGCATCGAGGGCAATCTGGCCGCGTCGGCGGATGCCGTTCAGGGCGGACCGCCGCACCGGGAATAACCCGGCAATATTTCCTTGTTCGAACAAACAACAGACTTGACCGAAGAGGGGATGAGCCCGGTGTCGTCATTCAACGAGCGCGTGATCGCGGAGTTCCGCGCCAACCAGGGCCGTGTCCGCGAAGCGGCGGGATTCGGCACCAACCTGGTGCTGATCCACAGCCGGGGAGCGCAGACCGGCCGCGAGCGCGTCAACCCCGCGCTGTGCCTGACCGACGGTGCAGCGTGGCTGGTGATCGGCTCGGCCAAGGGCGCGCCGAAGGACCCCGCTTGGGTGTTCAACCTGCGGGCGCACCCCGACGCCGAGATCGAGGTGCCCGGCACCGCCGCGGTGGAACGCATCCCGGTCACCGCCACCGAACTGGCCGGCACCGACCGCGAACGTGCCTTCGGCCGCTTCGTCGGCCGCACGTCGTCCTTTGCCGCCTTCCAGCAGCAGGCCGGGCGGACCCTGCCGATCATCCGTTTCACCCGGCGGCCGGCGGCCTGATCCGAGCGGCCCGCCGGCACCGGACCGGCGCGCGATCGCACACGCGGGGAAACCGAGCGGGCGCGCCGGTGCTCGGCGCGCCCGTTCGGCGGGATGCCCGCTCATGGAACCATGGCGCAGAACATAACAGTGACCGATGACTCCACCTGCCCCGTCGAATCCGGCGCTGAAACCGCCCGGGTTTAGCCGATCAGCGCGTCGGGGCCGCTCCGATGCCGTGGATGTGCTGGTCGCCATGTTGCGTGGCAAAGACGGTGCCGTTCCCGGCGGCCTTATTGATCATTGTCGAGCCGGCGGAAGCGGGTTCGGGCGCGGCGGGTTCGGGCGCCGGCGAACGCTGCGGGACCTGCTGCGACACCTGCTGCGGGACCGGCGTGTCCGGAGCCAGATGCAGCCAGGCGTCGGCCGTGTACTCCTTCGTCGTGAAGGCGATCTTGTGGAACGTGTCCGGGTCGATCCCCGCGTAGCCGTGCCGCACCGTCTCGTCGTAGAAGTGCTGCGACAGCAACAGGGCGACGGACACCCCCTCCGGTGCTTCGGCCAGTGCGGTTTTGAGCGCGGGCGCGTCGACCATCCGCGCGAGGATTTCGAGCGGCGACCCCACGGCGCTGGTGGCACCTCCGGCACCGCCCTGCCCGCCCACGTAGACCTCGCCGGCATGCAGCGCGACCCGCACCCGTACGGCGGTCTGCGGTGCGGCGGTGCGGTTGTGCGCGCGCAGGCGGACCGCCAGCTCGTGGATCAGCGGGTGGATGAGCACCGATTTCGCCAGCCCGGCCGGGGCGGCCACCCGTATGCCGTCGCCGAGGTCGTCACGGATGCAGTCGGCCCAGGCGATCCCGCTGCGCTCGAACGCCGCCCGCAGTGCGGCCATCAGCGCCGCTCGGATCTGCCGCAATGCCACATTGCCGCGCCCCGCCGAACGTTCGATGTCGGCGGTCAGCAGCGCACGGTATTCCAGTTCGTCGGCCAATCTCCAGCCTCCTCGGATCAGTGGCGCGGCGCCGCGGCCGGGTGCGCGGCCGTGCCGCCGGTGCCGGGAGCCGCCGCGGGCACATCGGATGCGGCGAACACCCCGGGCCCGCGACCCGGCCGGGAATTGCAGCGGAATGCACCGCCAACGACCGGCCATTCCAGCCAACGGTAACGGTAACGCCATGGCCGGATCCGCTGTTCGAGCGGATCCCGATCGGTTACTATTCCAGCTCGGTCGGCCGAACCGGATCGGAGCGCGGACCATGGCCAATTCCGGCGTTGCTGCAAGCCGCTGGCCGGCCGCAAGCCTGCTCGGAGTGCTGAACCCCAATCAGCGCGACCGGTTGCTCGCGCTCGGGGCGCGCGTGCGGTATCCGCCCGACCGGGTGCTGATTCGCCAGGGAGACCGGTCGACGTTTGCAATGGTCCTGCTCGACGGAGTGGTCAAGGCCAGCGCGCGAACCAGCGGCGAGCGCGATGCGCTGCTGGCCATCCGGATGGGCGGCGACCTGGTCGGCGAGTTCTCGGCCATGGACGACCGCCCCCGATCGGCAACGGTGACCACTTGCGGGCCGGTTGTCGCCCGGATGGTGACCCGCGCGGAATTCCTCGCGTGCCTGCACCGGAATCCGGAACTAATGCACGAGGTCAATCAGGCCGTGCTGGCCAAACTCCGCACGGCCAACAACCACCGCATCGATCTGGCCGGGTGCGATGTCCCGACCCGGCTGGCGCGGGTGCTTCATCAGATCGCTCTCACCTACGGCGAACCCACCGGAGCCGGAGCGGTGATTCCGTGGCCGCTCACCCAGCCGGAGTTGGCGAGCCTATCCGGCGCGGCCGAACCCACGGTGCACAAAATCCTGCGCACGCTCCGCAAGGACGGCGTGGTTTCCACCGGATACCGCACTATCGCGATCAACGACCTTGCGCAGCTCAGCAGCATCGCATTCGATTAGCGCGCAGGAATCCGCCCGGAAACCGTCGTAGCACGGTATCGCGCTTCCCGGGCGCCGTTAACGTCCAGCCAAGCGGGATTGCGCAGGCCCGCTGCCGACCACGGCCGAAAAGGGGAGGGCGATGAGCCACGCGGACGAACCCGACGAGGAGGCGGGTGGCGCCGACCGGAACACGGATGCGGAACACGCTGCGGGCGGTCACCGCATCGATATCGGTGGCAACGCCTATGGACCGGTGGTCGCCGGCGACCACAACCTCGTGGTCGACGCGCGCCACGGGTCGTCCGTGACCGTGGTGAACGAACGGCAGCGGCCGGCGCCCAAGCGCCGCGAACGCATCTCCGTGCTGCCCCGGCGGCAACGCGAGCCGCTCGGCCGCGAATCGGCGGCGCTGACGCTGGCCGGCGCCATCGCCGAGGGCGGTCCGGTGCAGCTGTGCGGACCTGCCGGGGTGGGCAAGAGCACGCTGCTGCGGTACGCGGCGACCGTCGTCGAGCGCGGACCCGACGGCGTCGTGTTCGTGAGCGCCGCACACCGCCAGGTGGCCGACATCGCGCAGGAGATCTTCGAGGCCTGCTACGAGACCCGCGGCTACGCACCATCACGGAACGACCTGCGCAGACTGCTCGCCGACGTGCGGATAACGGTGTACATCGACGACGCCGACCTGGGAATCGACCAGTTGCGGCAGCTCACCGACATGGCCCCGTCGGCGACCTTCGTCTTCGCCGGCCGCGAGGGGTCGCTGGGCGGCGAAGGCACCGTGCTTTACCTGGAGGGGCTGGACCGGTTTCCGGCGACACAGCTGCTGGCCCGCGGGCTGGGCCGGCCGCTGCTGGACGGCGAAGGCGCCACTGCCGACGAACTGTGGCGGGCCGCCGGTGGGAATCCGCTGCTGCTCCTGCGCACCGCGGGACTGGCCAGGTCGGGCCGGTCCGGGTGGCCCGGTCAAGCCGGACCGGCGGGGCAGTCGGGACAGGCAGGGCAGGCGGTGCACCCGCGCCGGTCGGCGCTGCCGCCGCCCGGTGCGGTCGCCGACCTGCTGCCCTTACTGCTCGACCAGCGCGACGAGGCCGAGCTGCGCGTGCTCAACGTGCTCGCGACACTGGCCGGCGCCGACCTGGCACCCGCGCATGTGCACGCCCTCACCGGTATTGCCGACGCCGACCAGGTGTGCCGGCGCCTCGCCGACCTCGGCCTTGCGGTGGCCGCAGCCCACGGCTACGGCAGCGCGCCCGACGTCGGCGCGGCGCTGCGGCGGCGCAGCGTCGCGGCGTTCCCCGTCGATCCGTTGTGCCGGTACTTCGCCCAGTGGGCGGCCGACCCGGCGACGGCACCGGAGCAGGTGGCCGGCCACAGCCGGGCGCTGGAGCAGGCGGCGGAGCTGGCCACCGCGGCCGGGCGGCCCGATCTCGCGGTGCTGGTCGGACGGGCCGCATCGCCGAAGATGGCCCACTCGCTGCAGTTCGAAGCGTGGGGGCGGCTGCTCGGCCGCGGCTGGTCCGCCGCCCAGGACGCGGGCGACCGGGAGGCCGCGGCGTACTTCACGCACGAAGAGGCCATGCGCTGCCTGGTGATCGGCCAGCGGGTCGCGGCGGCCGCACTGCTGGCCGAGGCGGTCGTGCTGTGGAACACGCTGGGCGACGACCAGGGCTCGACCGCGGCGACCCAGGCCCAGGAGTTCCTGCCGCCCGCACCGCAACCGCCGCAGCCCGCGGTCCCCGACGGAACCGGCGCAGCCGAGTCCCAGGCGGTCGATGCCGGCTACACCGGTGACACCGGCGGGTCCTGGCAGACCGTCGCCGACCACATGGCGGAGCTGACCCTCGACCCGGCCGTGCGCCAGGTGCGGCCGGAGGACTTCTGCGGTCAGCCGCCGCCCGGAGTGGAACAGGCCGGCTGCGGCGTGCCGGACGGTTCCGGGCACGCCGGCTACGAGACGCCGGCCGGTGCCGACCAGGCCGGCCAGGCCGGATACGGCACGCCGCCGGGCGCCGAGCACGCCGGTTTCCCCGGGCAAAGCGCGCCGTTCCCGGATGGCGGGGCTTTTGGTACGCACGCCGCCACCGCAACGGGTCCGGCGTCGTCCGGCGGAGCGGGTGCGGGCGCGGCGGCCGGCGGGACCACGGCCGGAACAGCAGCCGGCGGGGCTGCGGCGACCGGGATGACGACCGGCGGGATGCTCTTGCTGGGTACCGGGTTGCTCACCCTGTTCCTGGTCGTGACCGCGACGGCCGGGGCGGTCTTCGTGGTCAGCGAGGTCGCCCTTGAGGAGGTCGCCGGAGACGACGGAAGCGTCGGGAGCGATCCCAATGGGCTCGCGGGCACGTGGGAGGACGAGCAGGGCGCTGCAGTGCGGATCGAGGAGACCGGTCCGGGCACGTATTCGGTGCAGGCGGCCTGCGGTGAGCCCGATGTCGAACTGACCGGCGACAGCACCCGAGCCACCGGAAAAGAACCGCTCTTTGACGCCCCCAACGGTGGCTGCGGTCCGGTTGTCGGATACGCCGACGTCACGATCACGGTTGGGCCGGACGGGGACACCGCCGAATACACCACGACAATGACCGCGGAACCGGAAGGAACGGATGACGAGGAATTTTGGGAGTGCTACACCTGCGGAACGGAAAATTGGACCCGCCTGGAATGAGATTGGCCTGCTGCGAAAGGTGTGCATCGCATGAACCCGAAACCGGGTAACCGGAACTCGATCCGGATCGGCGGCGACGCGTCGGCCCCGGTCGTGGCCGGAAACGGCAACATCGTCGAAGTCAGCGACGGCCAGGGCACGTCCGAGGCCGCCGGCCAACTCCCCCTGCACGGACAGCGGAACAAGGCGGAAGACCGCGGCAGCGTCTTCGCCGTCACACATGGCGACATGCACATCCAGCAGGCCGGGGAACCCCGGAATCCCGAGGAGTGAACGGCGCCCGCCGGGCCGCGCCGCCTCCCCGATGGCGCGGCCCGGCCGGCGCGGCTACGGCGGCGGGTACAGCAGACGCAGCGGGCACCCAACGGCCGCGCAAAGGGGGACGATGTCGGCGGGGCGGGTTGCAGCGGCGGGTGGCGGTTCCACATTCGCGCTGGCCGCCGTGGCCGGGGTACTGGGCAACCAGCTCACGGCGACCGCACTGTGGGCCTGGGCCGCGTTCGCCGCAGTGGTGGCCATCGGCGCGGCCGCAACGGCCTGGACGGCCCACCGCACAACGGCGCGCCATGCCCCGTCCGGCGCGGCTGCAGGCCCGGTCCCCCGGCCGAAGCGGCCACCGGCACCGGACCGGCTCGGCCCGCAGACCAACCGGCAAACCAACACCGCGCGCGATCAAGGCCGGGTCATCGCAACGCAGCACGGGAACATCACCATCCACCGCCCCGCACCGATCCCCGGCCCTGCAGCGGCACCGCCGGACCACCGGTGATCCACGGAGCCCCGGCCGCGACGACCCTGCAGTAGTGCCGACATCCAGCGCCGGATTTCGACATTTCTGCAGGATCGTCGGCGGCCGGCCCGGACCCGGTGCTCGCCCAGGCTTGGCGCGTTGGGGAACGGGAAGTGGGGGAACGTGTGGCCGCGGCCGTGCCCCCTCGATACGGCCGCGGCCGGTCAGTTGGGATTCGCCCGGGTTCGGGAAACCGCAGGTGGCTCGTTGATTGGCCAGGGCCGGGTGGCCGCCACTTGGGTAGAGCGGCCCCGGACCTGGTCGACGCCGTCGAGCGCGTCGGCGAGGAGCATCCGCAGGCCCGGGTCGTCGGGTGCGACGTAGATGGCCGCGAGGATCTGCCCGGCGATTTCGGCGAGGCGGGCCTCGTCTGCGGCGGACAGGCGAGTGGGGTTGCCGCTCATGGGGTGCCTCGCTGCGGCGCGGTGATGGTGTCCGCGAGGTGGCGCGCGAACTCCTCGGCGTGCTCTGCGGACGCGCACAGCAGGCGCCACGCGCCCGGCACGATCGCGTAGAGCGCGCGGGAGTAGCTGCCCCGCCACAGTTCGACGGCCCGCAGCGCGGGATAGCGGTCCCGGAGTTCGGCGACGGAGGGCTCCGGCGTGGGCTGGGGCGCCGGCGGGGTAGGCGGGGCCGGCGGCAGCGGATCCGCACCCGCACGGGCGCGGGCGGGGCGGGAGCGGTTGTCGGGTTCTTGTTTGTAAATGAGCGAAGGCATACAATCCTCCACAGGTAGTGGTTAACAGGTGGCGAGCGGGCGCCAACCACGGCTCGCCACCTGAATTCGCTTGGTGCTTACGGCTGCTTTTTCAGCAACTCCCGCAAGTCGTCGCAGGTCTGCGCCCTCAGAACCATCCAGTTCTTCTCCGCGCACCAGTCGCCGTGACTGCCGTCGTCGCGTCTGTCCCGCCAGATCTGCCAATCCGGCCACTCGGCTTGCAGGATTTCGCTGCCGGTGGGCCATGGCCCGTGCAGCGCATCGCGTTCGTCAGTGCGGTCGTCCATGCTGTGCTGCCACCACCTCGACTGTCGTGGTGGTGACGCTACTTTCCAATACCCAGAGAAAGAAGAATCGGGGCGTGGCACTTTTTCCACGCCCCGACCGGAACTAGTACACCTCGTATCACCTAAAGAGGAACCCCAAGGAAATCCGCAAGGTCGCGTTGACTCTGGGACGGTTTCCGCATCCCGTCAAGCAGATCTTCAGTGGTTTCGCGTGCCGACTGCTGGTAACGCAACCAGTCCGGTGCCTCTTGCCGCAGGTTCTGAAGGATTGTCTCGGCTTTATCCGTGTTGCCCATTTTCGTGTGGGCGTTCGCCTTGTCGATCCTGTGCCGGTGCCAGTCCGACCGCATCACATCCCCTGTATCGCGGGGAAGTTTCGCCGCCAGCTCCAACGCCTTATCCGGCCGGTCGGCCACCAGGGCGTTCTCCGGTCCCTTCATTGCGACTGTCAACCGGCCGAACGTCTGCCCGACCGAGTTCTCCACCTCGCGATCGATCGGGGCAGCCGCCGAGGTCGCGTACCCGAAGAATGTCGCAGCTTCCTGCGGGCGGTTGTTACGGGCCGCCGCCGCTGATGCGCGCAGCAGCAGCCACCCCCACGCCGCCAACTCGTCGGGGCTCGCTTTGGTGATTTTGGCGGGTTCGACTTCGTCCGCTGAATGCGAGCACAAGTCCTCGACCTCGGAGAACCTGCCCTGGCGCAACAGCGCCCACGCTTGCGCGGAGATCGCCCGAGCCGCCCGCGACGTGTCGCCGACCGCCAACGCGTCCTGCAACGCGTCCCGCGAAGCCACCAGGGCGAGATCGTGCTCGCGAATCTGGATGAGATACCGGCCCGCGACACCCAACGCGTCGGAACGCAATCGCCGCGCCGCGGCTTCCTGGTCACCATCGAGTGCGTCGACGTGGAGGTGAGCGGACCGCACTACGGCAGGAGCGAGGTGGGCGACGGAGTCGTATTCGTCGTTCTTGTAATGGGTGGCGAGCCGGCGGGTGGCCTGGGTGAGCATGGCAAGGTCAGGAGTGTCCATGCCCATGGCGAGGAGTGGGCCGCGCATCCCGGCCGGCGGATTGACCGCCGCCCTGATTCCGGCGAGGGCATGGTCCTGGTTACTGGATGGCTGCGGGGCGGGAGAACCGGGGACTGCGAACATGAGGGTGATGACGCCCATGGCGCGTGCTATTGCATGGTAGGACTCCATGCGGGCGCCGCCGCGGTTCTGCTCAATCTTGCGGATGAGGTTGACACTGAGCCCGGCACGGTCGGCCAACTGCTCCTGAGTGAGTCCACGGCGGTTGCGGAGTTCGGCGACCCGGTCACCGATTGAGGTATCAGCGGTGGTGTTCACGGGGGTATCGTTTTTCATAGCCCGTCCTATCCGTTGGTTCGCGTCTTCAGGATAGGGCGGGCTTTTCGTTGTGTCAGGGCAATGCAGGCGCCGGAAAATTGGGCGGATGCCGCCAAAACAAGAAAGCAGTACCCAACCGGGAACATCCGATGTTCGGGCGTGCGGGGGTTGCCTCAAGCACCGGGGACGGTATACAAAGTCCCGGATCGTAACCGGTGCAGCACCCTACGGAGCAGTTGAGGCCGGCATGGACACTTCTCCCCTCGATCCCCTCAACCCCGGCAACCCCTCTGACCCTGCTAAGGCCCCCGCCGACGCCCCCGACGCCTCCGACGTCCCCGCCGCCGCCCGGGCCGGTGGGGCGATCACTCGGCGGGATCTGTTCGAAACGGGCGGCAAGGCCACCGCCGCCGGAGGTGCGTTGTGGCTGGCCGATCCGGTGCCGGTGGCGGCGGCCGCCGGGCGGTCCGGGGATGGCGAGGTGACCGTCACCGAGGGCACCAACATCTCCGCGGCCGCCTCGCCCGACGGCAAGTGGGTCGCGTTCGACCTCTACAACGCGATCTGGCTGGTGCCCGCCGCGGGCGGCACCGCGCGCAGGCTCACCGGCGACCGCACCGATGCCACCCGGCCGCGGTTCAGCCCCGATTCCGGGCGCCTGACCTTCCAGGGCTACCGCGAAGGCAACTTCCACATCTACGTCCTGGACCTCCCCGACGGCGAGCCGCGCCGCCTCACCAGCGGCCCGCACGACCACCGCGAACCCGCGTTCTCCCCCGACGGCAAGCGCATCGCGCTCGCCAGTGACCGCAGCGGTACCGGCTACGACATCCATCTGCACGACCTCAACACCGGCGAGCTGACCCGGGTCACCGACACCGGCGCCGACACCGACGAGGGCGAGCCCGCGTGGTCTCCCGAAGGCGACCGCATCGTGCACACCTCCGCAGGGACCAGCATCCGGTCGACCGCGATCGGCGGCGGCGCCGGCAAGGAGCTGGTCCCGGCCCGCGAGCACACCACCGTCCACGCACCGGCGCCGGGCCCCGGCGGCAGGCTCGCCCATGTGCGGTTGCACGCGGATACCTGCCGACTGGTCGTCGACGGCGAACCGGTGAGCGGCGGCGAGGACGTCTTCCTCGGCGTCGTGACCTGGACCGCCGAAGACCGGGTGCTCTACACCGCCGATGGCCGTATTCGCCGGCGCACGCTCGGCGCCGGTGATTCCGGCGGCTCCGGCGATTCCGGTGGCTCCGACAGCTCCGACAGCTCCACCGACTCCGGCAAGCCAGGCAAGCCCGGCAACTCCGGCAAGCCCGCCACCCGCGACGTTCCCTTCCGCACCACCGCCCCCTATCTGAAGCGCCGACCGCGCCCCGCTCGCCGCGACATCGACGACACCGCCGAGCACCCGGTGCGCGGCATCGCCTCGCCGGTGCTCGCACCCAACGGCCGCGACGTGGCGTTCCGCGCACTGGGCGCACTGTGGATCATGCCGATCGGCGGCAAACCCCGCGCGGTCGCCGACGACGGCTACTTCAACTCCGACCCCGACTGGCACCCCGACGGCACCGCCCTGGTCTACTCCAGCGACCGGTCGGGCAGCCCCGCGCTGTGGCGCTACGACACCGGCTCCGGCGAATCCAAGCGCCTCACCTCGCTCGACGGCGCCCAGGTCGCGCCCCGCTGGGCGCCGGACGGCAGACGGATCGCCTACCAGGACCAGGACGGCGCCACCTGGGTGTACGACACCGAAACCAACGCGGCCCGCCAGGTGCTGCCCGCGCTGTTCCAGCCGGGCCGCGCCACCTGGTCGCCGTCGGGCAGGACGCTCGCGCTGGCCGCGGTCAAGCCCCGCTCGCAGCGCTTCCGCGAGGGCACCAGCCAGATCCTCACCGTCGACCTGGAGTCCGGCGCGACCCGCTACGCCGAACCCGCGCCGTACAAGTCGCTGTCCACCCGCGGCGACGACGGCCCCGTCTGGTCACCCGACGGCCGCCACCTCGCCTTCGTCATGGAGAGCGTGCTGTGGACGGTCCCCGTCGACGGGACCGGGCGCTTCACCGGCGAGCCGCGGCGGCTCACCGCAGAGCCCACCGATGCCCCCAGTTGGAGCGGCGACTCCGCGAGCCTGCTCTACCTCGCCAACGGCCGGCTGCGCCGGATCGGCCGCGGCGGCGGTGACACCGAAACCATCGCCGTCGACCTCAGCTGGAAGCGGCCCCGATCCACCGACCGGGTGATCGTGCAGGCCGGCGCGGTGTGGGACGGCCGCGCCGACCGGCTGCGCCGCGACGTGGACATCGTCATCGAGGGCAACCGGATCACCGCCGTCGAGACGCGCCGCGACCGCACCGGCGACAACGGGGCAAAGGTGATCGACGCCGCGCACCTGACCGCCATGCCGGGGCTGATCGACGCGCACAACCACTGGCACCTGCGCGGCCGCTTCTGGGGCGCGCGGCAGGGCCCGCTGTGGCTGGCCTACGGGGTCACCACCACCCGCTCCCCCGGCGACCCCGCGTACCAGATGCTGGAGACCCGCGAAGCGCTGGACGCGGGCCGCACCACCGGTCCGCGCTACCTGGCCACCGGCGAGGCGATCGACGGCAGCCGGGTCTACTACAACTTCATGCGGCCCACCACCGGCCCCGACGAGGTGGAGCTGGAACTGGAGCGCGTCTTCGAACTGGACTACGACCTGGTGAAGACCTACGTTCGGCTACCCGTCAGCGCCCAGCACCTCGCGGTCGAACGCGCCCATGCCGTGGACCTGCCGCTGACCTCGCACTACCTGTACCCGGCCGTGCACCTGGGCATGGACGGGATGGAACACACGGGGGCGACCAACCGGTTGGGCTACTCGCGCACGGTGAGCGAGCTCGGCCGCGCCTACGAGGACGTCACCAAGCTGTTCGCCGCCTCGGGCATGTCGATCACCCCGACCCTGTTCACCTCCGCCGCGCTCTACGCCGACGACCGCTCCCTGGTCGAGGACGAACGCACCCGCCGCCTGTTCCCCGAGTGGGAGTACCGCGAACTGGTGGCCAAGGCCGATGCCGCCGGCTCCGACGAGCCGCGGCCCAGGCTGGCGCGCAAAGCGCTCCCGGCCAATGTGGAGCTGCTGCACACCGTGCACCGGCGCGGCGGGCTGGTCATCAGCGGCACCGATGCGCCGCTGGACAACATCGCGGTGAGCCTGCACCAGAACCTGCGTGCGCTGGTGAAGTACGGGTTCACCCCGCACGCGGCGCTGACGGCGACCACATCGACCGCCGCAGGGTGGCTCGGGCTGGATGCGGACCTCGGTACGGTCGAGCGCGGCAAGCTGGCCGACCTCGCCCTGGTCGAGGGCGATCCGCTGGAGGACATCGCGGCGGTGGCAAACGTGCGGATGACGATCGCCAACGGGGTCGTGCACACCACCGGCGACCTGATGAAACCGTTCGCGGGGGCCGATGGGGCCGGCGATGCGGACGGGTCCGCGGCGCCCCGTTCCGCACCGCCCACCGCCACCGAGCGGACCCCGCTGTCGGCAGCCGGGTCCGGTAGCGAGCACTGGTGGCACGGCGAATCCGAGCGCACCAGCCCGCACCGCTGCTGACCCCGCCTTCTGCGCCCTGAGCCCGCGCCCGGCGCCGCCCGCTCCTGCGCGCTAACCCGGCGTGCACAGTGGTGCCGCCGGGCGGCCGGGGCCGTCTGCGCGGCTTAAGCGCCGACCTGCGCGGGGAGCTGCGCGCGCGGATTGTCCAGTAAACTCCACTGCCGCACTCTGCCGTATTCGAGACAATGCGCGCGGTAAGGGTCCGGTTGGGGAGGTTACTGCGCCATGAACGCCAAACAGGTGATGAAGGGCGGCCGTGCCACCGGCTACCTGCTGGTGGGGCTGCCGACAAGCCTGATGGCGCTGGTGGCGCTCCCATTCCTGCTCACCACTGTCGTGCTCATCCCGCTCGGCATCGGATACCTGGCGCTGCCCCGGATGCTGCAACTCATCCGGCGGTGGGGCGAGTGGGAGCGCCGCCGCGCCTGCGACCGGCTCGGGCTCGCCCATACACCCGGACCCGAAGGTTCCGCGGGGTTGCGCGAGCAGCTCCGCGATCCGCAGACCTGGCGCTCGCTGCGCGGCCTGCTCCTGCACGGCCTGGTCGGCCTGGCTGCCGGCCTGATCGGCGTGTCGGCGGCGGCGGGTCCGCCGAGCACCCTCATCGAGATGGCGGTGTGGTGGGCCGCACCGGTCGCACCGACGTTCCTCGGCATCGAGACCTACACCTGGTCGTTCGCGCTCCTCGGTGGTTTCACCGAGATCATCGCGTACTCGGCGGTGTTCCTGTGGGGCACGCCCTCCCTGGCCGACGGCTACTCCTGGCTGCTGGAGCGCGCCCTCTCCCCGTCGTCCGCGGAGCTGCGGGCGGCACGCCTCAGCGAACGGGTGGAGGAGCTGTCGACCACCCGCGCTGAAGCGCTGCACGCCCACGGCGCCGAGCTGCGCCGGATCGAGCGCGACCTGCACGACGGCACGCAGGCGCGGCTGGTGGAGCTGGCCATGCGCGCGGGCGTGGCCGAGCAGTTGATGGCCACCGACCCGGAAAAGGCCGCCGAGATCGTCGGCCAGATCCGCGGCCGCGCCGAAGAGGCCATGACCGAACTCCGCGACGTCATCCGCACCATGTACCCGCCGATCCTGGCCGACCGCGGCCTGGACGGCTCCGTCTCGGCGCTGGCCGCCCGCTGCCCGGTGCCGACCACCGCCAAAGTGGGCGAGTTGGGCGAGGTTCCCGCGTCGGTGCAGGCCGCCGCCTACTTCGTCATCGCCGAGGCGCTCACCAACGCGGCCAAGCACGCGCAGGCGGATGCCGCGGAACTGCGCGTCGAGCGCGCCGGGCCGACCCTGCAGGTGGAGATCTCCGACGACGGTGTCGGCGGCGCGGACGCCGAGGGCGGCAGCGGTCTCAGCGGCATCCGGCGCCGGGTGGCGGCGCTGGATGGAACGACTTCTGTTGTCAGCCCCGTTGGGGGGCCGACCGTGATCACTGTGGAGCTGCCGTGCGAGTCGTGATCGTCGAGGACAACACCATCCTCGCCGAAGGATTGAAGCTGCTGCTGAGCACTTCCGGGCACGAGGTGGCAACCGTGCTGGGAGATGCCGAAGGCCTGATCGAGGCCGTGGACGAACACGCCCCTGACGTGGTCATCGCCGATGTGCGGCTGCCGCCCGGCTACCGCGACGAGGGCCTGCGGGCGTCGATCGAGGCGCGCCGCGCCCGGCCCGGCCTGCCGGTGCTGGTGTTCTCGCAGTACGTCGAGGAGGTCTATGCCTCCGAGCTGTTCACCGGCGGCGCGCGCGGTGTCGGCTACCTGCTCAAGGACCGGGTGGCCCGCGTCGGCGAGTTCCTGGAGGCGCTGACCCGGGTCGCCGGGGGCGGCACCGCGATGGATCCCGAAGTGGTCAGCCAGCTGCTGACCCGCAAGGAACGGCCGCTGGCCCGGCTGACCACGCGCGAGCAGGAGGTGCTGGCGCTGATGGCCGAAGGGCTCGGCAACACCGAGATCGCCGAGCGGCTCGTGGTGACCGACGGGGCGGTGCACAAGCACATCGGGCGCATTTTCACCAAGCTGGACCTGACCTCCGACGACACCGGGCACCGCCGGGTCCGCGCGGTGCTGGCGTACCTGGGCGGTTGACCGCGCCGGATGTTGGGAACCGGCGGGTGAACACCCCTTGCGCTCTTGGCCTCTTGCGCTCGGCTGGGCGCAGCGGGCTCCGCACACGAGTGCGGCCGGGGGCACGCGCGCCCCGGCCGCACTCGCACGGTTCCGCCTCAGCGGCACCGGCGCTCCACCTCAGCGGCACTGTGCCTCAGCGGCGCTGCGCCTCGGCCGCAACCAGCCGACGGGCCGGGATTTCCACGCTCAGCCAGGCCAGCAGCGCGACCACCCCAGCGGCGGCGGGCAGCAGCCACACCGGGCCGCCGGGCCACGGCCGGCCGAGGAACCCGATTCCCGCCATCACCAGCGGAACCACCACAGCGACGGCTCCGGCCGCGATCGCGCCGACCGCCAGCATCGCGGACTCGCGGCGCAGCAGCGCGCGCACCTGGGCCGGCGTCATCCCGATCGAGCGCAGCGACGCCACCTCGCCGCCCCGCTGCAGGGTCTGGGCCGCCAGCCGGTTGGCGACCGACATCAGCATGTAGCCCAGCAGCGCGGAGAGCACCACGAAGTTGAGGATGGCGTCGGCGGGCAGTTCGGCCGACCCCGACGACGCGCCCTGCGATCCGGCGGCGGGGCCGACACGCAGCCCGGGGTGCTCGGCGGCCACCGTGTCCAGAGCGTCGCCCACTGCCGACTCCTGCCCGGGTTGTGCCCGGACGAGCAGGGTGGCGGGCAGGCCGCCGGTAACGTGGCCGGACGCGAGGTCGTCTGCGACCAGCACCTGCCCGAAACCCAGGTCGCGTTCGTAGAGCGCGACGACTTCGGCGCTGACGCGCGCCCCGTCGCCCATACGGAACTCGGCGGTATCGCCCACTCCGACCTCGCGCTGGCGGGCGTAGGAGGCGCTGAGGGCGACCGTGTCGCCGTCGAGCCGGTCCAGCCCGCCGGCGGTGGCCTCGGGATCGATCGCTTGGGCGGCGCCGGGGCCGATCGCACCGGCGGAAAGCACCTCGTAGGTGTCGAAGTCGTTGGCGAACATCCGGTGGCTCCAGACCACCGACGTCGGGGTGCTCGCCACGGCCGCGGCGACCCCCGGTGCGTCGCGGACCGCTGCGACGGCCTCCTCGGGCACGCCGCCGAGGCCGGGCGCGCTCACCTGGTACTGGGCGAGCGCCCCTTCGGACTGCTGCATCGCCGCGGCGGCAACGGGCGTGGTCTGGGCGTAGGCGTAGCCGAGGGTGAAGGCCACCGCCATCGCCAGCGACGCCACGGCGCCCGCGACGCGGTAGGCGTGGCCGTGCAGGTTGTGCACTGCCAGCCAGGTCAGCGTCGAGGTGCGCGCAGGCAGCCGGCGCGCGATGGCTCCGGTGACCGCCCGCACCAGGGCGGGTCCGGCCAAGGCCAGGCCGATGACGGCCAGCATGCTGGCGGTCGCCGTGCCGACCATGCCCATCCGCGAGTCGATGAACAGCGGTGTGGCGCCCAGCACCAGCGAGCCCGCCATCAGTGCCGCACCCGCGACGGCGCGTCCCTGCCGCGGCGGCTTGACCTGCACCCGCGCGTCGGCCAGCGCGGTGGTGGGGGGGCGCGGCGGCGATCGGTGCCGAGGCGGCGAGGGCTGCCAGCCACACGGTGGCGGGCAGCAGGAGGACCGCGGCCAGCGCGGGCAGCGGGGAGAAGCTGACCGGGAGCTGCTCGGGGACGATGCCGAGCCCGGCGAGCAGGTCGTGCAGGCGCACGGCCAGCAGGTACCCGCCCGCGATCCCCAGCGGCAGGGCGGCGGCCGTGGCGGCCAGGTTGGGTGCGGCGACCAGGCGGCGGATCCGGCGCGGGGTGGCGCCCACGATCCGCAGCAGCGCCAGGTCCCGGCGCTGCGCGGCAACGGAGATCGAGACGGCGCCGGCGACCGCGAACCCGACGATGATCAGCACCGTCCCGCTGAGCGAGCCGGCGATCGCCAGCAGCGTGGAGTTGCCGGCGGATGCGGCCGGCACCTCGGCGTCGCCGCGGGCGTCACCGGTGCGCACCACGGCGCCGGTGTCGCCCTTGGCCACTTCGGCGCGGACCGCGTCGGCGAGTTCGGTCGCCGACGTGCCGCCCGCGGTACTCAGGCCGATCAGGTCGACGCCGGCTTCCTGTCCGCCGACCGCGCGCGCCTTGAGGTCGGCTGCGGCGGCGTCGCCGAAGAAGATCCCGGGGCCGGAGCCCGTCACCACGGCGGTCAGGTCGTATTGGCCGGTGCGCCCCGCGGCGGTGATGCGCAGTTCGTCGCCGACCTCGGCGTCGGCGGCGCGCGCCGTTTCGGCGTCCAGGGCGACCTGGGCGGGCCCTTGCGGCGCCGCGCCCGCCACGTCGCCGCCGAGCCCGGTGGCGGCCGACCAGCCGCGGCCCGCGGTGCGGGGGTCAGGGCCGGAGGCGGTGCCGTCGCCGGTGGCCACGGCGGCGGGGAACCCGATGTCGCCGACTGCCGCGCCGGCGCCGGGCAGCCCGCCCAGTTGGCCGACGAGCCCGCCGGGCAGCTGCGCCCGCTCGGGCAGGGCGGGATCGATGTCCTCGCGCTGGTCCAGGGTCTGCGGTGCCGCAACGACCACTTCGGCTCCCGGCATGCGCTCGGCGGGCAGGTGCGAGCGCAGCCCGGTTTCGGCGAGCACCCCGCCGGCGGTGATGAAGGCGGCGCCGCCCGCGACGGCCAGCGCGACGGCGACGAGCCCGCTGAGGCGCTTGCGCGTCAGCTTCAGCGCGAGCGGCAGGGTCGTGCGGCCGGCTCGCGGCGCACTTCCGGTCGGGGGCGGGCCGGCGCTGTCCTGGGGGTGCGGACGCGGCTGGGCGGATGTGGTCGGGGGCATCGGGTCAGTTCCCTCCGAGTGAGGCGAGCCGCTCGGCGAGGTCGGCGGGCCGGGGCTCCTGCAGTACGTCGGCGATCAGCCCGTCGGCCATGACGGCGGTCGCGTGGGCGCGGGCTGCCGCCTTGGGGTCGTGGGTGACCATGACGACGGACTGGCCGAGGTCGTCGACGATGTCCCGCAGCAGCCGCAGGATCCGGTCGGCGCCTTCGGCGTCGAGCGCGCCGGTGGGCTCGTCGGCGAAGACGACATCGGGGCGGGTGGCCAGGGCCCGCACAATGGCGACCCGCTGCTGCTGTCCGCCGGACAGCTCGGTGGGGTGGTGCTGGAGCCGGTCGGCGATGCCCACCCGGTCCACGAGGTCGCGCAGCCACCCGTGGTCGGGGCTGCGCCCGGACAGGCGCAGCGGCAGGGTGATGTTGTCCTCGGCGGTCAGGGTCGGCAGCAGGTTGTAGGACTGGAACACGAACCCGACCCGCTCGCGCCGGAACCGGGTCAGCGCCGGTTCCTTGAGGGCGCCGATGTCGGCGCCGCCGACCACCACCGTGCCCGAGGTCGGCCGGTCGAGGCCGCAGGCGCAGTTGAGCATGGTGGACTTGCCCGAGCCCGACGGCCCCATGACGGCGAGGAAGGTGCCGCGGGGCACCCGCAGCGATACCCCGCCCAGCGCGGTCACCCGGCCCTGCCCGTCGGTGTAGCTGCGGCGCACGTCGCTGAGGACGACCGCGTGGTCGGTGCCTGCGGCGCCGGGGTCCTGCGGGACCGCCGGCGGCGCGGCCTTCTTGGTGCGGAACAGGGAGCCGGTCACTTCCGCGCCTTCCGGTAGTGCACGGCCAGCGCGATCACGCTGGCGAGCGCGCCCGCGCCGAAGATGGCGTCGACGACCATGGGCAGGCCGATGATCGATCCGGCGCCGTTGAGGGCCAGGCAGATGGCGAACACGGCCCAGAGGATGGCGCGGATAACCCAGACACCGCCGGCGCCGCCGCCTTCGCCGCCGCGCGGCGGGTCGTAGGGGGTCTGGGCGGACTGCGCGGGCTGCGGGGCTTGTGCTCTGGCGTCGAAGCGGTACGGGTCGGACATGGTGCCCTGCCTTTCTTTTCCGGACTCCCGGACTTTCTTCCGGGGCCGGTGAATCGGGTTCCGCCGGCGGTTTCGGCGAGTGCCTGGGGGGCTTTTCCGCCCCCTCAACCGCGGCACAACCAAAGCTACGGAGCGGACCCGTTCGGCAACGATCCCCTTCGCTCGCCGGTTCGATGTCCAGCAGGCTCCACCCCTGCTGACCGGCCCAGGGCCGTGCCCGCCCTCCGCCGCAGGCAGCGGGGGCTGCAATGCGGCGGCCGGCCCCGGCGCGCTGCCGCCGGGGGGTGGGCGGCCCGGCCCGCCGATGGCATAGTCGTGCCGGCGGGCGCGGTGCGGCCCGACACGCCGCTCGGCGGTCGGCATCGGCGCGCGCACCGCTTTGAGCCGCACGGACGCACCGGGTACCGGCGCCCGCGACGCAAGGGAAGGGGCCGCCCATGACCGCGGCGTACTGGGAGGGCCCTGGGGCCGCCAAAGCGTTCACCCACCCGGTCCCCACGGACCTGGTCGCCGCACGCCTCGCGCCGCACGCGCGCATCCTCGACTTCGGGTGCGGCTACGGCCGGGCGGTGCGCGAACTCGTCGACGCCGGCTACCGCAACACCCGCGGCGCCGACCCGTCGGCGGCACTGATCGCCCGCGGCCGCCGCGAGTCGCCCGATCTGGTGCTGGAGCACGTCCCGGACCTGCCGCTGCCCCACCCGGACGGGGCGTTCGACGCGGTCCTGCTCGTGTCGGTGCTGGCGGTCATCCCCGGCGACGCCGACCAGCGCGCCGTCGCCGCCGAGGTCGAACGCCTGTGCGCGCCCGGCGGCCTGGTGTTCCTCTGCGATTACCCGATGCAGGACAGCGAGCACTACCGCGCGGCCTACGCCGCCTCACCCCACCCGGTCCGCGGCGTCTTCCAAAACCCCGACGGCGGCGTGTTCCGCCATCACGACCCCGCACACCTGGCCGCCCTGTTCACCCGCTGCGAGGTGGTCCACGCCCAGGAGCCGGACTCGACCAGCCTCGGCGGCCGCTCCCTCCGCGCCTTGCAGTGGGTACTGCGCCGCTAAGCCGTGTTCAGGTGTAGCCGTCGGCGATCATGCAGAAATGACGGTCTCAGCTTTGATAATCGGGCATTTCTGCAGGGTCGGTGCGTCGCCCGCCCCGCCGCCTGCGGGCGACCGTCGGCGGGTCCGTCCGTGCACCGGGCCCTGGCCGGAGCCGGACACCCGGTGGCCGGCTCCTAGGGCGGTGCCGTAAGTAGGATCTCGGCGACATGAAACGCGTGCACGCTTCCCTGCCCCGGTACGCGCTGGAGCTGGCCCGGCGGTACTGGGCTCCGCTGCTGTGCGTGCATCTGGCGGGGATCGTGCTGCACGACGCGGCGCTGCGCGGCGCGATCAGCGCCGGGCTGCGCGACTCCACCGCGGGCCTGTTGGCGCTGAGCGCGGTGCTGCTGATCACCGTGGCCGCCACCATCACCATGTTCCACGTGCTCCGGCCCGGCCTGGCACGGCTCGGTGCCCGGCTTCCCAGCGCGAGCGCCGGCCGTCCCGGCGTGCCCGAACGCGGGCGCAATGTCCTCGACACCGTGTCCACGACGATCCTGCCGTTCATGGTGTTCTACAGCGCATGGGGGCTGATCGCCGCGGAGTTCCGCTCCTATGCGCTGGGCGCCGATGAGGAGGGCGGTCTCGGCGGCTTCGCGGTCATCGCCGACTTCGACCCGATAGGTGTGCCGCTGCTGGTGACCGCGGTCGCCTTCGCCGCCCGGGCGGTCCTCGGGCGCCTCTACGAGCACCGCGGCAACCGGGCGCTGGGCCTGTGCGCGGCCCTGTGCGAAGCCGTGTGGGCGTACTTCGCCGTGGTCACGGTGGGCCAACTGCTGCGCAGCGGCACCGACTGGCTCACCGACCGGGCGTTCTGGGTAGGGATCACCTCCACGTGGTCCGGGCTGCGGTCGTGGGTCGCCGACCTCGCCGCCCTGCTGCCCGCGCTGCCGGTGGACGCGTTCGCCAAGTTGGTGGGCGCCGCCCTGCCGGAGGTCTGGCCGCTGGTCAAGGACGGGCTGCTGGAGCCGCTGCTGTGGCTGGTGATAACCGCGATCGTGTTCGGCGCCGACCTCGGCCGCACCGACACGCTCTTGCGCGGCCGGGCGGGCCTGTTGGCGCACATGGCGGCGCGGTACATACCCGGGCCGATCACCCGGGTCGCCGGTACCGCCGCCCAGGGCCTGCGCGACAAGTATGTGCCGCTGTTCAACGCGCTGCGGGTCCTCCGCGGCGCGGGCCCGGTGTTCTACCTGTCCTTCTGCATCTACTACGCGCTACTGGAAGCGGCGGTGAGCCTGCTGCACCGGGGGATCTTCGCGGCCGTCGGCCCCGCCGGCTACTTCAACGAATGGCTACCTTGGGTCACGTCCATCGAGCTGGCGACCGGCACGCTGCACGAGGTCCTGCGGATGTGCCTGCTCACGGCGGCCTTCGCGCTCGTCGTGCGCCGCTCCGGCGGTGCGGGAACCCGGGCGCCGCTGCAGATCGAGTCGGGAGCCGCCGGCCCTGGGTTCAGCGCTCGATGAAGCCGCGGCGGACCAGCTCGGACCGCTCCAGCTCGCGGTAGGCGAAGGAGACCGCGGCCGGCTCGGGCGGGTTCACGGCCTCCTGGGTCGCCTGGATTTCGGGGTCGCCGAGTTCCTCCCAGCTGTACGACGGTGTGTCGGCCGGGTCGTGGGTGGCGACCTCGACCTCGAAGCGCAGCTCGGAGACGGCGTCGCGGGGAACGGCGAAGTGCGCCATCACCAGCGAACCCTCACCGACCGGGAATAGGCCATCCCGCGGCGAAACGGACCGGCAGCCGCCGCCTTCGGTCGCGCCTGTCACGGGGCTGTAGTCCGGGAGCGTGCCGTAGGCCGCGCCGTCCTCCCACAGGCGGCCGCCGGCGTCGACGGCGCGCACCCGGCAGTCGGAGTCGAGGCGCTCGGCCGCGGTGCCGGTTTGCGGCGTCAGCTCGAATACGGCGTCCACCGCCGTGATCCCGGCCATGTCGGTCGCCGGGCCGGTCCGTGCGCCGAGAAACTCCCAGCGGGTGCCCGCCAGGGCCGCCACACCGTCCTCGGCGGGCGCGGCGTCGGCCGGCACCTGCCCCCAGAGCACGTTGTCATTGTGCTCCTCCCACCACGGCAGCCCGTAGGCGATCGGCGCGAGAACCGCCGCTGCCAGCATGAACGGCACATGGCCGCGCCACCACGGGCGCCTGCGCGCCCGGGGTGGGGGTGGGGGTGGCGCTTCCGATGGCTCGGGCGCCGCCGGCGCTTCCGGTGGATCCGGTGGATCCGACGGGTCGACCGGCTCCGGCGCCTGCGGCACCCCCGGTGGACTCGGTGCGTCCGATGGCTCGGGCGCCGCCGGCGCTTCCGGTTGGTCCGACGGGCCGACCGGCTCCGGCGGCTCAGTCGGGTTCGTGTCAGTCATCGCCGGCCCCTGCGGTCGCCTCCGCCGGGCGCACCTGCACGCCCGGCCCCGTTCCCTCCCGTGTCTCGGGCACCACCGCGGTCGCGGTCGCGTTGCGGGCCCCCTTCGCCACCTCGTCCGCTGTCATACCGAGGTCGATCACGGCGAGGCCGGTCAACCGGTCCATCCGCGGCAGCCCCGCGCGTATCCGCAGGCGCGGGTCGGTGATGTGCTCAACCGGAACGTCGAAGGCGATGACACCCGACACGGGGATGCCCGGATGCAGCTCTTCCGAGGAGAATCCCCCGCCTCCGGACAGCAGCGGAGTCAGCTCGCCGCTTGCGGCGTAGGAGGGGCCGCTGCCGGATTCCAGCAGGATCGGTGCCTGCACGTTCACGGTCCGGGTGGCGGCCGTAAGCCTGACTTCGACCAGCAGCCATACGTTCCCGGCGGGCAGCGGTACCGGTTCCCCCTCTTCTTCCGCTTCGCCGTCCTCGTCGTCGGGGGCCTCGGTGAGCGCCCGGGCGAACCCGACACCGCGGACCTCGGCGGTGAACCGCTCCGCGTCGACGGGTTCCGGGGCTTTCCCCGAGTAGGCGATGGGGTCGGTGATGTCGCTCGGCCCGACGATCAACGCCCGGATGCCGGTCAGCAGGACCAGCAGCAGCACGCAGACCCCGGCGGTACGCAGCCGCGAATGCGGTCTCCGCGGCAGCAGCCGGGCCAAACCCCGCAGCCGGCCGAAGCCCCGCCGCAGCGGGAAACCCCGGCGGCTACCCGCCCGTGGAGAGGGCGACATCTCCGGCGCTCCGTTCCGGTTTGCTCCGCCACTGCTTTTCCTGGTCGAGGAAGCTGTCGGCGTGCTCCGCCTCAAGCACCCGCAACCGCACGTCCTGGACCGCGTCGGCGCTGCCGACGCTCTTCGGCAACTCCCAGGAGAACTGCAGGGTCTCGCGCACGCCGGGCTGGATCCACGAGCAGGACCGGGCCGCGCCGCCGCGAACGCGCTGGACGCCGCCGGGCTCCAGTTCGCCTTCGCTGGGCGAAACCCGCGGATCCAGCATCGACTGGATGGTCCCGGCCGCCTGCGGCGCGTCCTCCTTCGAGGTCAGCTCGGCGAGCACCACCAACCGGAACCTTTTTCCGTCATATGCGTCCTCGGTCTGGATGCCGGCCTTGCGGGGCTCGATCCGGAACAGCTTGTTCTCGACCTCGCTTCCCGCCGGCAACTGCGGCGGGCGGGCGCGCGCGAAACCGCCCGCAGCCCACAGCACCAGCACGAGCGCCCCGGCCAGCACCGCAGCGGCGGTGGCCACCACCCAGGCGGTACGGCGTTTCGGCGCATACGCTCGCGGCCGCACCTGTAGGACCATGGCGGGCATTTTAGACGCCCGCCCGCGGCGGCGATTGCGGGCTGTCCGGCATCGGCCAGGGCGGTACTTACCCGGGTTCGTAGGGGACCGCCGGGCAACTCGTGCCGGGGGCCGGCGGTTCGGTCCCGATCAGGTAGCCCTCGACGCGGCGGCTGACGCAGCCGCTGCCGCTGAAGTGGCCGGCGGCCCAGTGTCCCCAGCCCTCGTAGGTGAGCAGTGCCCCGGCGCGGCGGTTCCGGGCGGTGCGCGGCCCCGGCCGTTCGCAGTGCAAGGGGTGTGCAGTAGCTTCGCACCGGCAGGCCGAACGCCAGTGGGAACAGTGGGAAGAGGTGCCCGTGACCTTGGACGGAGAACTCGCCGCGCAGTGGCTGCGCCGGTGGGATGCCCAGCAGGAGCATTACCTGGCGGACCGCGAGGAGCGGTTCGCGGTCATCGCCGATGTGGTGGAGCACGCCGCCGGCGACCGCCCGGACGCGCGGGTGGTCGACCTGGGCTGCGGGCCCGGGTCGCTGGCGCTGCGCGTGGCCGAGCGGCTGCCCAAGGCGAGCGTCGTCGGCGTCGACTCCGACCCGTTCCTGCTCGCGCTGGGCACCGCCACTGCGCCGGAGCGGGTGCGGCTGGTCGACGCGTGGCTGGGGCGCGAAGGCTGGCTGGACACGCTGGAGCTGGACGGCCCGGTCGACGCCGCGGTGTCGACCACGGCACTGCATTGGATGCCCGAGGAGGAGCTCGCCCGCACCTACCGCGACCTGGCGGCGGCGATGCGCCCGGGGGCGGTGCTGGTCAACGGCGACCACCTGGAGCACGAGCGGGCCGGGCTGGCCGCTGCGGCCCGCCGGGTGCGCGACCTGCGGTTGGAGCGCAGCGGGGTGCTGGAAGCCAACGAGGACTGGCGCACGTGGTGGGACGCCGCAGCCGCGGTGCCCGAGTTCGCCGACCTGCTGGCCGAGCGCGAGCGGCGCGGCGCCACCGGCGGGTGGGGCAACAAGTTCACGCTGACCCGGCACACCGAATTGCTCTATGCCGCCGGGTTCACCGAGGTCGGGCCGGTGTGGCAGTACGGCGACAACTACGTGGTGGTCGCGGTCCGCTGAAGCCCGCCCGCCAGCCCGCCCGCTTCCAGCAACGTGCGGGCCTGCGGGGTGGCGGGGGCGGCGACCAGCCGGGCGCAGGGGGCCTCCTCGATGATGCGCCCGGCATCCATGACGGCCGCACGGTCGGCGTATTCGGCGACCAGCCGCAGGTCGTGGCTGATCAGCAGCAGCGCCGTACCGTTGCGGGCGGCCGCCGCGCACAGGCCGTCGAGCACGTCGGCTTCGCGTTCGCCGTCCAGGGCGGTGGTGACCTCGTCGCACACCAGCACGTCGGGCCGGGCGAGCAGGGCGCGGGCGAGCGCCGCGCGCTGCAGCTCGCCGCCGGAGACCTGGCCGGGCAGGCGCGCCGCCGTACCGGCGCCGACTCCCAGGTCCGCGAGCAGTGCGCGGGCCTCGGCGAGCGCATCGGCGCGCCCGAGGCCGCGCAGCCGTACCGCGGTGCGCGCGACCTGGGCGTCCACGGCCCGGTCAGCGTCGAACGAGGTCAGCACCTCCTGCCAGACATACTGGACCCGCCGCACCTGCTCGGCGCCGCGCCGCGCCAGCGGCCCCAGGGGGCGGCCGTCGAGTGCGACCGTGCCGGCCGCGGGTGTGTGCAGCCCGGCCACGCACCGGGCGAGGGTGGTCTTGCCGCTGCCGGACGCGCCGATGAGGCCGGTCACCGTGCCGGCGGCGAGGTCCAGGTCGACCCCGTCGACGGCCGTGACACGCCTGCGCCCTGAGCGGTGCCGGGCGCGCAGCCCGCGCAGCGCCAGCAGCGGCGGGCCGGGCGGTTTCGGCGCGAGCCGTTCGGCCGGGGCTGCCGCGGGCGGGTGCTGCGCCGGCCGGAACCGGCGGGCGGGCCCCGCCGCGCGTTCCTCGCCGTCAGCGCCGCCAGTGCCGTCACGGCCATCAGCGCCGCAACCGAGCCGCACAACGGTGTCGGCGAGGGCGTCCACCGCGGGCCGGTCGTGGCTGAGCAGCAGCACGGCCAGGCCCGAGTCGGCGAGGCCGCGCAGCATGGCGATGACGTCGAGCTTGGTCGCCGCGTCGAGCCCGGTGGTGGGCTCGTCCAGCACGAGCAGGCGCGGGCCGCAGACCAAGGCGGCGGCGAGCGCGGCGCGCTGCCGCTGCCCGCCGGAGAACCGGTGCGGGAAGCGGCGCCGGGTATCGCGCCCTTCCGGCAGTGCGGCCCGGCGCAGCGCTTCGGCGCTGCGCGCCCGCAGCGCGGCGGTGCGTTCGCGCCCGCGGGCGGCCGGCGGGTGGTGGATGGCGGCCAGTTCCCGCAGCACCGAACCGATGCGCCGGGCCGGGTTGAGCGCGGCGGCCGCGTCCTGCGGCAGGTAGGCGACGGTGCCGCCGCGCAGCCCCGCCAGGTCCGGCTCGCCGGCGGCGGCAATGTCGACCCCGGCGACCCGGATGCTGCCGGTGACCTGCGCGCCGGGCGGCCACTCCCCCAGCAGCGACAGCGCCGTGGTCGTCTTGCCGCTGCCCGAGGGGCCCACCAGTGCGGTCACCGCGCCGGGTACGGCGGTGAACGAGACGCCTTCAACGAGCCGCTGCCCGGCCACGCGCACGCTCAGCCCGCGCACGTCGGCCACCGGTTCGGGTTCTGCGGGTCCGGGGCCGTTGCGGGCCGCCACCTGTGTCACGCGTTGCGCTCCCTTCGGCGCCGGGGACGGGTCGCCGCGTCCCACAGCAGGTTCAGTCCCACACTGAGCGAGACCAGCATCGCCGCCGGCGCCAGCGCGGCCAACGGTTGCAGCGTCAGGCCGGACCGGTTGTGCGCCACCGCCACCGCCCAGTCCGCGGCCGCGGGGCCGGGCCCGAGGCCCAGGAAGTTGGCCGAGGCCACCAGCGCGATCGCCGCGGTGATGCGGGTGCCCGTGTCGGCGGCGACCGGCCGCAGGATGCGCCGGCCCACATAGCCCAGGTAGATCCGGGCGCGGCCTTCGCCCTGCAACCGCATCGCCTGCACCACCGGCTCGCTCACCGCGTCCAGCGCCGCGGCTCTGACCAGCCGCGCGACAGCGGGGGCGTTGGTGACCGCGACGACCGCGGCGATCACGGCGGTCTGCGACGACCACCACACCGCAACGACGCTGACCAGCAACAGTGACGGCACACCCATCACCACGTCGAGCAGCCGCAGCAATGCCGTGTCGACTGCGCGGCTGGGGGTGGCGGCTGCGGCGATACCGATCCCGCCGCCCAGGACGTAGGCCGCGGCAACGGCGCCGAACGACACCGCGAGCACGGATCGGCCGCCCAGCAGCAACCGGGTGAGCACGTCGCGGCCCAACCGGTCGGTGCCCAGCGGGTGGGCGCCGTCGGCCGGGGCGAACGGCGGTCCCGGCTCGGCCGCCAGCAGCGGCGCGACCACCGGTCCCGCCAGCGCAGCGGCGGCGGGCACCAGCACTAGGACGAGCGGCAGTACCGGCCATACCGTGCGCAGCGACCTCACCGGCGCACCTGCTCGCTCCGGGGCGCGAGCCGCAGCGCGACCAGCTCGGCCACCTGGTTGACGGCGATGGTGGCGGCGCCGAGCACCAGCACATGGCCCTGCACCACGGGCACGTCGCGCATTGCCACCGCGTCGATCACCCCGCCGGCGATACCGGGCACGGCGAACACCACTTCGACGACCAGCACCCCCGACAGCAGCCCGTCGCCGACCCGCGCCAGCTCCTCGGATGCGGGGGCGAGCGCGTTGGGGGCGGCGTGGCGCAGCAGCAGCCGGCGGCGGCCGACACCGAGGCGCCGGGCATGGGCGGCGTATCCGCTGTTCAGCGCCTCGACGGTACCCGCGCGCACCTGGCGGCTGAGCAGCGCCACCACCCGGCACAGCAGCACCGCGACCGGCGGCACCAGCAGCAGCGGGTCGGTCAGCAGTCCCCAGCCGCCGGCGCCGACCGCGGTGGCCGGGAGTAGGCCCGCGTGCAGGGACAGCCCCAGCACCAGCAGCATCGCCAGCGCGAAGTCGGGGATGGAGTACAGGGTGAGGGTGGCGCCGGAGACCGCCCGGTCCAGCATGCCGCCTTCGCGGGCTCCGGTCGCCAGCCCGATGGCGGCGGCCAGCGGCACCAGCACCACCAGCGTGACCGCGGCCAGGATCGCGGTGGGCGGCAGGGCCTCGGCCACCAGCGCGGCCACCGGCCGGCCCGACACCAGCGAGGTGCCCAGGTCGCCGGTGAGCAGGCCGTGCCACCACTGCGCGAACCGCTCCAGCGGCGGGTCGTCCAGCCCCAGCCGGGTGCGGATCTCCGCCGCCTGCTGCGGGGTGTAGTCGTCGCCCAGCACCGCCTCGGCGGCGTCGCCCGGCAGCAGTTCGGTGGCGGCGAACACCAGCACCGACAGTGCGAACAGCTGCGCCGCCGCGATGGCGAGGCGGCGCAGGACGGCCGCGGTCACTCCAGCCAGACCCGGTCGAACCTCGCCCAGTCAGCGGTGTTGGGCGGCGCGTCCTGCTCGACGCCGTGCAGCGCCGCGGAGGTGGCGTTGACCCAGTCGTTGTAGCCCCACACGATCAGGCCGCCGTCGTCGTACAGCTCCTGCTGCAGCTCCTGGTAACGGCGGGTGCGCTCCTGCTCGTCGCCGGTGGCCTGCGCGCGGGCGAACCTCTCGTCAAAGCCGTCGCTGCGCCACCGCGTGACGTTCTGCGGCGCGTCGGAGACCATGCGCAGCGCGAGGTGGTTGGGGATGGGCATCGCGCCGGAACGGTACGAGGCGAACACGCCCTTGTCCAGGATGTCGCTGAAGAAGGTGTCCTGGTTGCCCACGCGCACGTCGACGGCGGGGCCGGCTTCGGCGGCCTGTTCGGCGAACAGGGTGGCGGCGTCGACAAAGCCGGGTGCGGCTTCGGAGGTGTCCAACGCCACCGCGAGGTCCTGGGCGTTGGCCGCCTTCAGCAGGCTGCGCGCCCGGTCGAGGTCGCGTCCGCGCTGGGGCAGGTCCGCGGCGAAGTACTCGTAGCCGCTGCCGAACACGTCGTTGCCGACGCGCCCGGCGCCGGAGAACACCACTTCGACCAGCCGCTTGCGGTCGGCCAGCAGCCGGAACGCTTTGCGCACGCGCGGGTCGTCGAACGGGGGCTGGTCGGTCTTCATCGCCAGGGCGGCCATGCCGCTGTTGGGGGTGCGCACGACGCTGATGGCGGGGTTGTCCTCGTTGGCGCGGGCAAAGGTCGCCGACATGTCGTGGATGTACTCGCCCTGGCCGCCGAGCAGGGCGTTGCCGCGCGCCTCCGCTTCGGCCGAGAGGAACTCCAGCCGGTCGATGAGCGCGCCGCCGTCGTCCCAGTGGTCACCGAAGCGTTCGGCGGCCATCGAGCGGCCGGCCTCGAAGGAGGCGAGGGTGAACGGTCCCGATCCCACGGCCGCCGTTGCCGGGTCGCGGTCGTCGAAGTCGGCCGGGACGATGTGCATGCCGGTGCCGGCCACCAGCGCGGGCAGCTCGTAGGTGGGGGCGTTCAGCCGCAGTTCGACGGTGCGCTCGCCGATGGCCCGGGAGCTGGCGGTATCGACCGGGCCGAGCAGGGTGCGGCCGTTGCGGGGCGTGTCGGCGGGCGCCTTGATACGCGCGAAGCTGGCGAGGACGTCGTCGGCGGTGACCTTGCGGCCGTCGTGGAACCGGGCCTTGCGCAGCCGGAACCGCCAGCGGGCGCCGTCCTCGCCGACGGTCCAGTCTTCGGCGAGCTGCCCGCGCGCCGACATGTCGGCGTTGAACTGGGTGAGTTTCTCGTACAGGGCCTTGTGCCGGGCCTGGTCGATGAACAGCGGCTGCACGTGCGGGTCCATCGACTCGTTGCTGCCGCCGCCGGCGAACAGGGCGCGTACGGTGCCGCCGCGTTTGGGCCGCCGGCCGGCCGGCTCGCCGGCGCAGCCGCCGAGCAGCACGGCGCCGGCGCCGAGGGCGCCCATACCCAGCGCCGCGCGGCGCGTTGGGGTCACAGGCACGGGCGGGGTCCCCCCGGGATCGGGGCGACGCGTGTCGGTGTCGGTTCGCGGTGTCCGTGCATGGCGAAAGCCTGTCCTCCCTGGGGTAATCCGCCCCGGATCGTGAGGCACGACGGCGTGAGTCTCCTGGCTCGCGGGTCTGCGCTGTGGTCCGGGCCTTCCCATCCCCTCAGGGACAGTGGCGGGGTCGGACGGGCTCGCCGCTCACAGTGGCGGCACCGCGCCGGTTTTGCACCGGTCTTCCTCGGTCCGCCGTCGTGGTGGTCAGCCGCAATTCTGACATACCGCCCCGAAAGCGGCTGATGGTGCCCGTTACCCGGAGCGATGAGCGGCTCCGTTGCGGGGCGGGCAGCACAACGCCCCGGGCACCGTCGAGGGTGCCCGGGGCGAGCGCTGCGGTACCGCCCGTCCTGCGGTACCGACGCACTGGTGTGCTGCCGTACTTGCCGTTAGCCCAACTGGCCGGGCTGGTAATCGCCGGCGGGCTGCTGGATCATGACGTTGGCGCGGTTGAAGGCGTTGATGATCGCGATCAGGGCCACCAGGGCGCCCAACTGCTCCTCGTCGTAGTGCTGCGCCGCATCGGCCCACGCCTCGTCGGTGACACCGCCGGCCGCGTCGGCAATGCGGGTGCCCTGCTCGGCGAGTTCCAGCGCGGCGCGCTCGGCGTCGGTGAACAGCGTGGCCTCGCGCCAGGCGGCGACCATGTTGATGCGGGTGGCGGTCTCGCCGTCGTGGGCGGCGTCCTTGGAGTGCATGTCGGTGCAGAATCCGCAGCCGTTGATCTGGCTGGCGCGCAGCAGCAGCAGGTGCTGCGTCGCGGTCGGCAGCGACGATCCGGCGACCACCTTGCTCGCCGAGACGAAGTGCTGCAGGGCCTTCATTGCGACCGCGTTGTCGTAGATGTTCAAACGAGCAGTCATGGTGCGCTCCTTGGCGTTGCCTTGCCGTTGCTTTCATGCCTTTGACAACGCGGCTCGGCCGAATGTGACAGGAGCGGATGTGACTTGGGTCTCGCCCGGGCGGTGCGGCTAGCCGCCGCCGGCGCGGTCGGAGCCGGGCCGGAGGCCGGGGTCGGGGTCGGGGGCCGTTCCGGTGCGGGTCCAGCTCGCGAGGAGATCCAGTGCCCGTTCCGAGGGCGACCCCGCCTCGGCGGTGTAGACGAACAAGGCGGTGTCGGGGTCTCCGGGCAGGTAGAGGGTTTCGTATTCGACGGTCAGTTCGCCGACCAGCGGGTGGCGGAGCCGCTTGGAGCCGTGCGTGCGCTGGTGCACGCGGTGCTGCTCCCACCACCGGCCGAACTCGGGACTGTGCTCGCGCAGGTCGGCGATGAGATCGGCCGTGGCCTGGTCGTGGGGGTCGCGGCCGGCGTCGAGCCGCAGGCTCTCGACGGCGGCGCGCGCTTGGTCGGCCCAGTCGGCGAACAGGGAGCGGGCGCCGTCGTCGAGGAGCATCCAGCGTGCGTAGTTGCGGTCGCGGTGGGGCATCCGCTCGAAGTCGGCGAACAGCGCCCGCGCCATCCGGTTGGCGGCCAGGATGTCGGTGCGGCGGCCCAGGACGAGGACGGGCTCGCCGTCGAGCGCGTCGAGGAGCTGGTAGATGCCGGGCCGGACCCGCTGGACGCCGCGGGGCCGGTGCCGTACCGGTGCCGCCTGCACGCCGATGAGGTCCTGCAGGTGCGCGCGCCCGGCCGCGTCGAGGCCGAGTGCGCCGCCCAGCGCCTCGACCACGGCAGGCGAGGGGGTGATGGGGCGGCCCTGTTCGAGGCGCGCGTAGTAGTCGGTCGAGACCCCCGCCAGCAGGGCGACCTCTTCGCGGCGCAGGCCCGGCACCCGGCGGACGCGGCTGTCCGCGGGCAGGCCGGAGCGCGCCGGATCGCCCTGGCTGCGGGCCCGTTTCAAGAAGTCGGCCAGTTCGCGGTTGCTCTTACCCACGCTTCCCAGTGTCGCCGATACCGGGGGTTCCCGCCTGGACCGCCGAGTCCTAGGTCCGCCCGTCCGCGGCAGCACAGGGCACGGTATGCGCCCTGTGCGGCGGGAGGCGGTGAACCACGCTGAATACGGGCCGGCTGTTCGGCCGCCCCCAAGAGACCGGCGGCCGGCCGCCCCGCCGCCCGGCCCCGGCCGGTACCCGCCACCCGCAGAGAGGAACAGCCCCATGGGCAACAAGATCCTGATCGTCATGTCCGCAGCCGATGTCTGGGAGCGCACCGACGGTTCGGCATACCCGACCGGCTACTGGGCCGAGGAGGTGGCCGCCCCGCACGCACTGTTCACCGAGGCCGGCTACACGGTCGACTTCGCTTCGCCGGGCGGGGTCCTGCAACCGCTCGACCAGCACAGCGCCGACCCGGAGGTCGCGGGAGCCGACTGCGCACGCCACGTGGCGCACGCCGAGAAGGCCCTGCGCGAGCACGGGCCGCTGCTGCGGCTCGCCGAGGTCGGTCTCGGCGCCTACGCCGCGGTGGTCCTGCCCGGCGGCCACGGCCCGGTCGTCGACCTCTACCGCGACGCCGACCTCGCCCGGCTGCTGAGCGGGGCGGATGCGGCCGGCAAGCTCATCGGAGCCGTGTGCCACGGTCCCGCCGGCCTGCTCAGCGCCGTGGACGCGGCGGGCGACTGGCTCTTTGCCGGACGCCGGATGACCGCGTTCACCGACGAGGAGGAGCAGATGTTCGGCACCGCTGAGGGCGCCCCGTGGCTGCTCGCCTCCCGGCTGCGCGAGCTGGGCGCGGACCACTCCGGCGGCCCGGCCTTCGAGGAGTACAACGTGCGCGACGGCAACCTGTTCACCGGCCAGAACCCCGCTTCCAGCGCCGCCATGGCCGCGGGCATGATCGCGGCCCTCGCCGATACGGGGACGCACGCGGCGCGGTAACGCGGTGCGCCCCACCGATGCCCGGTGCCGGGTGCCACGGCTACGCGGAGATGCGGCCCTTTCCCAGCGGGGGAAGGGCCGCGCGCATGAGCGTCGAACGGTCGTACAGGGCGGTGCCCGCCTCGGCTGCGGCCGCGGCACCGGGTCCGCTGGGCGGCCTTGTCGCCGGCCGGGTGACGGGTGACGGGTTGGTCCGGAGTGAGAAACGGCGCCGGAGGGCGGCGGTCGCCCGGGTGGGTGCCCGCATGGTCCCTTATGCCCGTTTCCGAGGCCGTATGCGGAAACGATCATGCGGAAATGCCGTGATCCGGGACTTGATCCGGGCATTTCCGCAGGGTCGGCGCCGGCTACCGCAGGGCGGCGCCCGCCTCTGCATCGGCCGCGGCACCGGGCCCGCTACCGGCTCGGGTACCGGCTCCGGTATCGGCCGCGCCCGCGGCGTCGGCGGCCTCAGCGGGCTCGGCGCCCTCGTCGCCCGCCGCGCCCGCGCGCAGGTGCTCGACGTGGTAGAGCGCGTGGTCCAGCAGTGCGGCGACGTGGTCGTCGTGCAGATCGTAGACCACCGAACGGCCCTGGCGGGTGCCCACCACCAGGCCCAGGTTGCGCAGCAGGCGGAGCTGGTGCGAGCACGCCGACTGCTCCAGGCCCACTTCGGCGGCCAGCGCGGTGGCCGGCAGCGGGCCCTCGCGCAGGCGGGCGAGAATCAGCAGGCGAGAGGGAGTGGCCAGTGCTTGCAGGGTAGTGGCCACCTGCTCGGCGTCGGCCGCGTCCAGCCGGGTGCGGGGGACGTCCTGCGCGGTCTGCGCGGTGGTGACTCGATGACCCATGCCCCCACCCTACTGGAGTACAAATGAACACTTGAATTAATGTTCATGCGTTCCTGTAAGGTGGGGTCCGGGTTCCTCGGCACCCGTTCCCGATCGACACCGCGTGGAAGGACTCCCCGTGCCTGCAGTGCTCACCCGCCCGGCGCCCGGCGCCGGGCAAGCGCCCGGGCGCCTGGCCCGCACACTCGCGCTGCCCGAGGTGCGCTGGGCCGCCATCGCCCTGGCACTGTTCCTGGCCGCGCTGCCGCTGCACCTGCTCGGCGCGCCCACCTGGACGTGGGGGCCGCTGTACGCGCTGACCTACGCCGCAGGCGGCTGGGAACCCGCGCTCGAAGGACTGCGGGCGCTGCGCGACAAGCGGCTGGACGTCGACCTGCTCATGGTCGCCGCCGCCCTGGGCGCGGCGGCGATCGGGCAGGCACTCGACGGCGCACTGCTCATCGTCATCTTCGCCACCTCCGGCGCACTGGAGGCCCTGGCCACCGCCCGCACCGCCGAATCGGTGCGCGGGCTGCTCGACCTCGCCCCGCAACAGGCGGTCCGCCTGGGCCCCGGCGGCACCGAGGAAACCGTCCCTGCCGCCGACCTGCGCCCGGGCGAACTGCTGCTGATCCGGCCGGGCGAACGCGTGGGCGCCGACGGCCGCGTGGTCGACGGTGCGAGCGAGGTCGACCAGGCCTCCATCACCGGCGAACCGCTGCCAAGGGCCAAACAGGTCGGCGACGAGGTCTTCGCGGGCACCGTCAACGGCACCGGCGCCCTGCGCGTGGCCGTCGAGCGGGACCCGGCCGACTCGGTGATCGCGCGCATCGTGGCCATGGTCGAGGAAGCCACCCGCACCAAAGCGGGCACGCAGCTGTTCATCGAAAAGGTCGAGCAGCGCTACTCGATCGGCATGGTCGCCGCCACGGTCGCCCTGTTCGTGATTCCGCTGCTGTGGGGTGCCGCGCTGGAACCCACCCTGCTGCGGGCCATGACCTTCATGATCGTCGCCTCCCCCTGCGCGCTGGTGCTGGCCACCATGCCGCCGATGCTCGCGGCGATCGCCAACGCCGGCCGCCACGGGGTGCTGGTCAAGTCCGCCCGGGCGCTGGAGCGGCTCGCCTCGACCGACCGGGTCGCCCTGGACAAGACCGGCACCCTGACCGAGGGCGCGCCGCACGTGGTCGAGGTCGCCCCGCTGCCTGGCTCCGACCTGGACGAGGACGCGCTACTCGGACTCGCCGCCGCAGCCGAGTACCCCAGCTCGCACCCATTGGCCACCGCCGTCACCGGGGCGGCCCGCGACCGCGGCCTGGCGATCGCGCCCGCGGCCGGCTTCTCCTCGGCACCCGGGCGCGGCGTCTCGGCGGAGGTCGCCGGCACCAGAGTCGAGGTCGGCTCGCCGGCGCACCTGCTGGATCCGGATGCGGCCACCGCGCCGGAGGCCGCTGCCACCGCCGCCGCCGAGCTGGCGGCGCAGCTGGAGGAGCGCGGCCGCACCGCCGTACTCGTACTGGCCGACGGCCGCCCGGCCGGGCTGCTGGGCATCGCCGACCGGCTGCGCCCCGGCGCGGCCGACGCGATCGCCCAGCTCGGCGCGCTGACCACCGCCCCGCCGCTGCTGCTCACCGGCGACAACCCGCGCGCGGCCGCCCAAACGGCGGCCGAGGCCGGTATCACCGAGGTCCGCGCCGGGCTGCTGCCCGCGGACAAGGTCACCGCGGTGCGCGCCGCCGAGGACGGCGGGCACCAGGTGCTGATGGTCGGCGACGGAGTCAACGACGCTCCGGCCCTGGCCGCGGCCGGCACCGGCATGGCCATGGGCCGCGCCGGCTCCGACCTCGCCCTGGAGAGCGCCGATGCCATCGTCGTCCGCGACGAACTGGCGGCCGTCCCCGCCGCCCTCCGCTTGGCCCGCCGCGCCCGCAGGCTGGTCGCCCAGAACCTGGCCATCGCCGGGGTGTTCATCGCCGTCCTGGTGGTGTGGGACCTGGCGGGCACCCTGCCGCTCCCGTTGGCCGTCGCAGGCCACGAGGGTTCGACCATCCTGGTCGCCCTGAACGGCCTCCGCCTCCTCAGCGAAGGCGCCTGGCGCAACGCCCGCAAGAGCGCCGCGGTCCCCGCCGGCAAACCCGCCGCCGAGCCCCCGCGCACACGCGAGCCGGCGCCGGAGGCGTGACGGCCACTGGCCGATCGACCATGCAGAAATGCCCAAAACCAGCGCTGGTTTTGGGCATTTCTGCATGATCACCCCCGGTCGGCGCCCGCTCCTGCCCGCGGGGTCAGGATCGGGGCCACCGCCCGCTTGAGGAGAGGGCGGACCGCCGGGGCGCACAGCAGTAGGACCATCACGACCAGCAGCACCTGCGAAGGTGTCCGCTGCAGGAACAGCCCCAGGCCGCCTTCGAGCAGCAAGGTCTGGCGCAGCGTCTCCTCGGCGATGGGACCCAGCACCAGGGCGATGACCGTGGCCGCCGGTGCCAGGCCGTACATGCGCATGAAGAAGCCGAGCACCCCGCAGATGAACATGATGCCGACCTCCACCACGCTGCCGTTGACCGCGAAGGTGCCGAAGGCGCACAGGATGATGATCATCGGCCCCAGGATGCGGAAGGGCGTCCTGGTCACGCTGGCGAACAACGGGATGCAGAACACGCTCACCAGCACCAGCATCACGTTGCCCAGGTACATGCTGGCGATCAGGCCCCACGCGAAGTCGGGGTTCTGGCTCATCAGCAGCGGTCCGGGCTGCAGGCCCCACATCAGGAACCCGCCCAGCAGCACGGCGGTGGAGGCCGAACCGGGGATGCCCAGCGTCAGCAGCGGCACCATCGCGCCGGTGGCCGCGGAGTTGTTCGCCGACTCCGGGCCCGCCAGGCCCTCGATGGCGCCGTTGCCGAAACGCTCGGGCCGCTTGGACAGGCCCTTCTCCACGCTGTAGGAGATCAGCGACGCCACGGTGGCGCCCGCGCCGGGGATCACGCCGAGGACGAACCCCATCGGGGTGCCGCGCATGATGGGTCCCCGCGACTCGCGCAACTCCTGGCGGCTCGGCCAGAACGCGCCGGCGCGCCGGTTCAGCTGCATCGGCGACGCGCTCTCGCGGTGGCCGCCCTTGTAGAGGGTCCACAGGATCTCGCCCAGGCCGAACAGCCCGATGGCGACCGGAATGAAGTGGATCCCGTTGATCAGTTCGGTGGAGCCGAACGTGTAGCGCTGCTCGCCGCCGCCGACGTCGATGCCGACGGTGCCGATGGCGAAGCCGATCAGCACCGAGAGCAGGCCGCGCATCCAGTTGCGCCCGACGAGCACGATGAGCGTGAGCAGCCCGATGACCACCAGCAGGAACAGCTCCGGCGGCCCGAACGACGAGGCGACCCCCGCCATCAGCGGGGCGGTGATCGTCAGCAGCACGACCGCGATCGTGCCGGCGACGAACGAGCCCAGCGCCGCGATGACAAGGGCGGGGCCTGCTCGGCCGCGGCGGGCCATCGGGTGGCCCTCCAGTGTGGCGGGCACCCCGGCGGCGTCGCCGGGCGTGTTGATCAGCACCGAGGTGATCGTGTTGCCGTACATGGCGCCGTAGTAGACGGCCGCCAGCATGACGATCGCGGTGGTGGGTTCGAGCCCGAAGGTCAACGGGAGCAGGATGGCCAGCCCCGCCGAGGGCCCCAGGCCGGGGATCGCGCCGACGAACATGCCCACGAGCACGCCGACGCACAGGAAGAGGAGGGTGGTGGGCGACAGCACTCCGACGATGCCGTTCACCAGGTTGGCGAAGATGTCCATGCCAGGCTCCGAGGGATCTGCCGGTGTCGGCGTTGCGGTCGGGTTCGCGGGGTCGCCGCCGTCACAGGATCGGGAGGATCCCGGGCGGCAGCGGCGCGTTGAGCCAGAGGACGAACACGGTGTAGAGCGCCGCTGGGAAGACCGCGCCCAGCAGCACCGAGCGCAGCGGGTGCGACCGGTCGCACAGCAGTAGCGCGGCGATGAGCGCGAGCGTTCCGGTGATCACCGCGCCCACGGGAACCATCACGGTGACGAACGCGGCGAGGATCAGGCACAGGGCCGCGACCGTCCAGGGGTAGCGCTGCTGGGACTGCGCAGGTGCGGGGGCCGGCTCGGCCGGCGTTCCGGCCTGCTCGTCCCGGTCGTCCTGCTCGTCCGGCCCGGCCTGCTCGTCCTGCCCGGCCTGCCCGACCTGGTCCGCCGCCGCCCGCCGCAGCTCGCGCATCCGCACGAGCGCACTGCGCACGGCACCGATGACGCACACGGCCAGCCCCAGGCCGCCGATGATCCGCGGGAAGAGGCCGGCGCCCACCCGGCCGGCAGTGGTCTGCCACTCCATGTCGAAGGCCATTGCGGTATAGACGGCCAGCACCGCGCCGACGACCAGGTAGAACACGGTCTCCCCGGACACCGGCCGCGGCGGCCGGGATTCCGCTGCGGAACCTGCGGGGCCGGGGCCGCCGGTCTCCGCGGCTTCCGCGTTTGGCCCGGGCTCTCCGGGCTGCGCGGTCTCCGCGGCACCGGCGGCGGCGCCGGCCTCTCCGTCCGCCCCGGGCTCCGCCGCGCGTTGGAACGGCAGCCGCAGCTTGGGAGTCGGCGTCTTCGCCATCAGATGGCCCCCTGCTTCTTCAGCTCCTCCTCGAACCGCGTACCGGTGGTCTCCAGGTAGGAGGTGAAGTCGTCGCCCCAGCGGACGTCCGCGCTGAGGTGGTTCTTGTCCAGGTACTCCTGCCAGGCCTTGGTCTTGACCACCTTCTTCATGGTCGAGATCCACCAGTCGCGGGCGTAGTCGGGGGTGTCGGGCGGCAGGATGAGCCCGCGGGGCATCGAGACGAGCCCTTCGTAGCCGAGCTCCTCGCCGGTGGGCACGTCGGGCAGATCTTCCATGCGCTCCTTTCCGGTGAACAGCAGCGGGTTCACGTCGCCGCTTTCGACCTGGCCCATGATGGAGCCGGGGTTGGAGACCATGGCGTCGATCGAGCCCGAGGACAGGGCCGTCTGGAGCTGGCCCTCCTCGTTGAAGGGGACGTACTCGATTTCGTAGCCGGCCTGGTCGGCCAGCGCGGCCTGCAGGATGTAGTCGACGTTGACCGTGCCGATCCCGCCGACCGACACCTTGCCCTTGTCCTTGGCGTGGGAGACCCAGTCCTCCCAGCTGGTCAGGTCGCTTGCCTTGGGCGTGACGAACAGGGAGTCGTCGGTGGCGAACAGGCCGACGTGGGTGAAGTCGGCGTGGGTCCAGCCGGTATCGGCCTGCAGCGGGGTGGTGATGAACGACCCGGAGGTGGTCGAGATGACGTAGGGGTCGCCGGAGTTGCTGAGCAGGTGGCCCCACCCGGTCGCGCCGCTGCCGCCTTCGCGGTTTTCCACGACGATGTCGGCCGGGTAGAGGTTCTCCTGGTTCAGGATGTCCACAATGGTGCGGGACATGATGTCGTTGCCGCCGCCGGGACCGAACGCGACGGTCCAGTCCAGCTCGCTGCTGGGGTAGTTGTCCGGGTTCTCCTGGACCGATGTGCCTGCGCCGCAGGCGGTGGCCGCGGCCAGCAGGGCGGCCGAGGCGAGCACTGCACCCGCCCGCTTCAAGCCGCCCGCGCGGCCCGGCTCGTGCGGTTCCGGCCGTCCGGATCGCGGCTGTGCTGCCCCCGGCCCTCCGGGGCCCTGCTTGTTCGCTGCTGTGGGGTTGAGCGGCATGGCGGTGCCTCCTTGCCGACACGATGCGTCGTCATCATGGGGGGTCCGCGGACCGACTGTCCGCGGTCGGGTTGTGCGGTCGCTGTGACGGTGCGCGCGGGGGCGGGGCGGCTGCTGCCCGCTCCCCGGCGCTGATGCGGATCGGTCGTGCGGCGGCGGAGGCGCGCCGGTGTCACGACCAGGTGAACTCGGGCGCGCGCTTCTCCAGGAAGGCGCGCACCCCTTCGGCGTAGTCCTCGGTGTCGAAGGACGCATTGCGGAGTTGGGTGGTGTCAGCGTCGTCGCGGCGCTGACCGGCCACGATACGCCGGACCACTTCCTTGGCCGCGCGCACGCTGTACTGCGCGCGGGTGCCGACCAGCTCGGCGAAGTCGTAGACCTGCCCGGAGAGGTCGCCGGGATCGGTCACCACGTCGGCGAGCCCGGTGCGCAGCGCGTGCGCGGCGTCGACGCGCTGGCCGGAGAACAGGATCCACTTGGCCTGGGCGGGCCCGACCAGGTCCACCAGGCGCCGGGTGGACTCCAGGCTGTAGACGAGGCCGAGTTTGGCCGGGGTGATGGCGAACTGCGCGCCGGTGTCGCAGAACCGCAGGTCGCAGGCGAGCGCCAGGCCGCACCCGCCGCCCACGCAGTAGCCGTGCACCATGGCGATGGTCGGTTTGGCCATGCCTTCGAGCGCCTGTTCGGCGGCCGCCACCTGCTCGTTGTAGGACCGGGCGCTCTCGGCATCGGCCCGCACGTCGCGGAACTCGCTGATGTCGGCGCCTGCAGCGAAGGCCTTGGTGCCGGCTCCGCGCACCACCAGCACCTTGACGCGGGGGTCGTCGTCGATCCCGCGCAGCAGGCCGGGCAGCTCCCGGTACATCTCCAGCCGGATGGCGTTGCGGCTCTCGGGCCGGTCGAGGGTGAGCGTCGCCACCGCGCCGGAGTGCTCCACTCGGAGGTCGTCGGACATGGGTGCCTACTTTCCGTGCAGGTCGGGGTGCTCATCGAAGACGACGTTCTCGGCGTAGAGCGCCTCGATCTCGCCGCTGCTGAGCCCGGCGTCGGCGAGGACGTCGCTGGTGTGCTGGCCCAGCCAGGGGGCGGGGCCCTTGATGCCGAAGTCCAGTGAGGCGAACTTGGCGGGCGGGGCGATGGTGCGCATCGACCCGATGATGGGATGGTCGACCTCGTCGATCATGCCGCGGGCGATGACGTGCGGGTCGTCCAGCGCCTCGGCGTAGGTGAGCACCGGCCCGCCGGGCACCCCCGCGCGGTCCAGGATCTTGATCCATTCGGCGGTGGTGCGGGTGGCCGTAACCTCTTCGATCTCCGCTTGGAGTTCGTCGATGTGCTCCATGCGCGCCGCGAGGGTGGCGAAGCGGTCGTCCTCCAGCCATCCGGGCCGGTCGAACGCGTCGGTGACGAGGCGGCGCCACAGCCGGTCGTTGTTGGCGCCGATGGTGACGTAGCCGTCGGCGGTCCGGTAGGCCTGGTAGGGGGTCGACCGGCGGTGGCGGGTGCCGGTCGGTGCGGGCTCCTCGCCGCTGCCGAAGTAGGCGCCCGATTCCCACACGGTCCACGCCAGGCCGGCGTCGACCAGGGAGATGTCGATGTAGTCGCCTTCGCCGGTGGCGCGCCGGTTCAGTTCGGCGGCGAGGATCGAGTAGATGGCGGTGGCGCCGGCGGCGATGTCGTTGATGGCGATGCCCACCTTGGCGGGCCGGCCGTCGGGGTGGCCGGTCATGCGCAGGAAGCCGACCGCTCCCTGGGCCATGATGTCGAAACCGGGCCGGTCGCGGTAGGGCCCGGTCTGGCCGAACCCGCTGATGGAGCAGTAGAGCAGCGCCGGGTTGGCCTCGTGCAGGGATTCGTAGTCGATCCCCAGCCGCTTGACCACGCCCGGCCGGAAGTTCTCGATGACCAGGTCGGCGTTTTCGGCCATGCGGATGAACGCGTCGCGGCCGCGGGGGTCCTTGAGGTCGATCGAGACGCTGCGTTTGCTGCGGTTGGGCATTCCGAACGGGTAGCTCTCGCCGTTGACCTTGGGGGCCAGCCGGCGGGAGTCGTCACCCGTTCCGGGCTGTTCCACTTTGACGACGTCGGCTCCCAGCTCCGCCAGCACCATCGTGCAGTAGGGGCCGGAGAGGAAGCGGGTGAGATCGAGAACCCGGAATCCGTCGAGCGGCTGCATCCACGCACCTGTTCCTGTGTTTCCCGTATAATGGGATGTGATCCCGTATAACAGGAACGTACGATTGCTCACAGGTTAACGTCAATGGGTTGGGCGAAATTGAGCGAGACGACCGAAGGACGCGCCGCCGCCGGCGCGGAGACGAACGGGGCCGCACGGCCGGGTGTGCAGGCGATCGACCGCGCCGTGGCGATCCTGAAATGCTTCAGCCCGCGCCGACCGGAGATGGGCATCAGCGACCTCTCCCGCGCCACCGGGCTCTCGACCAGCACCACCCACCGCATCCTGGCGTCGATGCAGGCCAACGGCCTCGTCCGGCAGACCGCCCAGCGCCAGTACGCCCTCGGCCCGCTACTGGTGCAACTCGCCCGCAGCGGGGCCTTCCCCACTACGCTGCGCGACGCTGCCCTGGGGGCGATGCGCGAACTGCGCGCGATCGTCGACGAGACCGTGGGGCTGCACGAACTGCTTCCGGGCAACCAGCGCGCAGTGGTCGACCAGGTCGAGAGCCACCACGCGCTGCGCCGCACTTATACCGAACTGGGCGCGCCGATCCCGCTGGTCTACGGCGCACCGGGCAAGGCCATGCTGGCGTTCCTGCCGCCCGAACCGGCCGACGAGCTGCTGCGCACCCCCATCGAACCGGTGACACCGGCGACCGTCACCGACCCCGGACTGCTGCGGGCGGAGCTGGAGCGCATCCGCGCCGACGGCTACGCACTGTCGTTCTCCGAGCGCACCCCCGGCATCCGCACGGTGGCGGCGCCGGTCTTCGACCACGAGGCCGTGGTCGGCAGCATCAGCGTCAGCGCCCCCGAGTCGCGGATGCCCGAGGACCGCATGCACGAGCTGGGGCCCGAGGTCTGCCGCTCGGCCCGATCGGTTTCGGCGGTGCTGGGCAGCACCCTGGCGTGAGGCGGGCGTGCGGCGGGCGCCCCGCCGACCGCGGCTACCGCGGGCGGGACCCCTCGGCGGCGGTGCCGCCGGGCCCGCCGGCGGCCTCGGCCGCCTGAGCCGCCTCGGCCGCCTCGACCTTGGCGGCGGCCAGCTCGGCGCGCAGCGACCGCACCTCCTCGGTCAGCTCGGCCATCTGCTTCTGGGTGGCCGCGGCGCTCTCCTGGCCCTCGTTGAACTTCTCGACGAACCAGGAGGCCAGCGTCGCGGTCACCACACCCAGCAGGGCGATTCCGGCGGTGAACAGGACTCCCGCCACCAGCCGGCCCTCCGCCGTGACCGGGTACAAGTCGCCGTAGCCCACGGTCGTCACCGTGGTGGCCGTCCACCACAGCGCGTCGGGGAAGGTGCCGATCACGGATCCGGGTGCGCCGCGCTCGGCATCGAGCACGGCCAGCGCCGCGCAGAACACGATGAGGACGGCGGCGGCGCCGGCGTACCGGGCGACGCTGGCACGCAGGGTCATCCGCGCCCGCTTGTTGAGCAGGCTCAGCACCACGATGGTCTGGACCAGCCGCAGCGACCGGAACATCGGCGCCAGGAGTACCAGCAGGTCGAACCAGTTCCGTTTGGCGAACTCCCAGCGCCGCGGCGCCAGGTACAGCCGCACCAGGTAGTCGGCGCCGAACAGCAGCCAGATGACCAGCATCGCGATATCGCAGGCCGCCTGCCACCGCGCCGAAATCCCGGGGTCGATGATGGGCCAGGCGTAGACCCCCAAGAACGCGGTCGCAGCCGCGATCATGGGCACGAGCGTCCGCCTGCGCCACGCGTCCAGCGCCGCCTCGTCCCGGCGGCACCGCGTCGGGCACCATCTCATCCGGCGCCGCGGCGCCGCGCACACCATCCGCCTCGGTCATGTCCCTGGCCTTTCGAGCCGCTTCGCGCGCGGCGGCGGCCGCTCGCGGGGCCGCCGCGCTGCCGGTCCGCCGGCGGCAACGCTAGCAAGGAACGGGCAAGGCCCCGAACGCCAGGGCAGCCGGGCGCCATGGTGTGACCTGGGGCGACGCAGAAAAGACGGCGAGTAGTGCCGCCGCGGCCGCCGGGTGGCCGCGGCGGCACAGCGAGCAGTGCGCGCTGGTTCACACTTCTGTGGATCCACGATTTTCTGTACTCTGGTCCGCATGAGAGCCATTGCGACCGACGTTGACGCGCTCGCCAGATTCGGCCGGGCGCTGGCCGATCCGATCCGCTGCCGGATCCTGCTGCTGCTGACCGACGCCCCCGCCTACCCCGCCGACGTCGCCGCGGCGCTGGAGATCAGCCGGACGCGGCTCTCCAACCACCTGGCGTGCCTGCGCGACTGCGGCTTGGTGGTCGCCGTTCCGGACGGACGGCGGGTCCGTTATGAGCTGGCCGATTCCCGGTTGGGGCACGCGGTCGGCGACCTCCGCTCCGCGGTGCTGGCCGTCGAGACCGACACCGCCTGCCCCGACGCCGACGAAAAGGACTGCTGCTGATGGCCTCTCCCGGCACATCGACGCCGCCAAGCGAACAGCGCCGCGCGGTGCTGACACGGCGGATCCGCCTCCTGGTCGCCGCGACCATCACCTACAACGCCGTCGAAGCCGTGGTCGCCATCACCGCCGGCGCGCTCGCCTCGTCCACCGCGCTGATCGGTTTCGGCCTGGACTCGGTGATCGAGGTCTCCTCGGCCGCGGCGGTGGCCTGGCAGTTCTCCGCCCGCGACGCCGCCGTGCGCCAGTCCCGCGAGCGCCGGGCGCTGCGGGTCATCGCCGTATCGTTCTTCGCGCTGGCCGCCTATGTCGCCTTCGACGCGGTGCGCTCACTCATCGGCGGGGGCG
Source organism: Streptomonospora sediminis (assembly GCF_054778995.1). Classification (NCBI taxonomy): domain Bacteria; kingdom Bacillati; phylum Actinomycetota; class Actinomycetes; order Streptosporangiales; family Nocardiopsidaceae; genus Streptomonospora; species Streptomonospora sediminis. Next base: position 256,643 of record NZ_BAAGYZ010000021.1, read on the forward strand.
AGGCCGAGACCTCGCTGCCCGGCATCGTGCTGGCGGCGGCATCGGTCGTGATCATGCCGTTCCTGTCGCTGGCCCAGCGCCGCACCGGCCGCGCGCTCGGTTCGGTCTCGGCGGTGGCCGACTCCAAGCAGACCCTGCTGTGCACGTACCTGTCCGCTGCACTGCTGGTGGGACTGCTGGCCAACGCGCTGCTCGGCTGGGCCTGGGCCGACCCGCTGGTGGCGCTGCTCATCGCCGGGGTGGCGGTCAGGGAAGGCCTTGAGGCCTGGCGCGGCGACTCCTGCTGCGCACCCGCCGGAATCACGGCGGTCGCAGCCCCGGGCGAGTCCGGCGAACAGGACGCCTGCGGGTGCGAGCCGGGCTGCAGCTGCTGCACCGGCTGATACCGGTCCCCGCAGGCCGCGGGCGCCGGGCCGGGATCCGTCCCGGCGCGGGCGCCCGCGGCTGCGGTGGACCGCCTACTTCACTGCGCCGGCCGAAAGCCCCGACACCAGGTGGCGCTGGACCAGCATGAACGCGATGATCACCGGCAGGGAGATCGTCAGCGACGCGGCCAGCAGCTCGTTCCACAGCGTGTCGGTCTGGCTGGTGTACAGCTTCAGCCCGATGGAGAGCGTGCGGGTCTCGGTGTCGGTGAGCACCGAAGCGAACAGCACCTCGCCCCAGGCCGTGATGAACGCGAACACGCCGACGGCCAGGATGCCCGGCCGGGCCACCGGCAGGATCACCCGTACCAGCGCACCGATGCGCCCGGTGCCGTCGATCATCGCCGCCTCTTCCAAGCCCTCGGGGATGGCCTGGAGGTAGCCGACCAGCATCCAGATCGAGAACGGCAGCGCGAACGTCAGGTAGGTGATGATCAACCCGAAGTACGAGCCGGTGAGCTGGATCCCGAAGATCTCCTCACCCTGCACGAACATCAGGAACAGCGGCAGCAGGAAGAGGATCCCGGGGAACATCTGCGTCGACAGCACGGTCATGCTGAACAGGCGCTTGCCCCGGAACCGCAGCCGCGCCAGCGGGTACGCCGCCAGAATCGCGATGACCAGCGCGAGGGCGGTCGCCGTGATCGTGACGATCAGGCTGTTTGTGAGGTACCGCGCCAGCGGAATGGTCGACCACATGTCGATGTAGGGCTGGAACGTGATCCGGTCCGGCACCCAGGTGAACAGCCCGCGGACGTTCTCCAGCGGCTTGACCGACGTCACCACCAGCACGTACAGCGGCATGACGGTGAAGATGGTCAGGAAGGTCAGCGTGATCCAGCGGAACACGCGGAAGCCCGTTGACTCAGTCATTGTCACCCCCCTTGGGCAGGACCATCCGGACGTAGATCGCCGACGCGATGACCAGCGCGATCAGCAGCAGCACGCTCATCGCCGATCCCAGGCCGAAGTTCCAGTTGACGAAGGAGTGCTCGTAGATCAGCGGCGAGATCAGCCGTGCGCTGTCAGGCGAGGTGTCTCCGAAGAGCAGGAACGGGATGTTGAACTCGTTGAATGTCCACAATCCCATGACCAGCAAGACCACGGCGTTGGACGACCGCACCATCGGCATCGTGATGCGCGTGAACCGCTTCCAGGTCGAGGCGCCGTCGATCGCCGCGGCCTCGTACATCTCACCGGGGATGCTCTGCAGCGCGGCCAGCAGCATGAGGAACGCGAACGGCCAGAGCCGCCACACCGAAACGATCACGAGTACCCAGAACGCGTTCTCGCCGATGAGCCAGAACGGGCGCTCGTCCACCAGGCCCAGGTCCTGCACCAGCAGCCGGTTGATCATGCCGTCGCGCTGGTTGAACATGAACGCCCAGATGATCGCGGCCACGTAGACCGGCAGGGCGTAGGGCACCAGGAACAGCGTGCGCAGCACGCCGCGCCCGCGGAAACGGGTGTTGAGCGCGACCGCGGCGGCCATGCCCAGCGCCCAGGAGATCCCGACCACCAGCGCCGTGTACACGATCGTCCGGAACAGGCTCTGGAACAGAGCGCTGCCCAGCGCGCCGCCGGGGTCCAGGCCCCGGACGAAGTTCTCCAACCCCACGAACGGCGCCGAGGTCCAGTTCCGGATCGTCAGCTGCGTCAGCGAGGTGAACGCGATGTAGATCCCCAGGATCATGGGGATGATATGGATCAGCAGTTCCATTACCGCCGCCGGCAGGACCATCCCGTACGGCAGGAAGGACCCGGGGCGCCGGCGCCGCTTGCGGGCACCGCTCGTCGGTTCGGCGGGCGGGGGAGCCTGCCCCTCTGAGGGGGGTGGCGGATCTGCGGTGTCTTCGGTCGTCGACATCATTGCCTCCATCGAACGGCCGCCCCGCCGCGGTCGGGCGGGGCGGCCGAGGGACTAACCGCTAGTTCGCGGCGTCCATCTGGGTTTCGGCCTCCTCCATGGCCTTGCGGACGTCGTCCTCGGTGACCTCGCTGCCGGTCGCCGCGTCGGCGAAGAGCCCGGCGATGGACTCACCCAGCACCGTCTCCATCTGCCCTTCCTCCGGGATCAGCGGCATCGGGGCGGCGTGGTCGGTGAGGATGGTGCGGAAAGTGTCCATGGAGTCGGTCTGCAGGGCCTCGTCGTCATAGGCCTTGGTCGCCACGGGCAGCGTCTGGAACTCCTGCGAGAGGTAGACCTGCTCCTCGGGGCTGGTCAGGTGGTTGACGAGCTGCAGCGCGCCTTCTTTGTTGTCGGTGTCGTTGAAGACGCTGATGTTGATGCCCGCCGCGTGGCTCTGGATCGGCTCGCCGGGAAGCGGGTCCATCATCGGGACCTGGGCGACCTCGTAGTCGTCGAAGTCGCGGGCGGCCATGGTGGTGCGGCCGCTGCCCTGCACGATGACCATCGCCGCGCGCTCGTCGGTGAAGTCGCCGATGGCCTGCGTGCCGTCGCTGAACTCGGCGTTGCCGGGGTCGACGACCTCCTCCTCGGCCATAAGGTCGACCCACATCTTCACCGCTTCGACCTGCTCCGGGGTGGAGAAGGTCGGGCCGCCGTCCTTCCAGAGCTGCCCGCCGTTCTGCAGGCCCAGGATGTGGGCGAGGTGCGAGTTCTGCCGCTCGCTGCCGCCTTCGAGCGCGAAGCCGTACTGGTCGGGCTCGCCGTCGTCGTCGGTGTCCTTGGTCAGCTCCTTGGCGGTGTCGACGAACTCCTCCCACGTCTTGGGCGGCTCTTCGATGCCGGCTTCCTCGAACATGGTGGGGTTGTAGAACAGCGCGTAAGACAGGCCGTACAGCGGCACCGACGTCGGGGCCTCGCCCTCGGCGCCGCCGGTGGCGAAGCTGGTCTCGACGAAGCGGCCCTTGCCGCCGACCGCCTCTAGGTCCGCGCCCTCGTAGGGCACGAACGCGCCGGTCTCCTGCAGGCTGGCGGCCCAGGTGTTGCCGATGTTCAGCACATCGGGCCCGTCGCCGCTGCTGACCGCGGTGAGGATGCGGTTGTAGAGCTCGCTCCACGGGATGACTTCGAGTTCGACCTCGATGCCGGTTTCCTCGGTGAAGCGGTCGAGCGCCGGCTTGAGGACCTTCTTGTCCTCTTCAACGCTGGCGCCCTGGTTGCTGGCCCAGTAGGTCAGCGTCTGGTCGCCGCCGGACTCGCCTCCGGAGCCGCACGCGGTCAATGCCACGACGAGTCCAAGGGCGGTAGAGGCGGACATCAATGCTTTGGCGGGAATCTTCACGACCATCTCCGTTTCTCGTGGTCATGCGAGCCTGCCGTCGTCTTCGGCGCCTGACAGGACGAACGGGGGCCGGCCCCGTGGGGCCGCTGACATGCCTGTTCACTCAATGGGGACTGGATGGGGCTAGCCAATGGGGCTGGCTGGATCTTTCGGACGGCGATGTGCGGGGTTGGTCGGACAGCGGCCCCGCGGACGCCGACCGGGGGCACTGCAACGGATGGTAAACCGGTTTACCAAGCGAGTGTAGGTTAAATCACCAACCTGCAGGAGGGGGGTTATTGAGTCGTTACGCTGCAGACTCTCGGATTTGGAGCTCGCCGGTGAGCACGATCGACTCCGGAGCCGGGTGCCCCTTGAGCATGTCCAGCAGGATCCGGGCCGCCGTACTGCCCAGCGCCCGGTGCCTGCTGCGGATCGTGGTCAGCGGCGGCGAGGTGAACGAGGCCAGGGCGATGTCGTCGAAACCGGCCACCGCCATATCCGCGGGGATCGCCAGCCCCGCCTCACCCAGCACCGAGTACCCGCCGATGGCCATGAGGTCGCTGCCGTAGAAAATCGCCGTGGGCCGCTCGTCCAGCGCCAGAATGCGCTCCGTGGCCTGCGCACCGCCGACGATCGTGTAGCCGCCGTAATCCACCGGCCCCGGCTCCAACCCCGCCTCGCGCACCGCCCGCTCCCAGTGGTCGCGGCGCTGCAGCGCATGCAGCATGCCGGGGTCGCCCTGGACGTGGGCGATACGGCGGTGGCCGCCCTCGGCGAAGTGCCGCACCAGCTGCCCGATCGCCACTTCGGAGTCGTTGACGATCGTGGGAAAGTCCGAAGAGCCCTCCGGCGCACCCACCACGACCGCCGGTGCGCCCATGCGGCGCAGCATCTCCGGGCGCTCGTCATCGACCCGCAGGTCGGTGACCAGGAACCCGTCGACGAAGCGGTCGTTGAACAACCGCTCGTAGGTGGAGGCTTCGGTGCGCGCATCGGGCACGAACCGGATGACCGTGGCGTGTTCCTCACCCGAGAGCACGGATTCGATCCCGGACAGGAACGACGCGAAGAACGCGTCGAAGTCGAGAATCTCCGGCGACCGGCGCACCACCAGGCCGATGGTGCCCAGTGCCTTGCCGTTGAGCGCCCGGGCCGCGTAGCTGGGGCTCCACCCCAGGTCCACGGCGGCTTGGCGGATGCGCTCCCGCGTGTCGGAGCTGACACCGGTCCCGCTGTTGAGCGCGCGCGACACCGCCCCCTTGGTGACACCAGCGCGTTTGGCGACGTCGCTGATAGTGGGGCGTTTGCGTCCCGTCTTCCCGGCTGTCATGGGGACCGATGGTAGCCCTCCGCAAGCACACGTATATCTGCGCAGGGGTGATACCGGCCGCTGCGGCGGCGCCAAGAGCGCGGCGGAACCGGTGGTGGGCGGGGTCCGGCGGCGGCGGGACGGGGAGGGGCGGCCACCGCTACTGGCCGACAGTGGTCGCCGATAATCGCCGGATCCAGCGGCCTTCCGCAAGTATCGGCGCGTATCGGGCATGGATTGCCGCAGCCGTGTTAACCTCGGGCTTTCACGGCGGGCGTGACCGCAGACCCCTCTGGACATGCGAAAGGTGCTTC